>CAYSED010000001.1:0-12708 GCA_964429935.1 uncultured Hyphomonadaceae bacterium
AATCTGCACTTGCGAGCCTCGCGCTCAGCATCGGTGCGTTGAACAAGATATGGGTGTCAAAAAAAATCGAAACCGGCAGTTTGCCAGGGCGTGTATGGCTGCGGCGAATGCTGATCTTGGACATCTTCCTCTTTGTCGCCATCCTCGCTGCGATCGCCGCAGCGACGACGCTGACAGGCCCCGGGAGCTGAAGAAACAGTATCCGCTCAGCCCGATTCCTGCGTCGACCTGGAGTCCGCTTCGTTACGGCTTTTGGAGAGATAAAATTTCTCTACTGCAAATATCGCCGTCATTCCAGCGAGCGCGATTGCAATAATCAGCGGGTCGCTGCGCCATTTGAGGATCAAGAATGCGCCAAGGGCGAGCAGATCGAGACCGATTGCCGTGATCAGTACCCATGCGCGGGCCCCGACGTCTTTTCGAATGTGACGCAGTACACCCCAGTGGATCAGAATGTCCATGACCAGATAGAAGATCGCGCCCAGGGAAGCGATGCGGCTGAGGTCGAAGAACGCAGCGAGCAAACCGGCGGCGACGACCGTGTAGACCAGAGTGTGCTTTTGAACATTGCCAGGCATCCCGAAATGGCGGTGCGGTATGATATTCATGTCGGTAAGCATTGCCAGCATGCGGGATACCGCGAAGATGCTCGCGAGCAGTCCTGACCCTGTGGCGATGATGGCGATAGCAACAGTGAACCACACCCCGTAGGTGCCGAGCGCCGGACGTGCCGCCTCAGCGAGCGCATAGTCTTTCGAAGCGACAATTTCTTCAATTGTGAGCGTCGACCCGACTGCAAAGCACACGAGGATATAAACGACGGCGCAGATGGTCAGCGAGATCATGATTGCCCGCCCGACATTGCGACTGGGGTTTTCGACCTCATCCCCGCTATTGGTGATCGTCGTGAAGCCCTTATAGGCCAATATGGCGAGCGCCACACCAGCGAGAAACCCACCAGCCGAGGTGTCGCCTGCGATGGCGCCTTCAGCCGGCTGAAAACTGAATCCCGCCGTCCAAAGCGCAATCAAGGCGAAAACGAGGATGCCGCCGATTTTTAAAACAGCGGTTATCTTGGAAATGTTGCCGATCACATCATTACCGGCGATGTTAATCATAAAGGCGGCGACGATAAGACCTAGCGCGAGGACAGGAACAAGGATCCCGCCTTCGACACCGTAAAGTTGCAGGGAGTAGGTAGCGAAGGTTCTCGCAACCAGACTCTCATTAATGATCATCGAAAAGGCCATAAGGAGCGCAGCGCCGCCTGTGACCATGGTCGGTCCGTATGCTTTCTTCAGAATCATCGCGATCCCGCCAGCGGACGGATATTTATTCGAGACCTTGATATAGGAATAGGCGCTGAAACCGCTGATGACGGCTGCGAGCACGAAGGCTAAAGGGAATAGGGCACCTGCATACTCCGCAACCTGGCCGGTCAAAGCGAAGATCCCAGCGCCAATCATCACACCGGTGCCCATGGCCACCGCCCCGGTTAAACTCAAACTCCCTTTTTTGTAGTCCGCTCTCATCGTCCACGCTCACGATCAGTTTCTGGCTTGTGCGCGCGAAGAATGGAAATCGACCCAGTCGGCGTTGCAATATTCGCCATTTCCGCAATGCCTGAAAACCCAGATTGTTCAAAGAGCTCCGGCAGCACGCCATCGGCATTGGGCTGGGTGTTTTCAACGCCATCGAGCGCTTGAACGCTCAACCGAAACATAAACCGCATGAGCGCTGTATTCTGGAGACCGTAGTCGGCAAGAACAAAGACACCGCCCACAGGCAATGCATCATATGCGCATTGTATGATCCGGCGCTTTTCCGTCAGCGGCGTCTGATGCAGCACCAGGGATGATACTATCTTGTTCGGCGGAGTGTTTTCGATCGTCTCGGTTCCATCGAAGAATCTGACACAGAATCGCGCAGCCGAGCCAATTTTCGCCGCGCGCTTGCGCGCAATGGCGGCAGCGGTCTTGTCCGGATCAATCCCCAGATATCGGGCGTGTGGTTCAGCGCGATAAATCTTCTCAGCCAGCCGCCCTGTGCCCGATCCAATATCAAGGATTAAATCGCCAGCCTTCGGCGACAGTGCACTGATAATATGTGTGCGCCATTTACTTTCTCGCGTGAAAACTGCGATGGCCGCATCATAGAGCGGGGTCAGCGCGGCGAATCCAAGCGGCGGTGTGTAGATCTGTTCTTTAGCGTCGACTTTCTCTGTCATAGCTTCAGCGATCTCAGGCGCAACGCATTGGCGATCACGGATACTGACGACAGGCTCATCGCGGCAGCAGCGATCATCGGGCTGAGCAGCAATCCGAAAAACGGATAGAGCACGCCCGCCGCGACGGGTACGCCAAGCGAGTTGTAGACAAATGCAAAGAAGAGATTCTGGCGAATATTTCTCATGGTCGCGCGGCTGAGCGCGCGCGCTTTGGCGACGCCCAGAAGATCGCCCTTGACCAGAGTGACGCCAGCGCTCTCCATCGCGACATCTGTTCCAGTTCCCATCGCGATGCCGACATCCGCCTGGGCCAGTGCGGGCGCATCATTGATGCCGTCTCCCGCCATGGCGACCCGGGCGCCGCCTTTTTGCAGCTCCGCGACAATTCTGTGCTTATCCTCGGGCGAGACATCCGCGTGGATTTCATCGATCCCGACCTTGCGCGCCACTGCCTGTGCGGTGGCTTCGGAGTCGCCGGTCAGCATAACGACTTTCAAGCCCTCGGCATGCAGGCGTTTGATCGCTTCCGGCGTTGTTTCCTTGATTGGGTCAGCCACGCCAATCATGCCTGCAAATGCGCCGTCAACACTCACAAACATGACCGTCTGACCTTCAGAGCGGTGTTGATCAGCTTGCTCCTTGTATTGATCCGACCAGACACCGAGCCGCTTCATCATTTTTGAGTTGCCGATGGCGACCAGCTTTCCATCGACATCAGCCTGAGCACCTTCGCCGGTGACCGATTGGAAATTTGTCGCGGTGGATTCCGGCACATTGCGCGCCTCCGCGCCCCGAACGATGGCTTCGGCCAGAGGATGTTCGCTCGAACGCTCAACGGCCGCAACGAGGCTCAAAAGACCCGCTTCGTCAAATGGACCGGCGGTTTCAACAAGAACGAGTTCCGGACGACCAAGCGTTAGCGTCCCCGTCTTGTCGACAATGATGGTGTCCACTTTCTCAAATGTCTCCAACGCCTCGGCATTCTTGATGAGAATGCCGTTTGAAGCACCCTTGCCGGTGCCGGCCATGATCGACATTGGCGTGGCAAGACCGAGGGCGCAGGGACATGCGATGATCAGCACGGCGACTGCATTCACAAGAGCGAAGGCCATTGCCGGGTCGGGGCCGAAAATGGACCAGACAACAAATGTCAGAATGGCGGTGAAGATCACTGCTGGGACGAACCAGGACGAAACAAGATCGACCAGTCGCTGGATTGGCGCGCGTGAGCGCTGCGCGGCAGCGACCATTTGAACAATCTGCGACAGCAGAGTGTCTTCTCCGACATGCGTTGCTCGCATGACCAAAGACCCGGTGCCGTTAACTGTGCCACCCGTGACGCGGTCCTTCTGGGCCTTTTCAACAGGGACGGGCTCACCGGTGACCATCGATTCATCGACAGTCGAGCGGCCTTCCAGAACAATGCCATCGACCGGAATTTTCTCGCCCGGACGGACCCGCAACTTGTCTCCCTGATTGACATGAGCGAGATCAATTTCGTCTTCCGTACCGTCTTCGCTGATGCGTCTTGCTGTTGGCGGCGCCAGTTCAAGCAGTGCGCGGATTGCGCCAGACGTCGCACTTCGCGCCCGCTGCTCCAAAACCTGGCCAAGCAGGACGAGGGTCACGATTACAGCAGCGGCTTCATAGTAAACGGCGACTGTGCCGCCATGGCCTCGAAAGGAGTCTGGAAACAGGCCAGGCGCAAAGGTAGCGACAAGAGAATAGACATAGGCCACCCCGACACCCATCGCGATCAGCGTGAACATGTTCAGGCTGCGACGTTTGACTGACTCCCAGCCGCGCACGAAGAACGGCCATCCTGCCCAGAGCACCACTGGCGTCGCGAGCGCAGCTTGGAGCCAGATGCCGCCAGCGGGATTGATCAGAGTTCCGAGCGGATTACCGGGGATCATTTCGCCCATGACAAAGGCGATCAGGGGCACGGACAGCACGACCCCCACCCAAAACCGTCTCGTCATGTCGTCGAGCTCTGAGTTGTCTTCTTCGGCGGTTACCGTCTCAGGTTCGAGGGACATCCCGCAGATAGGGCAGCCGGTGTTTGATGTTTCGCGCACCTGAGGATGCATCGGGCAGGTCCAGACCGTGCCGCTATACCCCACTGGAATGTTATCAAAATCCTTGCCCGCTGCCTCTGCGCTGGGCTGACAATGCTCGCCGTGTCGCGCGTGATCGGAATGATCGTCTTTAGTCATGTGAAGCCTCAAATAGCGTGCGGCGCACCGAAGAATCTCGGCGCGGCGCATTAAATTGATCAGGTTGCTGTGTTGATCCGGTTGTAGAGCGGCACGAACACCAGAGCGATGTACCACCCGTAGAGATAGCTCTCGATTAGCCCAAGTCCGAAGCCAAGGGGCGTCAGGAACTCGAAGCCAGGCAGGAATCCCTCCCAAGCCCCATGCATGTGGAGCGTCGGCGGGGTGAGGAGTCCCCAGCCAATGCAGATGATAAATGTGATGACAAAAAAGAGGGACAGGGCATTGCCCACAGATCTGATTTTCATTGTTCGCCTCCTTGTTGATTGGGAGCGCACCACTCCGTCAAGGTTGGATCAACCATTGCATACATAATACCCCTATTGGGTATATGCAAGTACAACTTGCCTTTAAGGGCAGCGGGCGCTGCCAAGATAGCCATCTTAGCTCGCCCGGGTCAGTTTCGGCGGAGAGACGTGTCAAAGGTCCTTGCGGGCGGTTCGTAGACGATCTCTTTGCGGGCATAGTAATGCCAGCAAGGAGTTTCACGCGATAGAAAGGGCTGTCGAAAAGCTACCAGTTGAGCACGCCTAACTTGGCAAGAAGCCAGTATTGCGTTATTTCACCCAAGGGCGCTGGATGGGGTGCGTCGAACCCGAAGCGAAAGGAGAAGGTGCACTACGGTTTGCACTACAAATTGCCGACTTTTTGCACTACAAGAGGTGGTCAGTGGCGACGTAAGTCATTGATAATAAACGAATTGCGGATTGGTTTTCACGCGCGTCACTCGCGCCATTTCAGGTCCGCAGGCGTGGCGTGGACGGGGATAAGGGCGGTTAGCTCAGCCGGTAGAGCATCTCGCGTACACCGAGAGGGTCAGCGGTTCGAACCCGTTACCGCCCACCACCTGCAGCAGGGCGAGGCCATATCGGCCTACCGCCCAAGTTCCTTCATCGCCTCGTCGAGCCCGCCCAGCGTCAGCTCGAACATGCGCTGCGGCCCGATCAGGTCGCGGATGAGAGAAATCGACCCGGTATGCGGCCAGGCTCCCGACTTGACCGGGTTCAGCCAGACGAGGCTCGGATAGATATCGACGAAACGGTGTAGCCAGAGTCCGCCCGGTTCCTCGTTCCAATGCTCGACACTGCCGCCCGCATAGGTGATCTCGTACGGGCTCATCGTGGCATCCCCGACAATGATGACCTTGTAATTAGATGGATATTTGTGAAGCACATCCCAAGTCGGGATGCGGCTGTTGTGGCGGCGGCGATTGTCCTTCCAGAGGCCCTCATAGGGGCAATTGTGGAAGTAGAAATATTCCAGATTCTTGATTTCCGAGCGAGCCGCAGAGAACAGTTCCTCGCAAACGCGGATGTAAGGGTCCATCGAGCCGCCGACATCCAGCAGGAGCAGGACGCTGACGGCGTTGCGCTTCTCCGGGCGCATAACTAGGTCGAGATAGCCCTGGCGGGCCGTCTGCCGGATGGTGCCGCTGAGGTCGAGTTCGTCGGGGGCGCCTTCACGCGCCCATTTGCGCAGGCGGCGCAGGGCAACCTTGATATTGCGCGTGCCGATCTCGACGCTGTCGTCGAGGTTCTTGAACTCGCGCTTGTCCCAGACCTTCACGGCGCGACGGTGGCGCGACTTGTCCTGGCCGATGCGGACACCTTCCGGATTGTATCCATTTGCTCCAAACGGCGACGTGCCGCCCGTGCCGATCCATTTGTTGCCGCCCTCATGGCGCTTCTTTTGTTCCTCGAGGCGCTGTTTCAGGGTTTCCATCAGCTTCTCCCAGCCGCCGAGCGCCTCGATCTCGGCCTGTTCCTCGGGCGTGAGGAACTTTTCGGACATCTTGCGCAGCCACTCTTCCGGCAGGTCCTGGACCTCGATCGCGTCGGAAAGGCCGTCGAGCCCCTTGAAAGTATGGCCGAAGACCTTGTCGAACTTGTCGAGATTGCGCTCGTCCTTGACGAGGGTGGCCCTGGCGAGGAAATAGAAGTCGTCGACCTCCATGCCGATGACGTCCTTGTCCATGGCTTCGAGGAGGACAAGATACTCCTTCAGGGTGACCGGTATTTTCGCGGCGCGCAGGTCATTGAAGAAGTTGAGGAACATGGGGCAGTTCTCCTTGATCGGCAGAATAGGGCCATCTTCGAGCCGGGCCAAGCCATGACGCTGCGGCGGGCCTTCAGCTCGCGCCCGGATCGGGGCCGGCAATGTCGCCTTCGGCACGGCTCATGAGGGCGAGGACCGCAGCGGCGACCTGGCCGCGCCGGTCGGCCTCATAAGTGGCGCGCGCCTTGATATGCCATCGGTCGGCGCGCTTGATCCAGACGGCGGTTTCCATGGCGACGCCGGGGCGCAGCGTTGAGATGGCATCGATCCGAAATGCCGCGCTGACCGTGTCCGGCCAGTCGACCGGGGGAGGGGTCACCATCAGGCTACGGCGATAGGTTTCCTGGATGCGCCGGGCCGTGCCCTTTAGGTGCGCATCGACAGGGACGGCACGTCCGAAATCGGTCAGGTGAAGCGTGATCGCCCCTCCTTCGGCTGCCTGATAGGTGCAGGAAACATCCTCGCCCTCCGGGCGGCCTGGATAGCTGTCGCGCCGTGTGAAGGCGAAGGAGTGAAGGTTCGGGCGGCACAGAAGCCCGGAGAGGACGTGAAGGCTTCCAGCCGGGTCATCCTGCCAGACCGGGGCAGGCGTGTCGGGGTTTGCGGGAAGGTTCGCAGCAGCAGCGTCGATGCCCTGCGGGTCCGGTGCCGGCGCGACTGCGCAGGCTGCGAGGACAAGCGCGGGGACGCAAGCCATCAGGTTCTTTGGCAGCAAGACGCGCCGCATGTGCATGCCATTCATGGGAACGACCTTTGCCGACTCACGGGTTTTGCGCAATATCGCCCTCATGGAGGATGATCTCGATCCGCCCGAAGGGATTGCCGGCGCCAAGGAAATTGGAGCGCTCGCCCACCTGTATCGGGCCGAGGTTTACCGTTCGACAATCTGGCGTCAGAGGCTCGACCAGACGACGAGCTGGGCGGTCGTATCGACCGGTATCGGCCTGTCTGTCGCTTTCGCCAGCGCTTCGGCCTCGCCTTTTCCGATCGTGCTCGTCGGCTTGCTTTGCGTCGTTTTTCTGATGCTCGAGGCGCGGCGGTACCGGTTCTTCTATGTCTGGCGCTTCCGTGCGCGCGTGCTCGAGATCGCGTTTTATGTTCCCATCCTGAGGGGTGAGGGGGCTAAGATCGCGCTCGACCGGGGCTCGGCCCTGTCTGACGATTACGAGAAGCCGCAATACCGGATCAGCATGCTGCGCGCCATCGGACGCCGCTTGCGCCGCAATTATGGCTGGCTGTTCGCAATCCTCGGCGCAGCGTACTTCGCCAAGATCAGCATACATCCGGTCGAGACCAGCAGCCTCGAAGTCCTCGTCAGTCGCGCGCACATTGGCCCCGTGCCAGGCTGGGTCGCCATCACGCTCGGAACATTGTTCCATGCCGGCTGGATCTCCATCGCCTTCGTATCCTGGTGGCTTGACCGTGGCGACAAGACAAAGATGGCAGATTTTCTCAGCTCCAAGTCCGGAAAGACTATGCAGGACAAGGTTCTTGCAGAGGGTGACCCCCCTGCGAACTGATGTCGGCGGCACAGGCGGCAACCTGGTTAACGCCTCCCCGGAATTTTGCCGGCCCGGTCCCACGGTATCTTCAGGCAAGTATGGTTAGCTGGTTGCTTGGTAGCTGCCGGGCGGGACAGGTCTTGAGAATATTGAGACATTTCATGCATGGAGCCCTCGGCATTGCGGCGGGCCTCGCCGCCTTTGCCAGCGTTGTATCGATGGCCCCCGTGCCGGATGCCGACAGGCCAGCCGCGGCACATCCTGACCAAAGCCGGTGGACCGAAACGGTCACGCGCTATGCGTTTTCAGCGCCAGACCTCGCCTCGGCCTATGACGCCATGTATGCCGCTTCGCCGGTCGTGATCGATGGCACAGCAAGGTCTGCGGCGGCGGATTATGACTGGGTCTGGTGGTTCTGGCCTGTCGAGACGGCCGCAGGATGCGCGGCGGCCCGTGTCGTTATCGACGGACGCTCGACGATCATCCTTCCGCACTGGCAGGATGTCGCGGCAGCTCCCGCGCCCTCCCGCGCCGAATGGCAGCGCCACATGACTGCACTCCGGGCGCACGAGCGGCGGCACGTCGAAATCGCGCGCGAGGTCGCCGGGGAAATGGCGGATGCCCTGCAGGCCATGTCTCCGGAGCCGACCTGTGCGGCATTCGAGTCGCGGGCAAGGAACTTGTCCAAATATTACCATGCCGAGGCCATGTCCCGGAACAGGGCGTTCGACCGGGACACCCGCCACGGTCTCGATGACGGGGCAGGACTGAACTGGCAGCTTGCCAGTCGCTGAGCCAGGGGAAGCCGCTAGCCCGCCGGCCCCCGCTTTGCGCCGGTTTCGCGGCGTGCAAGGAAGGCGAGCCGCTCGAACAGGGCGACATCCTGCTCGTTCTTTAGCAAGGCGCCATGAAGCGGCGGCGTCAGTTTCGCGGGGTCCTTCTCGCGCAGCGTCTCGAGATCGACATCTTCGTTCAGGAGCAGTTTGAGCCAGTCGAGAAGCTCCGAGGTCGACGGCTTCTTCTTCATGCCGGGAACCTCGCGCATCGAGTAGAACGTCGTCAGCGCTTCAGACACGAGCTTTTTCTTGATGCCCGGATAGTGGACATCGATGATCGCCTTCATCGTCTGCTCGTCGGGAAACTTAATATAGTGGAAGAAACAGCGGCGCAGGAAGGCGTCCGGCAGCTCCTTTTCGTTGTTCGACGTGATGATGACGATCGGCCGCACTGCCGCTTTCACGGTCTCATCGGTTTCATAGACATAGAACTCCATCCGGTCGAGCTCCTGAAGGAGATCGTTCGGGAACTCGATGTCAGCCTTGTCGATCTCGTCGATCAGGAGAATCGGGCGCCGGGCCGAGGTGAAAGCCTCCCAGAGCTTGCCTTTCTTGATGTAGTTGCGGACGTCCTTGGCGCGTTCCTCGCCCATTTGTCCGTCCCGAAGCCGGCTTACTGCATCGTACTCGTAAAGCCCCTGAGCGGCCTGGGTGGTCGATTTTACATGCCATTCGATGAGCGGCATGCCGAGCGCCTTTGCGACCTCGATGGCCAGCACCGTCTTGCCTGTCCCGGGCTCGCCCTTCACGAGAAGCGGTCGCTCGAGCGTGATCGCGGCATTGACGGCGACACGCAGGTCATCGGTCGCAACATAATTCTCAGTGCCCTCGAAACGCATCCTGAACTCCCATGGCCGGTTCGGAAACGACAATAGTCGCGGCACCGCCAAGAGCAACCATGACGCTGCGATAACGAGAAGTCACGCTCGCCGGGCCGGCGCCGGTAGCCTTCGACGAGGCCGAAAAAAAGGCTTGTGCAAGAACAAAAGCAGAATATAACAGGTTAAGAACGGAGAGTGAACATGAAGCACAGAATGAAGCTGGCGGGTGCATCGGGCCGCGAATATGCGTTCATGCAGGTCGACGAGACTGCCCCTTGGGCGCGCAATGCCGGGGTCGTCGTCTTTGCGGCTCCCGACACTTATGGCTGGAGGGTTATCAGCGTCATCGAAGTAACCGGCAGGCTGCACGACATCCGTCCGTTCTGGGCACAGCGGGAAGCCGAGCGATACGGGGCACGGGCGGTCTTCTTTGCCAGCGAGCCGGGCCGGCCAGAGCGGCTTGAGACGGTCCGCGATCTCGTGTCGGCTTTCTGCCCGGTGGCGTACCGGCCGGCCGAGGCCGACCTCTCGCTCGCCGCCTAGGTATTCAGTCTGCAAGCTCTTCCGAAATCCAGTTGTCGATGTCCTTCTCGACGAAAGGGAAGGGACGAGGGCCGCTGGCGAGAAGGACATCATGGAAAGCGGCCCGCGAAAACCGCTCTCCCAGAATGTCCTCGGCCCGCTGTCTCAGCCGCAGGATTTCGAGGCGGCCGAGCATGTAGGCGGCAGCCTGGCCTGGCCAGACGGCGTAGCGGTCGACTTCCGCTTCGATCGCGGACAGCGGCAAGCCCGTTGTACTCGCAAGATAGGCAACGGCATCCTCGCGTGTCCACCGGCCGTCGTGAATCCCGGCGTCTGCAACGAGCCGGGCGGCCCGGAACAGGAGGGACTGAAGATAGCCGATCTCGCCGAGCGGGTCCTCGTCATAGAGGCCAAGCTCCAGGGCGATGTCTTCGGCATAGACCGCCCAGCCTTCGCCATAGGCAGGCAGCCATACCAGCCGGCGTACCAGGGGAAAGTCCTGCGTTTCGCCCTGATGGGTGCTTTCAAGGTGATGGCCCGGAATGCCTTCGTGGAAGGCGAGTGTTGCAAGCGAGAAGTCAGGCCACTCTCCGGACTCCCTGAGATTAATAAAGAACCTTGCAGGCGTTCCGCCATTGAGGGGTGCCGACTGGTAGTAGCCCCCGGGGTGTCCGGCTTCAAACATCTGCGGAACGGCTTCGACCGTGACTGCCTGTCGCGGCTCGGCAGGAACGATGTCGCCGAGACGGTCTGCAGCTCGCGCCAGATGGCTTTCAAGGCGCAGGAGAAGGGCGGCCCGACCGGCTTCGTCGCCCGGATAGGTCTGGCCTTCGGACTGCGAGAGAAGGCTCAGCCTTTCCCCTACCGGGCCTTTGACATGGCCGAGATTTGCGAGGCGCGCATCAAGCTCCCCGCTCAGGGACTGCACGAGTTGCTCGCCGATCTGGCCGATAGACTCTGGCGACTGGCCCGCTCCGGCATAGAGATCGAGGCTCGCCTGGTAATAGGCTTCTCCGTTCGGCAACTGCCATATT
This sequence comes from uncultured Hyphomonadaceae bacterium, assembly GCA_964429935.1. Classification (GTDB taxonomy): domain Bacteria; phylum Pseudomonadota; class Alphaproteobacteria; order Caulobacterales; family Hyphomonadaceae; genus CALLCD01. The sequence continues at coordinate 11,274 of CAYSED010000001.1, forward strand.
CCCGGGGCCGAGGGCGCCTTTGCGGCAAGCTCCTCGAGGGTCCCGACATAACGGGCATAGGCAGGCTGGACCTCTTCCGAAATGATGGCGGCAGCTTCGGCCAGAAGGTTCGCGCGGCTATCGGCAGAGACGCCGTCATCGACATCGGCCAACTGCTCCTCGTAGGCCAAATAAAGCGGGTGAGGTTCCGGCAGGGATGGCCCAAGCATGACGGCCGCGATTTGGAGCATGCGGGCGAGGATGAAATCCGGCGGCGTGATCCCGGCACGGGAATCGGCCGCGAGCCGGCGTCGTTCGTCATCGAGGGTCGGCGCGAGCGCCTTCAGCCGCGACAGGAAGCCTTCGGCATCAACGCGGTCGCGGAGCAGCGAGTCGCGCATCAGGAGTTCCGGAATGTCGAGATAGGCACCGTTCAGGTGATCGGCAGCATAGGGTCGGGCATAACCGAGGGCGACATGGCCATGGCCGAAGGCAGCCATGTCGACGGCGTTGCGATAGGCGTCAAGAACAATTCCGTACTGGGCTTTACGGTCATTGGGCAGGCCTGATGCGTCTACAGCTTCGAGGGTTTCAAGATTCTCGAGCCTCAGCAGGCGCATGCGCTCGAAAATGGCCTGCGACCGGTCGTCAAGCCTGGACTTGAAGGCATATCCGGCCTGCTGCTCGCTGAGTCCAAGACGGGAGGCCGTTTCCGGCGACCGCTCGAGTTCGTCCGTCGCGATCCGCGCAAACGCAGCCGACAGGTCTTCGGCCGCACGCTTCGCCCTGGCCTGGCCCTGGCCCGAACCCGCAGGGCCGCACGCAGCCAGAACGATGGCAATAGTCATCAAGAGGGGGCCGGTCCGCCTGATGTCGAAGCGATGATGCATGATGACGGCCACTTTCAGCATTCCATGAGTGTTACCAAAAAGGTATGTTCGCGCGCGGTTGTCCACACCGGCCTTATCGGATAATCAGCCCCGGAAAGCCAATGAGGAGTTAACATCGTGGACACACCGCAAACTGGCACAGCCGCCGGAAATCAGGTTACCGGAAACGTCCTGTTCTACCGCAAGCCCGAGCCGCTGTCCTTCCAGGCGCACGGGTCGCTTGGCGTCCGGCAGATCGACCAGCCGTTCGGCTTCCTGCGGGATGCCCACGCCGTGCCCGTGACGGTTGCCGAGTTCGGCGTCGCCGCATCGAGCTATCCGATCATCTTTGTCGGCAATGACTTCACGCCGATTGCCGTGATGGGCGTGCGCCAGGGCCAGAACCTCTATGTCCGCAATGACGGCCGGACCGAGCCTGACTATTACATGCCGGCCTTTGTACGCCGCTATCCGTTCGTTTTCGCCGCTGACGAAGCCAAGGACCAGCTTCTTCTCTGCGTCGATCGCGCCGCGCCGATGGTGTCGGATCGTCCCGAAGTGTCTTTCTTCGAAGGCGACCAGCCGTC
>CAYSED010000001.1:12718-13384 GCA_964429935.1 uncultured Hyphomonadaceae bacterium
GCAAGGCATTCGAGCGCCAGCGGCGCGGGACACTCCAGTTCGTCGAGATGATGAAAAAGTACAACCTCTTTGAACCCAAGTCGATCAGCTTTCAGCCGCGCGATGCGCAGGGCAATGAAGCAGGCCCCGCCCAGAAGATTGCCGATTATTTCGCCGTGTCGGAAGAACGCCTCAACAGCCTGCCTAACGACGCGTTCCTGGAGCTGAAAGCAGGCGGAGCCCTCGGGGCGATCTATTCGCACCTGGTGTCGCTCCTGAACTGGCCCAGGACCATTCAGCGTGCTCTCCGCACGCCGGGTCCCGGCACAGGGGGAAACGCCTGATCGCAGAAGTCCCAGGTGGGCTGACAGCCTCCGCTTGCCCGGGCGTACGCTGCGGGCGAGAACGCACTATCAGGTCCGGATCACTTCCCCGCGATGCCGGGGTGCGCAAGTGGGCAAATTCCACTACGAAACCTGCATGAAACTGCTGAAGAAATGCCGCCCGGGCCGATCGCTGCTGGCTTCCCTCTGCTTTGTTGCGGGACTGGCTGGCCAAACCTCGCTGGCAGATCCGGCAGATGGCGGGCATGCGACGGTAGAACTTGTTGCTGAGCGGGAAATCGTGCAGCCCGGCGAGACGTTCTACGCCGCATTCGACCTGGTGATCGCGGAAGGATGGCACGTA
>CAYSED010000001.1:13394-21592 GCA_964429935.1 uncultured Hyphomonadaceae bacterium
CAACTGGACCGCCGGTGCAGCGGCAGTGGATGGCGAATTCGTCTGGCCGATCCCGAAGGAACTGGTCGTCGTCGAAGGCCAGATCATGGACTATGGCTATGACGAGCGCCTCGTCCTGCCCTTCGCCGTTAACGTGCCAGTGGAAGCAGCAGGCGAATTCGAGCTGTCGGGCAAACTCGACTATCTCATTTGTGAAGAAATCTGCATTCCCGAAACTGCGGCATACAGCCTGAGGCTCCCAGTCGCGGAGCGGGGCGAAGTCAATGTGCCGGGCGGGCGGCTGATCGCCGACTGGATCGAGAGGGCCCCCGCGAGGCTCGAAGGCGAGGCATGCCTGACGGACGAAGGCGATACCTGGCTCCTGTCCATGGCGGCCCCGGCTCTGGCGCAGGCAGGCAGCGCGATCCGCTTCTTCCCCTATGATAACGAGATCAGCCACTCTGCCGCGCAGGTCGCGCGGTTCGGCGAACAGGGTGCGTCGCTTGATCTCGTGCCAGGCTATGCAGAGTCCTTTCCGGACGAACTTGCCGGCATCGTCGTGCTGGAAGACAGCGCTGGCCGACGGACTGGCCATGAGTTGCGGGCGATCCCATGTGCTGTGCCGCTTGCCGCAACGAGCGGCCTTGCATCGCTTGCCGAACCTGCGGCCTTTAGTGCGGCGCGCTTCGCCCTGATCGGACTGATGGCGCTTGCCGGCGGGCTCGTCCTCAACCTCATGCCATGCGTCTTGCCGGTCCTGTCCCTCAAGGCTTTCGGAATGGTCGAGACCGCCGCGCGCGGGGACGCGGCCCGTTTGCGCGCGCATGGCTGGTTCTACACCGGAGGTGTGCTCGTTTCATTCCTTGCGATCGGGGCGACCTTTGTCGCCCTGCGGTCTGCCGGGGAGTTCCTCAGCCTCGGCTTCCAGCTTCAGTACCCCGCCGTCGTGGCTTTGCTTGCCTTGCTGATGTTCGTGATCGGCCTGTGGCTTTTCGGGACCGTGACCCTGGGCAGCTCCGTTCAGGGTGTCGGCAACTCGCTTGCCACGCAGGGCGGCTCGGCGGGGGCGTTCTTTACTGGCGTTCTCGCTGCCGTGGTCGGGGCACCCTGCATCGGACCGTTTCTTGGAATCGCGCTCGGCGCCGTCATCAGCCAGCCTGCGGCGGTTGTCCTCATCGTCTTTGCCCTGGTCGGGTTCGGCCTAGCGCTGCCTTTCCTCGCCCTCAGCCACATGCCCGGCTTGTCCGGACGGCTGCCGAAACCGGGTTTGTGGATGGAGCGGCTGAAGCAGGTTTTTGCCTTTCCGATGTTTCTGACGGCGATCTGGCTCCTGTCCGTGCTCGGCAGCCAGGTCGGCATGGGTCCTGTCGTCTGGACCCTTGTCGGGGCCGTCATCATCGGCTTTGCGGCGTGGGCCTTCGGCAATCGCGAAAGGCGCGTCTTTGCCGTGGCGGGTCTGCTGGTTGCAGGTGCGGGCGTTTTCCTGCCCGTCTGGGCTAGTCTTTCGGCGCTTCCCCGGACTGAGACGGCTTCGGCCACGGGCGGGCTGGCCAGTGCCGCCGTCGCATGGGCGCCCGAGACGGTCGCTGAGGCCATCCGCAAAGGCCAGGGCGTGTTCGTCGATTTCACGGCAACCTGGTGCGCGACCTGCCAGGTCAACAAGCTGACGACTCTCCGGTCGGGCAGGGTCCGCGACGCATTTGCACGCGCCGACATCGTCTTCATGGTGGCCGATTTCACCAATCGCGACGAACGGATCGCGCGGGAACTCGAAATGCGAGGCCGTGCTGGCGTTCCGATGTATCTGCTGTATGATCCGGGCGAACCGAACCCGAAAATTCTGCCGCAGCTTCTAAGCGAAAACCTGGTTCTGGAAGAAATCGAACGAATACTCAGCGAAGCGGAGACCTGATCCATGTCCATGAACACGATTTTCACCCGCAGAAATGCCGTAATTGCCTGCGGGATGGCCACGGCTGTAGGGCTCACGGCGGCAGCGATGATTGCCTCGGCACAGACGGCAGGAGCAGGCAGTTCGGCGATCATCGGCAGTCCGGCACCTGCCTTTACGGGCGTCACCAGCACCGGAGAGACGATCTCCCTCGGCGACTATGCCGGAAAGACCGTGATCCTCGAATGGACCAATGACGGATGCCCGTTCGTGCAGAAGCATTATGACGAGAGCTATCGGAACATGCAGACCCTGCAGGCCGACGCTGCAGCGGAAGACATCGTCTGGCTCTCGGTGATCTCCTCGGCCCCGGGCGAGCAGGGGCATGTCTCCGGCGCGGAAGCCGAAGCCATCAACGAGGGCCGCGGCGCGAGCCCTTCGGCCGTGATACTGGATGTGTCCGGGGACATCGGCCGCCTCTATGATGCCAAGACGACACCGCACATGTACATTGTCACGCCGGATGGCACGCTCGTCTACAACGGGGCGATCGACTCCATCCGGTCGGCTGATACGGCCGACATTCCCAAGGCGACCAATTATGTCACGGCATCCCTTGCCAGCCTCGAGTCCGGGCAGGCCCCCGACCCGGCCGTAACGCGACCCTATGGCTGTTCGGTCAAGTATTGAGGGCTTCGCCGGCCTTTTTCCCGTGATCGCTTCACAATGCCATGGCCATCGGCTAGGGCGAGGCTCTGTTTGAGGTGACGAAGGCCTGAGCCCGCCATGACTGAAGCGACACTGCCGCGAAAGGACCTCGCGCGTTCCCCGCGTGGCTTCCAGGACAAGCGTGAAGGCCTGATCCATGCCGAGCAGGACCTCATCCGGCGCGTGACCGGCGTTTACCGGCAATGGGGCTTCGAAGCGCTCGACACCGGAGCGTTCGAATATGCAGACAGCCTTGGCAAGTTCCTGCCGGACGCTGATCGCCCGAACGAGGGCGTCTTTGCCTTGCAGGACGATGACGAGGCCTGGCTGGCCTTGCGCTATGATCTTACGGCCCCGCTCGCGCGCTTTGCAGCGGAGAACTGGCAGGCCCTTCCGAAGCCGTTCCGGCGCTATGCGTCCGGTCCGGTCTGGCGCAACGAGAAGCCGGGCCCGGGCCGCTTCCGCGAGTTCCTGCAGTGCGATGCGGACACCGTGGGTGCCGGAGGTTTCCATGCCGATGGCGAGATGATCGCCATGGCTGCGGCTGCCATGCGCGCGGCCGGTGTTCCGGGCGGCGACTTTCGCATCAAGGTCAATACTCGGCGGCTACTCAACGCCGTGCTTGATGATGTCGGGGCCCGCACGCACGAAGCCAGGCTGACCGTGCTGAGGGCGCTCGACAAGCTTGACCGGCTTGGTCCATCGGGGGTTGCCGACCTCCTCGGCGCAGGCAGGAAGGACGAGTCCGGCGACTTTACGAAAGGGGCCGGCCTTGCGCCGGACAAGGTTCGGCAGGTGCTTGCCTTTGCCGATGCCGGACATGCGACCCGCAGCGAAACCCTTGAGCAGCTCGGACGCGTTTCAGGGACAGGGCAAGAGGCAAGGGCGGGTATTGGCGAGCTCGCAGGCATCGAAGCAAGCCTTGCCGCCCTGGGTGTTCCGGCCGCCGATGTCTCGTTCGACCCGTCGATTGTGCGGGGACTTGAATACTATACCGGCTGCGTCTTCGAGGCCGATCTCCTCGCCGAAGTGACAGATGATTCCGGCGCAGCCGTCAGGATCGGGTCCGTCGGCGGCGGCGGGCGCTATGATGACCTCGTCGCGAGGTTTACCGGCGAGCAGGTTCCAGCGACCGGCTTCTCGGTCGGCATTTCGCGCCTTGCCGCAATCCTGTCCGCAACTGGCGGCCTCGCGGCGCGTTCCGGACCAGTTGTCGTGCTCAATCTCGACAGGGACGACCCCTCGCGCGGCCTGCAGATTACAGCCGAGATCCGGGCGGCAGGCCTGCGGGCGGAAATGTACATGGGAAGCTCGGGGATGCGGCCACAGATGAAATATGCTGACCGGCGGGACGCCCCGGCTGTCGTGATGGTTGGCGACGACGAAATCGCCCGGGGGACGGTTACCATCAAGGATCTGAAGGCAGGCGCGGCAGAGGCGGCAGCGATAAAATCCAATGAGGAGTGGCGGGAGTCCCGGCCAGGCCAGGTCGAGGTGGTACGCGCAAACATGGTTGCAACGCTGCGGGCCATCGTCGAGGCGGCGGGCTGATGGCTGGGCTTGGGGCGGTCTTCGAGCGGCTGGGCGGCGAACTGGTCGATCCGGTAACGGTCATGCCGGCTGCTTTGCCGCTGGAACTTTCCGGGGAAGCTGTGCGGGCGCGGCTCTGCATCTTCGGCGATCACCGCAATCGCGACCTCGCCCTCAGGCCGGACCTCACCTTGCCCCTGGCTGTCGAGGAGGTCGCTGCCCGCAAGTCTGGCCGCACCGGAGAGCACACGGTACGCTATGCGTCCCGCGCCTTCCGGATACCGGTCGGAGCCGACGAACCGGTCGAGTTCGTCCAGGTTGGCTGCGAACGCTTCGGCTATGGCTCTACGCCGGCGTCGGATGCGGAACTCTATTCGGTCGTGTCCGCGGAAGCGACGCAGGCAGGGATAACGAGCGGGCAGGCCAGGATGGGCGATCTCGCCATTTTTCCGGCTTTCGCGAGTGCGCTCGACCTGCCCCCCGGCAGCACGGCAGCGCTTCTGCGGGCCTTTCGCGAGGATGGCGGCGTCAACGCCCTGCTCTCTGCCCGAAGCTCGGACCGGACATCGGTCGCGCTGCGGCTGAAGGACGTGTCCCCCGGCCATGCTAGGACGATTGTCAGCGAAATGCTGGCCATGTCCGGGGTCGAACTTGTTGGAACACGCACGCTCGACGAGATCGTGACGCGCCTTGTGGAGCAGGCAACCGAGGGCGACCTGTCCGCCCTGTCAGACGGGGTCCGGAGCCTGTTGGCCGAGCTTACAAGCCTTGAAAGCGGCCTCGGGAGCGCTGCGGACGACCTCTCGCGCCTTGCGCGCGGCCATGGGCTCTTGGGAACCGATACAGCCATAGGCGCGATCGCTGAGCGGTTCGGCCGCATCATGGAAGCCGCCCCTGAGTTCCTTTCTGGTGCCCGCTTCAGCGTGACGTTCGGCCGCCGTTTCACATATTATGACGGATTTGTTTTCGAGATAGGCCATCCGATGGATCCCATGAAGAGGGCCTTCGGCGCCGGGGGACGCTATGACAGCCTCTTGATGCGCCTCTCGGCAGGAGCGGTCAACGAAACGGCGATCGGGGCCGTCGTCCGGCCTGACCGGATAGCCAAAGCGCTGGAGATGTCGCGATGAACCCGTTCAGCATCGCCATTCCGTCCAAGGGGCGGCTGATGGAGGCAAGCGCCGAATTCTTTGCCGACTGCGGATTTCCGATGACACAGGAAGGCGGCGCAAGGGGCTATCGGGCCAGCCTTGCCGGCCTGCCCGGCGCGACCGTGCTCCTCCTGTCGGCCAGAGAAATCGCCGAAGGCCTGATCGACGGGGCCTTTCATGTCGGCGTTACCGGCGAAGACCTGCTTCACGATCTCTCGGAAACCCCTGGCGAGGACGCGGCCATCCTGAAGCGCCTCGGCTTCGGTCATGCCAATGTCGTGGTCGCCGTCCCGAGATCCTGGCTCGATGTCGTGACCATGGCCGACCTCGAGGCAGCCGGAGCCCTCTTTCGCGAACGGCACGGCCGGCGTCTCAGGGTGGCAACGAAGTACATGCGGCTCGCCCGCCGCTTCTTTGCGCGAAAATCCGTCGGCGAATATCGCCTAGTCTACTCTGCGGGGGCGACCGAGGCAGCGCCGTCGTCCGGCGCTGCCGATTTGATCGTCGATATCACCACGACAGGCGCAACGCTCGAAGCCAACGGGCTCAAGGTGCTGGCGGATGGTGTCATCCTGAGGAGCCAGGCAGCGCTCTGCGCTTCGCTCGCGGCCGACTGGCACGGGGACGCGAGGACGGGCCTGAAATCTCTTCTCGCCCCGATCGAGGCGCGCAGCCTTGCCGGCAACATGGCCTTGCTGACAGCACGCTCCGAGATACCGGACGCGCTCGTCGACCAGCACCGGCTGGAACGTCATGGCGACCGTGCGGTGACGTGCGCCCCGCAGGATGCCGTGCGCCTTGCGCAAATCCTTGGTGAGGCGGGCTGCGGGTCCGTCAGCATCGTGCGGCCCGACTTCATGTTCGAGGCAGAGCCGCAGCTTTACCGGAATTTCCTGTCGAGGCTGTAATATGTCCTTGACATCAGCAATGCCATTAGGAAGTTTGCCCTAGCAAGTTTCTGGGAGGAAACAAGCCTAGGAAAGCGCGCCCCCGAGAGGAGGCGCGCTTTCTGATTCCGGTGGAGACGGAACCACAGGGATGGGAAGTTCACCGAACCGGCCGTGCGATGGCTCAGGGGGTGTGTTGGGGGCTCGAGAGGGCACCGCAACGACCGATCTGGCTTACTGATTATCAATAATCACATATCGATAGTCGTCAATAGCTCATTTCGTATCATTCTGTGACACTTTCGTAATCATTTACGCGGCAAGCAGGTGGGCCTGAAGGATGGCCAGAGATCGCAGTTGACTCTTTTCCGGCCCTGACGAAGCGTGCGCCGCAATTCCTTTTCACCTCCGTTCAAGAGCTCCTGCCATGCCCGATCCGCGCCAGCACATCATGCCTGTCTATTCCCCGCCGGAGGAGATATTCGAGCGCGGCGAAGGCGTTCGCATGTACACGCAGGATGGCAAAGCTTACCTCGATTTCATTGCCGGCATAGCGGTGAACGCCCTTGGCCATAGCCACCCGGCGCTCGTGAAGGCCCTGACAGACCAGGCAGGCCGGCTCTGGCACACATCGAATATGTTCCGTGTCGAAGGGGCCGAGCGTCTCGCCGGCAAGATGTGCGCGGACACGTTCGCCGACCGGGTCTTTTTTACCAATTCCGGAACGGAAGCCGTCGAGTGCGCCCTCAAGGCAGCACGCAAGTATCACTGGTCGAAAGGGGAAGCCGAGCGGATCGAGTTCGTCACTTTCGAGGGCGCTTTCCACGGCCGTTCCCTCGGCGCGATCAATGCCGGGGGCAATCCAAAGTATCTTGAGGGTTTCGGCCCGCCGCTCGAAGGTTTCCGGCAGGTCGCGTTCGGGGACCATGAGGCGCTCGACTTGGCGGTCGGGTCGAAGACGTGCGCGGTGCTGGTCGAGCCGGTGCAGGGGGAGGGCGGCGTCCGGGCCGTTCCCGAACAGTGCCTCGTCCGCCTGCGCAAGCTCTGCGATGAGCGCGGAGCACTGCTGATTTATGACGAGGTCCAGTGCGGCATGGGCCGGACAGGCAAGCTGTTTGCCCATGAATGGGCCGACGGGGCTGATCCGGATATCATGTGCGTTGCCAAGGGCGTAGGCGGGGGTTTTCCGTTCGGGGCCTGCCTGATGACCGAAGCGGTCGGCGCGAACATGCAGCCGGGCTCGCACGGCTCGACCTATGGCGGCAATCCTCTTGCCATGGCGGTCGGCAATGCCGTGTGGGACATCATTGCCGATCCGGCCTTTCTCGAACAGGTCCGGCGGGTGTCCGGAACGCTGACCCAGGGCTTGAAGTCGCTGGCCGACAGCCATCCGGACAAAGTGATCGGCATCACCGGAAAGGGCCTCCTGTGCGGCCTGCAGATGAAGGACGCGCCAAAGGCCCTTCAGCAGGCGGCAAGGGCGCGCGGGCTCCTCGCCGGGGTGGCCGGAAACAATGTCCTTCGCCTGGCCCCGCCGCTCATCGTCACGGATGCCGACATCCGGGAAGCTGTCAAAATTCTCGGCGAAGCGCTGGAAGCTGCCTGACAGCAGCGATGACCGCACCCGTACGCATCCGGCAAGTCGCCTGCGCCCCCTCCGCTGCGGCGACCGAGGCACAGCGGCTTGCGGACTTCTTTGCAGGCGTCCTTCTGCCGAACCCGGACTATATCTCCCACAGCGAGTATTTCGGCGGCCAAAGCCCGGAAGGCACCACATGGTGTTCCGGCCTCGCGGAAGTGCTTGCCACCGACTTTCAGTCCGTACTCGAGGGCGACCCGTCAAAGGGCTGTATCCTGGAAGGCCTGTCGGAGGACAGCGCGCTACTCGGCGCGCTCGTCGCGCTCGCCGGTCACAATGGCCATGAAGCCTATTGGGTCATCAAGGACATGGCGGTTGCCAGGACAGCGCAGGGAACCGGGGTGGGCCGCGCGCTGATGGCGGAGGCCGAACGGCTTGCCCGGCAGTCCGGTGCCAGCCGCCTCGTTCTCGAG
>CAYSED010000001.1:21602-40701 GCA_964429935.1 uncultured Hyphomonadaceae bacterium
CGAGAGCGGCATTGCCAATCATCGCGCTCACAGGCTGTTTACCCGGTCAGGCTTCCGCGAATTGTCGAAAGTCTTTGTCAAGCCGCTTGGTTAGCCACTTGCCAGAAACGCGCTGGCAACCTACGCGGATGAGATGTCGGGAAGGGAGCCGCCCGTGGCCCTGAAGCACTTTCTTGATCTCTGGGACATCGAAGCAGGCGTGCTGCGGTCCATTCTCGACGATGCGAAGGCCGCTAAAGCCGCACGCTCGGGCTGGCCGAAGGGTCGTCCTGATGCCGACGCTCCGCTGGCCGGCCATGTGCTCGCCATGATCTTCGAGAAGAACTCGACCCGCACGAGATTCAGCTTCGAAATGGCCATGCGCCAGCTCGGCGGCTCGACTATCGCCGTGTCTGCCAGCGAGATGCAGCTCGGGCGAGGGGAGACCGTCGAGGACACGGCCATCGTCCTCTCAGGATATGTCGATGCCGTGATGATCCGGGCACGTCACCACGCCGATGTCGAAGCCTTTGCCGAGGCTGCAAGCGTTCCGGTCATCAACGGCCTGACGGACAGGTCGCATCCCTGCCAGATCATGGCCGATCTCCTGACGCTCGAGGAGAACGGCCTGGTCCTGCCCGACACGCGGCTCGCCTGGGTCGGGGACGGCAACAATGTCTGTGCGAGCTTCATCCAGGCTGCGAGCAAGTTCGGCTTCTCGCTGGCGATCGGCACGCCTGGCCGCTATGCCCCTGACGAAGACGATGTCGAGATGGCCCGCGACATGGGGGCCGATATCGAGCTTTTCGATACGGCTGAGGAAGCGGTTGCCGGTGCCGACGCGGTCATCACGGACACATTCGTATCCATGGGCGACGAGGACCATGCCCAGCGACTCGCGGACCTTGAGGATTATGCCGTGACGGTCGAACTCATGGAGCAGGCCAAGCCCGGAGCGGTGTTCCTGCATTGCCTTCCGGCGCACAGGGACGAGGAAGTGGATGCCGAGGTGATTGACGGACCCGCCTCGCTCGTGTTCGAGGAAGCCGAGAACCGGCTGCACGCGCAGAAAGCTATCCTCAAATGGTGCCTGACCCCCTGAATGCGGCCGTGACGGACGATGCGGTCAGCGTCTTCCAGGTTGACGGCAAGCCGCTGCGCGGCCGCCTCGCCCGGCTGGGAGCCGACAGTCTCGGGCCGATCATCGCTCGCCACAAATATCCCGACGGCGTAGCCCGGCTCGTAGGGGAGGCCGTCGCGCTCGCCGCCCTTGTCGGGTCCTCGCTCAAGTTCGACGGCCGCCTGATGGTGCAGGCCGAAGGGAACGGGCCGGTTTCCCTTCTGGTCGGCGAATACAGCACGACCGGGGGATTGCGCGGCTATGCGCGCTTCGACCTGAACCGCTGGGAGCGACTGATCCGCCTGAACCGGAGCGGGCGGCCTCACATGCCGCAGGTCTTCGGTGCCGGCGCCCTCGCGCTCATCATGGTGCATGACGACCCAGCCAAGCGTCCGTATCAGGGCGTCGTGACGCTGCAGCGGGCGACCCTCGCCGAATGTGCCGAGGACTATTTCTCGCAGTCCGAACAGGTGCCGACAAAGGTTGCCCTGTCCGTTGCCGAACTTGTCGTGCCGGGGAAGATGTCGGTGTGGCGGGCAGGCGGCATGGTGCTCCAGAAGATTGCCGGCGACAGTGCGCGCGGCCTGACCGATGATGCCTGGGAGGAGGGACGCGCCTTGTTCTCCACCTTGAGCGACAGCGAGCTGGCCGATCCAGACCTCGGGGCCGACACGCTACTCCACCGTCTTTTCCACGAGTCCGGCGTGCGCATCGAAAGCGTGACCGCCTTGCGCGACGAGTGCACATGCAACAAGGACCGGCTGATCGCGACCCTGTCGCGGATGCCGTCATCGGAATTGCGCGATCTTGCCGAAGGCGATGCCTCGCTCGGTGTGGACTGCCAGTTCTGCAACCGCCATTATGATATCCCTCTGGCTGCCGTCGTCTGACGGTCTGGAAAAGAGGCACCCAGGAGATGACCGCAGGCATTCGTTCCCTGACCATCCTGGGTGCCTTCCTGCTGGCGCTCTCGGCCCCAGGGCATGCGTGCGACTTCGACGACGCCGATGGCCCTGACATCGCGCTCGTCCTGTCCGGCGGCGGGGCGCTCGCATCGACGCAGGCGGGTGCCCTGGCGGTCATCGAAGACGCCGGAGTGCCGATCCACTGTGTTGTCGGCACGAGCATGGGCGGATTTGTCGGCGGACTCTATGCAAGCGGCTACAGCGCCGCCGAAATCGAGCAGATCTTTACCGAAACGCCCTGGGGCGCGGTCTTCCGGGCCGGCGTCCCGCGCGACGAGACATCCTTCATCAACAAGGAGCGAGAGGGCCAGTACTTGTCCGACTATGTCTTCGGCATTGGTCCGGACGGCGTGCAACTGCCCCAGGCGATTGGTACGTTGCGGGGCGTCAAAGCATTCCTGCGGACCAAGCTCTCGCATCTGCCGAGCGCCATGAACTTCGACGATCTCCGCGTCCCGTTCCGGCCGGTTGCCACAAATCTGTCCACCGGCGAGGCCAGGGCCTTCGAGCGGGGCGACCTGACAGAGACGATCCTCGCGTCCATGGCCGTCCCGGCCGCTTTTCCGGCCCGGGTGATCGATGGCGAAGTCTATGTCGATGGCGGCATGTCCTCGCAACTGCCTGTCGATGTTGCGAAAGCCATGGGTGCCGACATCATCATCGCGCTCGACACGACGATCCAGCCGCAGCGCTTTGAAGGACCGGTCAGCCTGTTCGCAGCCTCCCAGCAACTCATCCAGATCAGCATCTGGCAGAACTGGCAGCGCCAGGTCGCCCTTCTGGACGAGACACGCGATGTGCTGATCCGTCCGGACTTGACGGGGCTCAACCCGGCCGCCTTCGAGCGGTCTGCCGAAGGCATCGATCGCGGCAAGGCCAGAGCGGCGGAATTTCAGGCCCGGCTCGCCGAGATTGCCGCCCTGGCAGCGCCGCGCCGGGACCGGGTGCTTCCGAGGGAGCCGGTTGCCATCCTCGCCGACCGCATCATTCTCGACAATGACAGTGCCATCGACGACGCCACGATCCGCTCGCGCGCCGGGCTCAACGAGGAGACCCTGGCCGATCCTGACAAGGTTCGCCGCCGCCTGAACGATCTTGCTGCCTTTGGCGGCTTCGAGACCGTCGACCTCGGCACGCAGGACGGCATTCCAGTTTTGACGACGAGAGAACGAACGCTCGGCCGCAATCTCCTCCAGTTCGGGTTGCAGGCCTCGAACGCGTTTGACGGGGACAGTTCCTATGGTTTCCTGACCCGGTTGTCCCGGCGCCCGCTCGGCGCGAAGGGAGGCGAGCTTGCACTCTCGCTCGAGGTAGGGACTGACATTGCTGCAGCGGCCGAGATCTATCAGCCGTTTGGCGCGGACGGGCGCTTCTTCGTGCGCCCGGAACTGTTCTACGGGTCGCAGCGCATCCTGTTCGATGTCGAGGATGTCCGGCTCGGGGAGTTCCGGGAACAATTCGGCGGCGGCCGCCTCCGGTTCGGCCGGGAGCTTGGGACCTGGGGCGTGATCGGTTTCGACAGCGTCCTTGAGTTTGGCCGCTTCAGCGACAGGATCACCGTGATCCCGGGCTTCGAGTTGCAGACCTACCAGCTTGGCGGGTTCGGCGCGTTTGCCGGCCTCGACACGCTGGACCGGCTCGACTGGCCGCGAACGGGCTGGCGGGCGACGGTCTCCGGCCAGCGACTGTTTGACATTGGCAGCAATGCCTCGACTACGGATAAGCTCGACGCCTATTTGCTGAAGCCCTTCCAGTGGCGCGACTGGGGCCTCCTGCTTGCGGGACGGTACGAGCTTTCTGAGAACGACGATGATGTCCCCATCGATGTCCTGCGGATTGGCGGTTTCCGGCGCCTGTCGGCCTATGCCGAGGATTCGCTGCCCGCAAATGAATACTGGATCGGGACTGCGGAGGTCTTCCGGCGGCTAACGTCGGCTGAGGGCATCACCAATTTCCCGGTCTATTTCGGCGTGACCGGGGAAATTGCCGAAATCGACCTCGACCTCTTCAGCCTCGACGAATCGGCGACGCTGTTCTCGACAAGTGTCTATATCGGCGGGTTGACACCGATCGGCCCGGTCTTCCTCGGCGCAGGCTTCGGCGACCGGGGCGAGAGCGCCCTGTTCTTTTCCCTCGGCCGCTCATTCTGAGGCCTCGCGGTTCACCTGCCCGTGAATTTCGCCTCGCGTTTCTCGAGAAAGGCCGTCACCCCTTCGCGGAAATCGGATGTCCGGCCGGCCGCGCGCTGCGCCATGCGTTCGGCATGGATCTGCTCGTCGAAGGAGCGGTCAGCGCTGTCCCAGATCAGTTCGCGAATCATCGCGAGGGCCTGGGTCGGGCCCCTGGCGAGTGCCTCGGCCTTCTCGCGCGCGACCTGCATCAGGGCATTGCTGCCGGTCACCTCGTTGACGAGGCCCCATTGCAGCGCCTGAGGCGCTTTGACCTTGTCGCCCATCAGGGCCATTTCCATGGCCCGCGCCCGGCCGACGAGCCGGGGCAGGAGATAGGTCGAGCCGCCATCCGGAACGAGGCCGATGCGCCGGAAAGCCTGCAGGAAATAGGCGTCTTCGGAGGCAATGATGATGTCGCCCATCAGCGCGATGGAACAGCCTACCCCGGCGGCGGCGCCATTGACGGCGGTGATGATGGGATGGGGATGTTCCTTCATCGCCATGATGAGCGGGTGATAATGGCTGTCGAGTGCCTTGCCGGCGTCGAAGGCCCGCGTCCCGGCGGAAGAGGACATGCCGCCAGCGGTGAGGTTTGCTCCCGAACAGAAACCGCGCCCGGTGCCTGTCAGGATGGTGCAGCGCGCTTCTGTGGCAGCCTTTTCGAGGGCGGCGAGAAGTTCCTCGACCGTATCGATCCCGGCCGCGTTCATCGTGGCCGGGTCGTTGAACGTGATCGTTGCGATGTCACCGTCCAGCGAATAGGCGATTTTCCGGAAGTCCATACTTCTGCTCCGCAAAGAGGGGTGAATCTGAAGATAGCGCGCCGCTGGACACGTTGAAACCATGACGCAGCGGAACCTGCGAGCGAATTTGCGGCTTCCGGTGTTTGGGGTAATGTCCGCAACTGAACAGGCTTTGTTGAGGAGCAAGGGTCATGACGGCAATCACGAAGAGCGAAATGGCGACCCTGCTGGAACGGCAAAAGCGGGCGCACCTTCGCGATGGGGCACCCCCGCTCGACGTTCGGATCGACCGGATCGACCGTGCCATCGGGCTCCTGGTCGACTTCCGGGAGGAGATCGAGGACGCGCTGGCCCGGGATTTCGGTCACCGGTCCCGGGACGCGTCCCGGTTCACCGATGTCGCCTCGTCTATCGGCACGCTGAAGCATGCAAGGAAGCATGCCGCCAGATGGATGCGCCCGGAGCGCCGCAGGACAGAGCTGCCTTTCTTCCTTGGCGCCAAGGCGGAAGTGCAATTCCAGCCGAAGGGCGTGATCGGCATCATCAGCCCGTGGAATTTCCCGGTGAACCTGACCTTCACGCCGCTTGCCGGGGTGCTCGCCGCCGGCAACCGCGCCATGATTAAGCCCTCCGAGTTCACCGAGCATACGTCCGAACTCATGGCTCGGATGTTCAAGCAGGCGTTCTCGGACGAGGAGGTCGCCGTCATCACTGGCGGGCCGGAGACCGGGGCCGCGTTCACGTCCCTGCCGTTCGACCACATGGTGTTCACCGGGGCGACCTCGATTGCCTATCATGTCATGCGGGCGGCGGCCGAGAACCTCGTGCCGGTCACGCTCGAGCTCGGCGGCAAGTCGCCGGTCATTCTCGGTCGCTCGGCGGACCTGGAGAAGGCGGCAAAGCGGATCATGAACGGCAAGCTGCTGAACGCAGGCCAGATATGTCTCGCGCCTGACTATGCCATTGTTCCAAAAGAGAAAACCGGAGAGTTTGTCGGCCATGCGCAGAGCGCGGTTGCGCAGATGTTCCCGAGCCTAAAGGACAATGAAGACTATACGTCCGTGGTTAACCAGCGCTATTTCGACCGTCTGCAGGGCTATCTCGAGTATGCCTGCGCCAAGGTGGCTGAAATCATCGAGATCAACCCTGCGGGCGAGAATTTCAGCCAGCAGCCCCACCGCAAGATCCCGCCGACGCTCGTCCTCAACCCGACAGACGACATGGCCGTGATGCAGGACGAGATTTTCGGCCCGATCCTGCCGGTCATGCAATATTCCGACGCGCAGGAGGCGGTGGACTATGTCAACAGCCGGGACCGCCCGCTCGGGCTCTATTATTTCGGCGAAGACGCGGCGGAACGGGACATGGTCCTCGCCCGCACCACGTCCGGCGGCGTGACCGTGAACGATGTGATCTTCCATGTTGCCCAGGAAGACCTGCCGTTCGGCGGGATCGGCCCGTCCGGCATGGGCGCCTATCACGGGCATGACGGCTTTCTCGAGTTCAGCCACAGGAAGGCGGTCTATACGCAGACCGGCTCTGAACTTCTCGCCATCGTGCGGCCGCCCTATGGCGAGAAGTTCCGCAAGCAGATTGCCGGGATGGTAAAGCGCTAGCGGCAGATGCGGCTTGCCATGACCAAAGGGCTCGCCAGCCGTTTCCCGTCATGACGTGGCCCGGGCTCTGGCAGCCGTGCCCCGAAGCCCGGGATCAAGGCTGACCGCTACCGAAGACGGGCCGCAATTCCTTTCAGGGTCCCGGCAAGCGCGGTCTCGCGTTTTGTTGCCGTGTCGCCGTCCAGGCCTCCCGCCAGCCGGTTCAGGCGGCGCGACAGGGTGCGGTCGCGGCTGCCCGAGGCGAGTTTTGCCTCGGCAAGGCTGACGGCTTCGTCCAGTTCGGCCAGCCTGTCGGCGGCAAGCGCGCTGTCACGCCGGAACTGGTCCAGATAGGCCCGTGCCACAACCGGCTCGGCCGGCCAGGTGACCGGGAATTGCTGCTGAGGGTTGAAGACGCGGCCCTGATCGGCGAGCGAAGCGGCGGCGATCTCGTTGGCGGTCAAGTATTCGCTCGGCGCGAGTTCGAGGACATCGAGGCCGCGCGAAATCTCGGTGCCGTAGATGCGGCCATTGTGCCAATAGGTCGACCAGTAGCCGCCGAGCACCATGCGCTCCGGGTGGATCGGGCCACGGTCGAAATAGGCGATCTCGACCGGGTTGGCAGAATCCGTGAAGTCGATGACGGAAATGCCGCCCTGGTACCAGGCCTGCACGAAGATGTCGCGGCCCGGAACGGGCACGACCGAACCGTTGTGGGCGACGCAGTTTTCCTGGTCGGTTTGCGGGGCGGGGAGCTTGAAATAGCTGCGGAAAGCAAGCTCGCCGTCAACAATGTGATAGATCGCGGCGGCACCCCAGTCTTGCGGGTCATGCGCGCGGCAGCGGGGACGCGCGCCGCCGCCCCACTCGTCGGTGAAGAGGACCTTGGTGCCGTCATTGTTGAAGGTCGCCGAGTGCCAGTAGGCAAACCCGTCATCGAGGACCTCGTCGATGCGCTTCGGCGCGCGGGGATCGGCAATGTCGAAGATGATGCCGTTGCCGGAACAGGCCCCGGCGGCGATATTGCCTGCAGGAAAGACCGTGATGTCGTGGCACTGGTCGGTCCGGTAGGTTTCCTGGGTCTCGTCGCCATGGTTGCCGCCCTGCCAGAGTCCGGCGAGGCGTCCGGTTTCCGGATCGGCGAAGACGGCGGGACTGTCGACGATGCGCGCCTGCGACGGATCGGCAACCGGTATCTCGATCACGTCGATGCGGAAAAGGGCCGTCCGGTCATCGCCCGGAGCTTCGCCGATGCAGCCTTCAAGCTCGTCCTCGCTCCTCACAATGGCGGTCCCGGAATTGTAGACGATGATCTTGCCGTCATCGCCCGGGCCTGAGACGACCGAATGGGTGTGGGAGCCCCGGCAGGTCTGCACCTGGCCGACCTGGACCGGCCGGGTCAGGTCGCTGATGTCGAAGATTCGCAGGCCCCGGAAGCGGTCGACGCTTACATCCTCGGTGATGCCCTGCAGGCCGCAATCAACGCGGGCGCGCGTCTGCTCGACCGACATGACGAGGAGGTCGCCGACGATCGAGACATCGCCCTGGCCGCCCGGACAGACGACGGAGCTGAGAAGGGTCGGGATGCCGTCATCGCCAAGCCGGTAGATATTGAAGCCATGATAACTGCCGGCGACGAGAATGTCGCCCGCAAAGGCCATGTCGGTATTGGAGAAGCTGAGGAGTGCCGAGCGCTCGCCCCATTCGGTGTCGGCGACGGACTGGTCGTCCTCGTCGGTTATCTCCTCGCGGTCATCCTCCGCGGCGGGTTTCACCGGCGGCAGTTCGGCAGGATTGTCAGGGTCGAAAAAGCCGGCGGGCTTCGGCAGGGCGGCGAGCAGGGTCATGTTCATCATCGCTTCGCCAGCGTCCCGGAAACCGGGCTCGAGCCCTGCGCGGGGGTCTTCGGAAAGGCCGACGAGGACACCGTTCATGCGCTCGACCTCGGCAGTCTGGTCATTGACGATGTCGCTCGTGAAATCGAACAGGACCGGGTCATAGGCCGACCCGGGCTTGAGGAGCAGTTCGGTCACCATGGTCACGGCACCCTCGTGGTGGCGGATCATCAGTTCAAGGAACAGCTTGTCGAAGGCGAGCCCGTTGGCTGCGCGCAGTTCTTCGAGTTCAGCGTCCGAGGCCATGCCCATGGCGGCCATGGCTTCGGCATCATGCGCGCCGTGCCCGTCATGTCCCTGATGCTCGTCCCCGGCGGCCGGGGCCGTTTCGCCGCGGGCGGAGAGCCAGTCCTGCATGAAGGCGATCTCGTCGGCCTGGGAGGCATCGATCCGTCCGGCGATGTCGACCAGGTCGGTATTGTTGGTCCGGCCTGCCACGAGACCGGCCATGAGGACGGCCTGCTCGTGGTGCGGGATCATTGCCTGCATGAACCGCACGTCTTCCGGGGAATAGCTCGTGTCCGCGATGCTCGAGGCTTCGGCGGCACTGAGGCTTCGGGTCGCCTGTCCGGGAGCGCCCGGCTGGAGGATAGGGGCGTCCTGCGCGATTGCGAGGCCGGAAAAAACGATCGGAAGCGTGCTGATGGAAGCCAGCATGAGAAGGCGGGAGACGGAGCGTGATTTCGGCATGTCGGGGACTTTCTGCAGGCTGATTTATGCGTGGCGGGCCGGGCAGCCATTGGCTGCCGGAATGACGAAACGGCAACCTAGCAGCAAGAATCGGAACGGGGAAAGCAGAAATCGATATATTGCAAATCAATAAGCGTGCCGGGTGACATCATGGCCGTAAAGCCAGTCCTGGCGGGCGAGCACGGCCTGCGGCAGGAATTTCCCGGCCACCCGCATCGGACCATAGGCCGCGATCTGCGCGACCCTGCCGGATCGGTGGAACGTGGCGCCGTTGCGCCGTGACCCCAACTGAACGCGCGAGGTGCGCCCGATCCGCCGGGCGTGAAATGCCTGAAGCGCTGCGGCAAGGCCGCCGGGTTGCTGCGCGCACAGCATCGCTAGGACATAGGCGTCCTCGATGGCCATGACCGCGCCCTGAGCCATGAAGGGCAGGGCCGGATGGCAGGCATCGCCGATGAGGACGGCGCGGCCGGAATGCCAGCGGGGCAGGGGGGCCCGGTCGAACAGGGCCCAGCGATAATGGGTTTCAGCCTTCGCAATCAGGTTGCCGATGACAGGATGCCATCCGGCGAAGTCAGCGAGGGCTTCCTCCCGGCTGCCCTGCTCGATCCAGCTTTCGTAGCGCCAGCCGTCGCGTTCGACGACGCCGACGAAATTGGCGAGGGTCCCTCCGCGCAGGAGATAGGTGACGGCGTGGCGGCCGGGCCCGACCCATATGCAGGCCGTCGACGGGGGGGTAAGCGTGCCGAGATCGCTGGCAGGGACGATGGCGCGCCACGCAATGCAGCCGGTGAAGCGCGGCGCTTCCGGCCCGAGCATCTGCATGCGGATCACGGAGTGGATGCCGTCAGCTCCGACCAGCAGATCGCCCACGGCACACTCGCCTTGCGCCAGACGGACGGAGACCTGCCGGCCGCCATCGTCATGGCCGAGCACCGCGCAACCCGTGCGGAGCGCGCCCGGAAGGCGTCGCTCGAGCGCCCCTGAGAGCACGCCGACAAGATCGGCCCGGTGGACATGGACATAGGGCGCACCCCATCGCTGAGGCGCAGCCTCGCGCAGCGGCACCCGGAATATCTCCCTGCCGGAACGCCCGAAGCGCATTTCGAGCGCGTCCGGCCTGAAACCGGCATCGCATATCTCGTCTTCCAGGCCGAGCGCCCGGAAGACTTTCATCCCGTTCGGGCTGATCTGAATGCCGGCGCCGATGCCGGTGATGGCCGGGGCCTGTTCGAGGACTTCGGCGTCCCATCCGAAATGGTGAAAGGCGAGCGCTGCGGTCAGCCCGCCTATGCCTCCGCCGACGATCAGGGCCTTCATCTGCGCTTGTCCGCCGGTCTATCCCTCATGGGCCGATAGTGAGCGGGCCCGACGGACATGTCCATTGCGCCAGATGGCCGCCCCGCTTTTGGCCTTGAGTTTCATGGTCCGGCGTGCTGCAGCGGGTCTCAGACACGCAAGGGGGGAGTTCTCCGCTCATGACATTCGATCTCCAGGCCATGGAAGCCATAAAGCAACTCAAGTACCGCTATGTCCGGGCGCTGGACACGGCGGACATCGATGCCTTGCGGGACTGCTTCACCGAGGACGCCCATATCCGGTTCGCCGGCGGGGTCTACACGGTCGAATTCACGGGCCGCGAGGCGATCCTCGAGTTCATGTCGATGTCCTTCCACTCGAAAGCGGCAACCTCGCACCAGGTGCACCATCCCGTCATCACGCTCGACGGACCTGACCGGGCGACCGGCCAGTGGAGCCTGCAGGATTATTATCACGACCTGAACCACCGCATCATCATTTCAGGCGCGTCCGAGTACAGGGATACCTATGTGCGCGATGCAGGCGGGCAATGGCGCATCGCGGAGTCCGGTTATTCCCGGCTGTACGAAATGACCCAGCCGATGCCTGCGGACATGGTGTGCACCTATCACAAGCTTGCAGAAACCGGGCGAAACGTGAGTCTCGGTTTCTAGAGATTGTCCGGCGCGCCTGGCAGCAGCCGCATGTAGCGCCCGGCCGTCATGCCGCCGTCTACGGCAATCTCGGCTCCGGTGATGAAGGAAGCCTCGTCGCTGGCGAGGAACAGGTTCAGGCTTGCAACTTCTTCCGGCGAACCGAGGCGCTGCAGCGGATAGTCCGTAAACAGAGGGTTCAGGACCTCGACCGGCGCGTCCATCGGATTGGCGATCCGCGTATTGACCGGACCCGGATGAACGGAGTTCACCCTGATGCCGAACGGGCCGAGTTCGTGGGCAGCGACCTTGGTGTAGCCCCGCAGGCCCCATTTCGAGGCGGCATAGGCCCCGAGACCGTTCGAGCCCTTGAGGCCGTCGGTGGAGGAAATGTTGATGATGGAGCCGCTGCCCTGCGCCTTCATGGCCGGCACGACGGCGCGAACCCCCATGGCCGCCCCGATCAGGTTCACGCCAAGGACGCGTTCCCACGACGCGCGGGCCTGATGTTCGATCGTGCCGGTTTCGAGAATGCCGGCATTGTTGACGAGGATATCGATGCGCCCATGCCTGCGGAGGGCGTCCTCGACAACAGGCTCCCAGCTCCCTTCGAGGCTCACATCCTGCAGGAGGAATACGGCATTCGGCCCGAGGGTCCGGGCGGTCGCCGCGCCATCTTCGGCGAGCACGTCCGTGAGGATGGTGAACGCCCCTTCCTCCGCGAAGCGCCGCGCCGTCGCCGCGCCCATGCCGCGTGCCGCCCCTGTGATGATGGCGACCTTGCCCTCAAGCCGTCCGGGCACTGGCAGTCTCCGTCTCGTGCCGGGCAAAGACCGCCTCGCCGAATGCGACGACGCGATCAGCCGCGTCACTGTCCATGGCCGCATCCGACGGATCGCGGAACCTCATAAGATGCATGTACAGCCCGGTTTCGCCGTCAAGGTCCGGGGAACAGGCAAGATGGATGACCGGCCCGGCAGCCTTTTCGGGGCTCGGGAAGAGCGCGCCCATCATGCCGCTGACCAGGGGCCGGAGCCAGACCGGGGCGTTGCGGGCAATGTTCGAGTTCACCGGGCCGGGGCACATGTGGAAGACACCGATGTCCGGGGTGCCGTCAGGATGCCGGTAGCGTTTGGCAAGGCCGCGGATCATGAGGCTGAGGGCGAGCTTGGAATGGCCGTACTGTTTCATCGAGCTCGCCATGGTGTGCGGGGTCATCTGGCCGAAGGTCGCAAAATCTATCGGCGGGGCGGAGCGGTGCGATTCGGAGGAGACGGCGACGATCCGGGCGTTCCGGCCACGCGGGATGACACCGGTTTCCACGAGCTGCGCGATGAGCCGTTCATTGGCGAGGAAATGGACGGCGAGCATTTTCTCGTAGCCCTGCGCCGAGGGTTCGGCTTTCGGGGCCATCAGGCCGGCATTCAGGATGAGGCGATCGAGTCGCGTGCCGGTTTTCGACAGGCGGTCGCACATGGCATCGACCGACCGGAGGTCGAGCAGGTCAACGGGTTCCATCGTGATCCGGCTGTTGCCGGTGATGTCGCGGATCTCATCTGCCGTCCCGGGAATTCCGCTCCGGCAGGCGAGAATGAGCGTCGCGCCGCGCCGGGCGAGATCGGTCGCGATTGCCTTGCCGAGTCCGCTGTTTGCCCCGGTGACGAGGCAGGTCTTGCCATCCATCCGGACGGCGGGGTCGAGCGGGGGCAGGCCGCCGGACGGGTCCTTGATGTCCCTGAGGGCGGTCAGGACCGCGCTGACGGGGTTTCCGAGCTTGCGCTTGTCGTCTGTCATGGCTCAGCGGGTCTCCTGCGGAATGCCGTGGACGGCAATATAGGGGGCGAAGGTCTTCTGGATGTCTGCCGGGGACAGGCCGAACTCACTCAGCGCATAGGCGTGGGGCTTGTCCGCCGAGGGCTTCGGCCGCATCGCGAAGGCCTTGGCGGATTGCGCGCCTTCCGGCGTCAGCGGTTCGCCATGCAGGGCATAGATGGCATCGATGACCTTGCCCGGATCGGACACGAGATCGCGATACTGGATGTCGAGAACCTTGCGGCCGGGATTGGCCTTGCGGGCCGCAGCGGCATTCGAGGCCATCAGGCCGGACTTGCGCAGCCAGTGGCGGGCGATGGCGCGGCGGTCGACCGTGTCGGTGGACAAGCCGACGGCATGGCTCATGAGCGAGGCGCAGGACGGCATGGTTTTCATCGGGTCGCGGTGGGTTTGCAGGATGGTCGCCTTTGGGAAGATGTCGAACACGGCGGCGAGCTGTTCGGCATGGTTCGGCGTCTTGAGCACCCAGTGTGTGCCGGGCTTCAGCCAGTTCAGGACCTTCAGCACGTCCCGCAAATAGGCATAGGCCGGGCGGTGGTCCACGGTCTCGAGCCAGGCGGAATAGGACGGAACCCATGAAACGGCTTCGGCGGTCTGCGAGATCATGGTCAGGTCGAGGAGAAGGATGTCCTCTTCGGGCTGGTGCGCATTGACGGGATGGACGGTGGCAAAGTCGGGGGCGAGCCAGTTCATCATGGCTTCTGCCTGCTCGCCGCGCCGGATGCGTCCTGCCGGATCTCCGGGTGTCTCGCCGGGAAAGGGAGCCGGGTTCAGGGTTTCCCAGGACGGAACGGACCGCGCATTCGGATCAGCCGCAAGGGCTCGATGAAGAAGCGTTGTCCCGGTGCGGGCGAGGCCGGAAATGACGAGGACATCAGGGTCCGGAGCGCCCAGCACGTCCGGATTTCGGCGCATGAGATCGTCGAGCCGGAGCCGGTTAATGATGAGGGATTTCAGGCGCGTGCCCTGGACCATGCGCCCGAAGGGGGAGAGGTTCGCCTCTTCGTTCAGGGCGTGGCAGAGCCGTTCGAGGGGTTCGCGAAGCGGCGCTTCGGAGAACGCGCCGAGCCCGGTTGCCGCCTTTGCCGAGCGGATGAGGCGTTCGGCGCTGAGAGGGCCGCCGACGAAAGGCCGGGCGAGGACATTGTATGCCCGGACCGGCAGGGGTCGGTAAGGCTTCCAGGGCCGGTGGCTGGCCGGCTCGCTCATGCAGGTCTCACAAGGCCTGCAAGCTCGGCGAACTTGACGACCCGGGTGGCCGGAACGGTCTTCGTATCGGGGCGGACCCAGCGCCAGCACATGGTGCCGTCCTCGTGCCCGACCGTCGAGATCCAGTTGACCCTGGGCAGCCCCGGGTCCGAATGGGCCACGACGACGGTGACCGAACCGTCCCTGTTATAGGCCGCGAGATGCTTGTTGGTGTGGATGCGGTGGCGCGAATAGTCGAGCGACTCCATCCAGTAATTGTTGAGCTGGAAATTCCAGTGCTCGCATTCCGGCGGCGTTACCTCGATCAGCAGGGCCTCGTCCGGGGCGAGGGCCCAATGACTGTGATAATAGGCGATGTTGGGATCGCCGCCCGCGCGGTTTGATACGTCGTCTGAGAATTGCGGAAGCTGGTTGGAATGTTTCTGGAAGTCGCGCGCCCATTTGGCGAACAGGAGCGGGGCACCGGCGGCGAACTTGCCGGCGGATCGCAGCCCGGTCACCAGTTTTTCCGGAGAGAAGCGACCGGCCTCATGGGGCGGCGCATCCACGCATTCGATCTTGAGGTCGGCGATGGTTTCGGCTTGGCGGTCGAGATGGGTCTGGCGGACGATGAAGAGGGCATAGCCGTCCGGCAGCGGCAGCCAGTTGCCGGGCCTGCGATCTTTCGAGAGCCAGAGCTCGAAGCGGCCATCAGGACTGATTTCCATCTGTTTTGCATCGACCTCGCCGACCGGCGGCATGGCCCCGCCTTCGCCGTAATGGCCGGATTTGGTTGCGAAACTTAGATAGGCGACCGTGCCGCGCGTGCCTGTCACACGGTAGGCATAGGCCCCGTCGAGATTGCAGCTCTGATAGTAATTGTCCGGATTGTCGGCCCCGATCTTGATCGTCTCGTGGCAGAGGCGGTGAAGTTCCGGGGCGAGGACATCGCCATGCTCGACAAAGGCTTCGAGGCCCGCCCGGGTCAGCCGCGAGAGGTACCGGTAGCCTTCTGCCTGGTTGAACGGGTCCTGCGGGGTTCCGGGGAATTGCAGCGCGGCCCCGGCGCTCTTCAGCGTGTCGCAGAACTCGGCCCAGGCCGCGCCGGAGACGGTCGCCTCGGCATAGGCATCCGCTTCGCTCTGTCCGCGCAACTTGCGCCAGCCGAGACGGGCGCGGCGGAAGAGGTCGAGGGTGCCGATGAGGACGCGTCGCATGGGATAGCCCGCCGGTTGTTCACTGCCTGCTACCTGCTGACAAGGGCGGCACGATTTGTAAAGCCGCGCTTGCAAGGATTGTCGTCCACAGCTCTCTCCGGCCGATGACCGGCACGGTCATTGCGGCAGGCGGCGAGTCTGGCGCATAGTGCCGCGCAATGAGCGATGACGGCGACAATGTCCGCGACGACGCGACTTTTTCCATGTTCGGCGACGCCGAGATGGGAGCCCCCGACAAGGGCTATCAGGTGCTCGCGCGCAAGTACCGGCCGAGGCTTTTTTCCGACCTGATCGGGCAGGAGGCCATGGTCCGCACGCTGTCGAACGCGTTCGAGACCGGCCGCATCGCGCATGCCTTCATGCTGACGGGGGTGAGGGGCGTCGGCAAGACGACGACAGCTCGCCTGCTCGCCCGGGCACTGAATTACCGGACGGACCGGATCGACCGTCCCAGCATCACACTCGACCCGGCCGGGGAACATTGCGCGGCGATCATGGAGAGCCGCCATCCGGATGTCCTGGAGCTTGACGCCGCCTCGCGGACGGGCGTTTCGGACATGCGCGACCTGCTCGACAGCGCCCGCTATGCGCCGGTTTCCGCGCGGCACAAGGTCTATATTATCGACGAAGTGCACATGCTCTCGAACGCTTCCTTCAATGCGCTCCTGAAGACGCTGGAGGAGCCGCCCGGGCATGTGAAGTTCATCTTCGCGACGACCGAGATCCGGAAAGTTCCGGTGACAGTCCTGTCTCGCTGCCAGAGGTTCGACCTGAAGCGCCTTGATCCTGTTGCTCTTTCGGCGCACCTGAAGCGGGTGACGCATGCCGAAGGCGCGGAGGTTTCCGAGGAGGGCCTCGCGCTGATTGCCCGGGCGGCGGAAGGGTCCGTGCGCGACGCCCTGTCGATCCTCGACCAGGCTCTCGTCCAGACCCGGAACGGGGAACCTGTGGCGACCGCCGAGGTCCGGGACATGCTCGGCCTTGCCGACCGGTCGAGGCTGCTTGAGCTGTTCGGCGCGGCGATCGCGGGCGATGCCGCCGGTACGGTCGCTCAGGTGTCGCAGCAATTGCAGGGCGGGGCCGAGCCGCTGGTTCTCGTCAAGGACCTGATCGAGATTGCCGCAGACGTGGCAACCGCCCGGGCGCTCGGCGACGCTTATGATCCCGGCGGCCCGAGGGACTGGGCCGAAGCCACGAGAAACCTCGCCCGGAAGGTGACGTCGGCGCAGGCGTCGCGCTACTGGCAATTGCTGATGGCGGGCTACCGGGACACTCAGACCGCGCCGGATACGGCCACGGCTGTGCGCATGGTTGTCCTCCGCCTCGTGGCGGCCGCCTCGCTGCCGTCTCCGGAAGACGCGGCACGACTTGTCCTCGCCGGAACGGGGGATAAAGTGCCGGGTGGGACACCCGGTGGGACAGGGGGTGGGACAGGTGGGACAGGCGAAGCCCCCGGCGGGGCCGAAAATCGCCTGAGAGGGTTTCAGGACGTGGTCGCCCTGATGGACGAGGCGCGCGAGGCGATCCTCTCCGGAGACGTAGCGGCGAACATTCGTCCGGTGCACTTCGAGCCCGGAAGGCTCGTCTGCGATGTCCGGGCAGGCGCGCCGGACAATCTCCTGCTGCGGATGACCGATTTCCTCGAAGGAGCAACCGGCGAAGCCTGGACGATCGAACGAAGCGCACACGCAAGCGCCAGCGAGACCCTGAAGGAACGGGGCGACCGGCTGCTCGCAGAGAAGGTTGCCGAGGCGTCGGCACACAGGCTGGTGCGCGAAGCGCTTGCCTTGTTCCCGGGAGCCGTGGTCACCAATGTCCGGGTCGAGGGGCCTGCGCCGGAGACCTCCGGCGGGGACTCGAACGTGGTTTCGCTCGATATGCGGCGAGCAGTCAAAGGATAGGTCATGAAAGACATTGCCGACCTCATGCGACAGGCCCAGCAGATGCAGGCGAAACTCGCCGAGGCCCAGAAACAGGTCGAGGCGGTCGAGGCGAACGGCGTTGCCGGGGCCGGGCTCGTCACGCTGACCCTGCGCGGCAAGGGGGACATGGTGAGCCTGAAGATCGACCCGTCGCTGATGGGCGACGAGGCGGAGATCCTCGAAGACCTCGTCAAGGCCGCCCATAACGAGGCGCGCCGGAGCCTCGAGGAGGCAACCGCCAGGGCCATGAAGGAGGCGACCTCCGGCCTCGGGGGCATGCTTCCCGGCTTCAAGCTGCCGTTCTAGCGGCACGCCGAAACGATGTCAGAACGCATTGCCGGTCCGGAAATCCTGCGCATGATCGAGCTGGTCGGCAAGCTCCCGGGGCTCGGACCCCGCTCGGCGCGCCGGGTTGCCCTCTATCTCCTGAAGCGCCGCGACACGCTGCTGAAGCCGCTTGCCGAGGCGCTCGGCGAGGCGGCCGCCAGCATTGCCGCGTGCGAGAGCTGCGGCAATCTCGACACCCTGCAGCCCTGCGCCGTGTGCCGGGCCCCGGGGCGCGACGACAGCGTGCTGTGCGTGGTGGCCGACGTTCCGGACCTCTGGGCGCTCGAGCGCGGCGGGGCGTTCCGTGGCCGCTATCACGTGCTTGGCGGCGTCCTGTCGGCAATTGACGGCATCGGGCCGGATGAACTGAACATTGCCGCGCTCGTCGCCCGGGCGGCGGCAGGCGAGGTGCGCGAGGTCATCATCGCGCTCGGCGTGACGGTCGACGGCCAGACGACCGCGCACTACCTCTGCGACCGGCTTGCGGGTCTCGGGGTGGAGATCACGCGCCTTGCCCATGGCGTGCCGCATGGCGGCGAGCTCGAGGCGATGGATGACGGGACGCTGGCGACCGCGCTCAGGGCGCGCCGGAAATTCTGACGGGGTCCGGCGCGGCAGGGGCGAGCCGGAGAGGCGGGGCGGACTGGGCCGTCCGGATCAGGGTTTCGGCGCGCTGGAAGGCGCGTTTCTCGGCGATCCGCCATGTCAGTCCGCCGGCCATGGCTGCGCCGCCCGGCGCGTCCGCCGCGAGGCTTGCGGCCAGGCGTTCGGCGAAGCGCCGCGCGCCGGCGAAACCGGTGCCGCGCAGGCTGATGGCGATCGAGGACCAGTCGAGGCGGGCCGGGCAGTCGACATCCCTCGCCCGCGCCATCACGGCAGATGCAAGGCCCGGCAGGCCGCCGGGCTCCCGGCCGCCGGATGCGGCCGCTCCCGGCTTCAGGACGACGAGGGACAAGGGCACGGGCCTGCCGGACGCTTCCGTGATCTGGGCATCGAGATGGGCCTCGAAGAAAAGCCGCGTGAACAGGCCGGTGAAGCCGTCGCGCACGGCCGGGTCATCGGTCGCGCCGGGCTGCAGGGGCTGGGTGGCCCGGAAATGCGCAACCTCGCCGGCAAGCTGGCCCGCGAGCGTGTCGAGCGGCAGGGTGCTGTCAAGCCAGGCGGCGGCATGGTCGGCGAGTCCGTCCAGGATTGCCGCCCCGGCCGGGCCGGACCCGCCAAGCACGTAGACCGGACGGGCGGCGAGGGCGGGCGTCTCGCGGAGGAGGGCCGACATGCCGGCTGCGAGCGCCGGGGAGTGCGCCGCATCGACGACGATGGCCGTCCGGGGCGCGGCGAGGAGGTGTTCCCGGGCGGTGAGGGCTGTCAGGGCTGCCGAACACCCGATGCCATGCCGCGCAAGCCCGGCCCTGAGCCCGGCAAAGAGCGGCGAGCCGGCGGTCACGAACAGGAGCTGGATGGCTGCATCCGGCGCGGCGGGACGTGCCAACGGGCGCCCGAGG
>CAYSED010000001.1:40711-82395 GCA_964429935.1 uncultured Hyphomonadaceae bacterium
GCCATGCAGGCCCGCCCCGAGCTCCGTAAGCAGCCGGCTCGGCTCGTGGTGGTCGCCCCGCCTGAGCTCCGCCAGGTGATCTCCTTGCCCAAGGGGGAGCTGGTGCTGGGCCGGGCGCCCGAGGGCGGCAAGCGTTGACGCCCGCAGCTTTGCCTCGCTGGTCCGTCCGGCGCGGCGGGAATGGAGCGCGAGCCGGGCCGGGACGCTGGCGAGATCGCTGTCGCGGCTGACGAGGATGGCGTCCCGGACGAGGCTGTTGCCCGGCGGGCCGAGCAGAACGACCGCACGGGAAGCACCCTCGCCGATGGCCTGCCTGAGCGCGCGCACCTGGCCGGGGCTCGCGGAGGCGATATCGATCAGCAAGGGATCGCAGGCTGCCACGCCGCCCGGGAGGGTGTAAGGCCGCATGCCGGCCGATGCCAGTCGGGCCCGGATCATCTCGAGGCGCGGGCTTGCGGCGGCCACCTCGATCGGCTGGCTCAGGAAATCTCCGCTCATCATGCCGGTTCGCCTGCCCCTTGTCGCGAGGTGAGGGTTTATTTTGGGGGACGCGGCCTTAATGTCGCGTATACCGGCGCGCCGATGCGTTGCCGGAGCCGGGGAGGAGTTTCATCATGGCTCAAGGACCGCTTGCAGGGGTGCGCATTGTCGAATTTGCCGGCATCGGGCCGGGACCGTTCTGCGGCATGCTCCTGGCCGATCTCGGGGCTGATGTCGCGCGCATCGACCGTCCGGGCCAGTCGCCGGGCTATGCCGCCGACGTGACCGCGCGGGGACGGCGCTCGATTGCACTCGACCTGAAGTCGGATGCCGGCAAGGAAACCGCGCTGCAGCTCATGGGCGCTGCGGACGGCCTCATCGAAGGCTTCCGGCCGGGTGTCATGGAGCGGCTGGGGCTTGGGCCGGATGTCGCCCTGAAACGCAATCCGAAGCTCGTCTATGGCCGGATGACGGGCTGGGGGCAGACCGGGACGCTCGCCCAAGCGGCGGGCCACGACCTCAACTATATCGCCCTGACCGGCGCGCTGCATGCCATGGGCCGCAAGGGCAAGCGGCCGGCCCCGCCGCTCAACCTCGTCGGCGATTATGGCGGCGGGGCGCTCTATCTCGCTTTCGGGCTCTGTGCCGGGATCATCCATGCCCGAACGACCGGGGAGGGGCAGGTGATCGATTGCGCCATGACGGACGGGGCGGCCTCGCTCGCCTCCATGTTCTTCGGAATGCGGGCCATGGGCATCTGGAAGGACGAGCGGGAGGCAAACCTGCTCGATGGCGGGGCGCATTTTTACGACACCTATGAATGCAAGGACGGCGGCTGGGTATCAATCGGGGCGATCGAGCCGCAGTTCTATGCGATCCTTCTCGAGAAGGCAGACCTCTCCGACCCGGACTTCCGGGCGCAGATGGACCGCTCGAAATGGCCGGGCTTCAAGGCGAAGATCGCCGACGTGTTCCTGCTCAAGACGCGCGATGAATGGTGCGACATCATGGAAGGCACCGATATCTGCTTTGCACCGGTCCTGTCCATGGCGGAGGCTCCGGACCATCCGCACAACAAGGCGAGGGGGACGTTCATCGAACTCGGCGGGGTCGTGCAGCCTGCGCCTGCGCCGCGATTCTCGAAGACGCCCGGCGCAGTCCAGCGCCCGCCGCCGGGACGGGGCGAGCATACGGCAGAAATCCTCGCCGACTGGGGCATCGCGACATGATGACCGCGCTGCCCGGCACGACGGGGCGGCGGCGCATCTACCTGATGCGGCATGGCTTTGTCGATTATGCCTCGCCGGAGGTGGTGGCCGCGCGCGACCCATCCATCGCCCGCTTGACGGCCCAGGGGCGCGAGGAGGCGCGGGCGGCCGGGATCGCGCTCAGCGACATCAAGTTCGACCTCGCGCTCTGTTCGGGCCTCGCCCGGACCCGCGAGACCGCGGAGATCGTCCTCGCCGAGCATCCGGAGGACATCGCCCTCGAGGAGGACCGCCGGTTCGAGGAATTGCGCAGCGGCCAGTATATCGACTTTCGCAGCGCCGGGCAGCTCGCGGCGATGATGACGTTCCAGTTCGAGAATGCCGGCGCCCCCGGCGCGACGTTTCTCGAAGGCGGCGAACGCTTCTCCGACGGACGGGACCGGATCATGGACGGCCTGTCGGCCCTGCTGCTGCGGCCCGGCTGGGCGACGGCGCTGCTCGTGGCGCATGAGGGGATCAACCGGATCATCCTCGCGCAGGCGATCGGCGCGCCGCTCGGGGCAAGCGCGGGGTTCGAGCAGGATACCGGCTGCATCAACATTCTCGATGTCGATCTCGTGCCGGACGAGGACGGTCATCCCAGGGTCGAGCGCACGCTCATCAAGGCGGTGAACCTGACGCCGCTGAACTATCTCAAGAACGGCATGAACCTGCGCAGCCTGGAAGCCATCTTTACGCGCCAGGCGTGAATGCCTGTTCAGGAAATCCCCTCGGGAGCGTGTTTTCCGGCGCGAAGATGAACGGGGCAGGAGGGGCTCCGTTCAGCTTGGCCATGCGACAAGGGATGCGTCGGTGACGGGCGAAGCGGCAATGGCCCGACGTCTCCAGCCGACGTCCTTCTTGCTGACCTGGCCGGCCTTGCGGGGCCGGCCTTTTTTTGCCGCCGGGATGTTTCCTGCCGCAAGCCTTGGTTTGCTGATAGGAATGAGCGCATGGAGGGCCATGCATGGACCTGTTTCGCGTCATCTATACTTCACGGCCATTCGGCTTTGACGAGGGCCTGCTGAACGGCCTGCTCGAAGATTCGCGGCGGGCGAACCGGCGGGACGGCATAACCGGCGCCCTGATCTGTCGCAGCGACATCTATATCCAGTGGCTCGAAGGCCCCGAAGACAAGGTGCGGGCGACGCTCGCGCGAATCATGCGGGACGACCGGCACCTGGAAGTGAGGCTGCATGTCGAGGACATCGTGTCCGAACGCATGTTTGGCGAGTGGGCCATGCTGCACGACCCGGCGGCAAGCTGGATATGGTCTGCCGCCGACGTCGCCGCCGGAGCCGTGGACCGCGCGACGGCTGAGGAACTGACCGGCTTTTTCCGGCCGCTTCGCGAAGCACGGGGGCAGCCTTATGCAGGGTGAGTTGCAAAGGGGTGTTGCGCTTGATGAGCACAAAGCGAAGATCGCCCGGCCACACGGAATGGAAGGACAGCCGTCATGGAAGCAGCTTGCCAGTGCGGACACCTCAGGGTTCGCGTGCCGGGGCCGAGCCCGGCGGTCGTGGCGTGCCATTGTGTGGCCTGCCAGCGCCGGACCGGCTCGCCGTTCGGCGCGGCAGCCTATTATCCTGACGATCAGGTGATCGTTGAAGGAGAATTCAAGCGGTTTGTCCGCAAGACCGCGCTCGGTGGCGACTTCGAGAATTTCTTCTGCGGCCACTGCGGATCGACCGTTTTCTTCAGGGGGTCGAAGAACAGGGGCGTGACAGGCATTGCCATTGGCAGTTTCCTGGACGAACACGCCATGGTGCCGGTCAGGTCGGTCTGGGAGCAGAGCATGCACACATGGGTGACCATACCGACCGCGCACGAGCACTTTTCGCAAGGCCGACCCTGAGGACGGCATTCGCACTTATGTTCCAGAGTGGCGGGCAGGGAGGGATTCGAACCCCCGGAACGCTTGCACGCTCAACGGTTTTCAAGACCGCCGCATTCAACCACTCTGCCACCTGCCCGGTACGCCGAGACACATCTGACAGACGGCGGCCAAATGCAAGCGGCGGGCAGCGGGCCGACTGCCACGGCTTTGCCTTAATCGCGCTGAACAGTCCGGTAAACGGGAGGCTAAGGCGGCCTTCCGGTTTTTCTGCTCTTGTTCACCCTGTATGCATCGAGGTTTGGTAAACGGTTCGGGAAGGGCGCTCGACCGCGCCGTTTCGCCCGCACTAAGCGGGCCTGAAGAACCACAGAACGAGGTTTGCATGTTCCGTCTTGCCCGTGCCGAAAAATGCCGATGCTTCCTGACGGTGACCGCAGCGCTTGCCGCGCTCTCCGGGATTGCCTTGCCGGCGGCTGCCGAAGCCGAGTTCCGCTATCCGGGCGAGAGCGAGCTTGCCCGCAGCGTCGCCGTGGAATCGCAGCCGGTCGCCGAAGCGATGCCGGTGTCCGGGACGGTATTCGAGCCGGCTGCTGCGGCTGCCGGCGGGGTCTATGACAGGGAGGGACGGGCCTATCCGGTCTCCCCGCTCCTGCACGGCAAGCCGACGGCGAATGGCGAGACCTATGACCGCACGGCCCTGACGGCGGCGCATCCGAGCCTGCCGCTGCCGAGCCTTGTCCATGTCGTCAATCCGGCGAACGGGCGCGAGACGGTTGTCCGCGTCAACGACCGGGGACCTTTCGAGGGCGACGGGTTCATCGAACTGTCGGACCGTGCCTCCGAGCTACTTGGGATTGGCGGCAATGGCGCGAACGTGCGCGTGCGCTATCTCGGGCCGGCTCCCGTGGCCGGGCCTGTCCTCGCGGCCGGACTGCCCGACGAGGAACTGGCGGGCGGAACGACCGGGCCGGGGACGCCGCGCCCTGAACCCGTCCTCGTGGCTGCCCCGGGCGAGCCGGACCTTGGCGTGCGCTTCCCGACTGCCGGCGCGGCGGGCAGGTTTTTCGTCCAGCTTGGCGCGTTCACTGACATCGGCAATGCCGAACGGCTCTATCGCAATGCCAGCGCGCGGACGAGCGTGCGGATCGTCCCGGTCAATGTGCGCGGGACGGACCTGTTCCGCGTCATGGCCGGTCCGCTCGGCAACCGCGAGGAGGCCGACCGCCTGCGCGATGACCTGGCAAGCGACGGCGTCGCCGAAGGCCTGGTGGTTTCCGACCGTTCCTGAGCGGATTGCCCGTTGACCTTGGCGTCAAACCGGCTCTTTTTCTTCTGGCGGGGCTAACCGGTGGCGACACCGGCAAGACAGAAGGATTTCACTAGACATGCGCCTCACCTGCCTGCTGATCGCCTGCACGCTTATCATCTGGCCCGCGGCCGCCCAGGTGCCCTTCATCGACACCGAGGCGAGCCATGCGGCGATCCTCGATCATGACACGGGCACGGTGCTGTTCGAGAAGAACGGCAGCGAGCCGATGATCCCGGCCTCGATGACCAAGATGATGACCGTCATGGTCGTGTTCGACCGCCTGGCGCGCGGCGAGGTCTCGCTGTCGGACCGGTTCCGGACGAGCGAGCGGGCATGGGCCGAAGGCGGCTGGGCGTCCGGCGGCTCGACCATGGGGCTGGCGGTGGGCGACGAGCCGACGGTCGAGGAACTGCTGCGCGGGGTGATCGTGCTGTCCGGCAATGATGCGTGCATCGTCCTCGCCGAGGGCCTGTCCGGCACGGAGGAGGCGTTCGCGCGCGAGATGACGGCGCTCGCCCGCGACCTTGGCCTTGACAGTGCGACCTTCGAGAACTCGACCGGGCTCGACGGGCCGAACCACCGGATCTCGGCCATCGACCTTGCCCGGCTCGCCAAGCTGCAGATCGAGCGCTTTCCGGACTATTACCGCTTCTACAACGAGCGCGCCTATGAATGGCGCGGCATCAGCCAGCCGAACCGCAATCCGCTGCTCGGCCGCGTCGAGGGCGTGGACGGGCTGAAGACAGGTCATCTTGAAGTGTCCGGCTACGGGCTGACCGCCTCGGCCGAGCAGGACGGCCAGCGGCGCATCATCGTCCTCAACGGCATGGCGTCCGAAGGCCGCCGCGCGCAGGAAGCCGAACGGCTGATGCGGCTTGCCTTCTCCGGCTTTGCCACGCGGCGGATCGACAAGGTCGACGAGCCGGTCGGCGAGGTCGAGGTCTGGCTCGGGGAGCAGAGGACCGTTCCCGTCGGCCTGAAGGCACCCCTCGTCGTCAGCGCGCACAAGCGCGCCTTCGATGAGGCGAAGACCGAGATCGTCTATGACGGGCCGCTCGAAGCGCCGGTCCGGGCGGGCGACGAGATCGGGCAGATGGTCATCACCCTGCAAGGCCAGCCGCCGGTGACAGCCCCTGTCTATGCCCTCGCGACCGTGAAGCCGCTCGGCATCATGGGCCGCGTCGCCGAAGGGCTCAGCCGGATGATGGCAGGCGGAGATGAATGAGGGATTGCTCGGGCGGTTCGTGACGCTCGAAGGCGGCGAGGGCGCAGGCAAGTCGACCCTGCTCGCGGCACTGTCGGAACGGGCGCGGGCCAATGGCATATCGGCGGAGACGACGCGCGAGCCGGGCGGGACACCGCTAGCCGAAGCGGTCCGCAAGCTCGCGCTGCATCCGCCGGACGGCGAGGCCTGGAGCCCGCTGGCGGAAGCCCTGCTGATGAATGCGGCGCGGGCCGATCATCTCGAAAAGCGCATCCGGCCGGCGCTCGAGCGCGGCCAGTGGGTCTTCTGCGACCGGTTTTCGGACTCCACGCTCGCCTATCAGAGCGTCAATGGCGGGGTCTCCATGCCGACGCTCCTGTCGCTGGAGGCCGCCGTGCTCGAATGGTCCCGGCCGGACCTGACGCTTGTCCTGGATGCCCCGCCTGAAAAGCTGAAGAAGAGATGCGAAGCGCGGGAGGGCGGCAGCGACGCCTTTGAAGCGCGCCCGATGAAATTCCACCGCGATGTCCGCACGGCATTCCTGCAGATCGCCAAGCGCTATCCGGAGCGATGTGTCGTGCTGGACGCCTTGCAGGCCCCGGGCCGCGTGCTCGAGGAAGCCTGGGCAGCCATCGAGGCGCGATGCCTGTCCGGCGCGGGGCGGGCATGACGGATGGCGTGGCCTGGCCCCTGGTCGGCCATGGCGGCTGCGAGGCGCGGTTTGCCGAGGCGAGGGCCGGCGGACGCCTGCACCATGCCTGGCTTGTCGAGGGACCATCCGGGATCGGCAAGGCGCGGCTGGCGCGGCGCATGGCGGCGGCCGTGCTGGGAGCCGGCTGCGAGGCGGGCACGCTCGACGCACCTCCCGACGATCCGGTCGTCCGCAAGATCGCGGCGGGCTCACACCCGGACCTGCGATGGGTCGCGCGGGTTCCCGACGAGAAAGGCAAGCTGCCGCAGGACATACCGGTCGAGGCGATCAGGGATCTCAACGGCTTCTTTGCCCTGAAGCCCGCGCTTGGCGGCTGGCGGGTCGGCGTCGTGGATGCGCTCGACGAGTTGAACCTGTCGGGCGCGAACGCGCTCCTGAAGACGCTGGAAGAGCCCGGCCGGAACAGCCTGCTCATCCTGGTCTCGCATGGCTCGGTGCCGGTCCTGCCGACGATCAGGTCGCGCTGCCGGGTGTTGCGGGCCGGCCGGCTGGACCCGGACGAGACGCGCGAGGTGCTGGGGACGATTTCCGGAACCGGCTCGGCGGATGCCGCAGCCCTTGGACTCGCGAACGGACGGCCGGGATTCGGGGCGGCGCTTGCGGGGTCGTCGGGCCTTGCTGCGCTGAACGCGGCGCGCGTGTTCCTGAGGGCGCTTCCGGCACCTGCCGACGCGGCGCTCGCGGACCTGCTGGCGCGCGGCAGCGCCGATGACGCCGCGTTCGAGGCGATGGCAACCGAGTTCCTCGCCTGGATCAGCGTGAAGGCCGACGGCGATCCGGCGCTGGCGCGCGCCTGGCTGGACTGTTCGCGCCTCCTGGCGGAAGCCCGTGCACTTAACATGGATCGCGGGCAGGCCGCCGCAAAACTCGTCTCGGCCCTTCAGAATGCGATCAAAGCGCGCTAGGGGCAGGCATGTTCGATACACATGTCAACCTGCACGGCGAGGCATTTGCCGGCGATCTCGATGAGGTGCTCGAAAGGGCGCGGTCCGCCGGCGTGCGCCGGTTCCTTGCGATCTGCGACCGGCTAGACAATTTCGCCCGCGTTGCCGCCATCGCGAAGCAGCATGACGATATCTGGTGCTCGGCGGGGGTACATCCGCACCATGCCAAGGATTATACGGAGCTCGGCGTGCAGGATCTTGTCGAGGTTGCCGCCGATCCGAAGGTCGCCGCAATTGGCGAGACCGGGCTGGATTTCCATTATGGCTACAGCGCGCAAGCCGACCAGGTCACCTCTCTGAAGACGCATATCGAGGCGGCGCGCCGGACGGGCCTGCCGCTGATCCTGCATACGCGCGAGGCCGACGACCTGATGGGCG
The DNA here is from genome assembly GCA_964429935.1 of uncultured Hyphomonadaceae bacterium. Taxonomy (GTDB): domain Bacteria; phylum Pseudomonadota; class Alphaproteobacteria; order Caulobacterales; family Hyphomonadaceae; genus CALLCD01. The sequence continues at coordinate 48,823 of CAYSED010000001.1, forward strand.
ACATTCTCGAAGCCGAGATGGCGAAGGGCGCGTTCCGGCCGCTCCTGCATTGCTATACGGGCGGGCAGCGCCTTGCGGACCGGGCAGCGGCGCTCGGGGCCTATTTTTCCGTGTCGGGTATCGCCTCTTTCAGGTCGGCGCGGGATGTCCGCGCCGTTGTCCGGACCCTGCCGCGCGACCGGGTGATCCTCGAGACCGATTGTCCTTACCTTGCGCCGGTGCCGATGCGCGGGCGGCGCAATGAACCGGCCTATCTCGTGCATGTGTGCGAAGCCTATGCAGGCCTTGTCGGGGCGACACCCGGAGAGATTGCCGCCGAGACGGAGGCGAACGCCCTGAGGCTGTTCGGGCGGGTCGCGGCATGACGCGGACCTTGAAGGTGACGCTGCTCGGAACGGGCTCCTCGGGCGGCGTGCCAAGGATCGGCAATGAGTGGGGGGCCTGCGACCCCCGCGAGCCGAAGAACCGCCGCTCGCGCTGCTCGGCCATGGTCGAGGTTTTTTCCGGCAGCGACACTGAGCCGACCCGGTTTCTGATCGATGCGGCCCCCGACATGCGGGAGCAGCTCCTGCGGCACGGGGTGGGTCGGCTCGATGCGGTCGTGTTCAGCCACGAACATGCCGACCAGGTTGGCGGGATCGACGACCTGCGGGCCCTCGTGCAGCGCCAGCGCCGGCGGATGCCTGTGCACATGGATGCACGCACTGCCCGGGACCTCGCGACGCGCTATGCCTACTGCTTCGAGGGTGCGCACGGCTATCCGGCGATCCTCGACCTCCAGAGGCTGCTCGAGCCCGGAAGGACCTTCACGGTAGACGGGCCGGGCGGGCCTGTGCCGGTCCTGCCGCTTGAACAGGCGCACGGGGCCATCGGCTCGCTCGGCTTCCGCATCGGCCGCTTCGCCTATTGCAATGACGTGCACGACTTGCCGGACGCAACACTGCGCGAGCTTGGCGGGCTCGACTGGCTGGTCGTCGATGCCCTGCGGCATGCGCCGCATCCGTCGCATGCCAATGTCGAGACGGCCCTTGGCTGGATCCGGCAAGTGCAGACGAAACGGGCAGTGCTGACGAACATGCATGTCGATCTCGATTATGCGACGCTGGCCAGAGAGCTGCCGGAGGGCGTCGAGCCTGGCCATGACGGCTATGAAATGGCGCTCGACCTGGATTAACATGTTCGGGCTGCCGCGATAACGGAGCCGTATTTCCCATAATGTTGATTATGCGATTGATGTTGCCGACAAGGCATCAGCCCGTTTTCACGCTGTTCTCAAGCACGGTCCGATGCGGAAACCGGCGTCGGGCCGATAGCGCGGGCGTCATGGCAACACGGCTTCCGGCGCGCCCTCCCCCGTCGCCGTAGGCTGCGGCAGGCTTTCGTTAAGGCCTGACATGGTGCCGCCGCGGCGGACGGTTGCGAAGAGGGACGTCATGGCAGAGGGCTGCCGCGAGTGTCGAGCCGGGTGACAGGTCCGCCGGCAAAGGCTTCAACGGCTGCCAGTTGGGTCTCTGCGTCGCCGACAATGAGATAGGTCATCGCGCTTTCGCCGAGATAGGTGCCGATCAGGCGCTGATAGTCCGGCACCGTCATGGCGAGGAGCGCCTGCTGCTCGTCCTCGAGATAGGTCAGGCTCCGGCCGAACCTCGTGATCGTGCGCAGGATCGCGAGCTTGTCGCCGAGGCCCTCATTGGCCCGGCTCGCCTGCTTGACGAGCTTCAGGCGGACAGTCTCGGCGTCCTCGGCGGAATAGTCGGCGCCATAGGTCGCGAGCATGTCCCGCATGATCCCGAGCGAGGCACCGGTCGCGTTGGCCCGGACGCTGGTGATCGCCCTGTAGGGCTGGGGCTCGACGCCCTCGCTGACAAAGGACACGGCCCCGTAGGTATAGCCCTTCTCGATGCGCAGGACCTGGGCAAAGTCGCCGCTGATGCCGCCGCCGATCTTCTCGTTGGCGAATTGCAGGCCGGTTGCGTCCGGATGCAGCGAGCCAATCGTGAGCTTGCCGATCAGGAGCACGCTCTGCTTGCTGCCGGGGACATCGATGAAATAGACCCTGCCTGCATCATCCTGCTCGGGGATCGCGAAGGAGGGGCGAACGAGATCCGGGCCGCCGAACTGCGCCGCTATCGCGCCGAACGCCGCTTCGGCACGCCCGGGTGTCACGTCCCCGACGACATGGAAGCGGACCGGTGCGCCCTTGAGGCTCGCATAGAACTCCTGGAGGTCTTCGAGCGTGATCCCGGCCACGGTCCCGGCCGTGCCGTCCGGGGCAATGCCGAGGGGGTGTGCGTCGCCATAGACGAGGCGGTTGAACGCAAGGTTCGCGACAGCGGCCGGATTGGCTTCCCGGTCGCGAATGCTTGTCAGCGCGGCGGATTTGACGCGGGCGAAGTCGGCGTCGTTCCAGCGGGGCTCGGCGAGCATCTCGCTGACGATCTCAACGGTCTTCTCAAAGTTCCGGGCCGGGGCCTCGACATTGATCGTGATGTCATCCACCGAAGAGGAGGCCGTGATGCGCGCGCCGAGCAGGCCGATCGCCTGTTCGAGTTCGCCGGCCGAGCGCGTGGCCGTGCCCTCGTTCAGGACACGCGCGAGCAGGCTTGCCGTGCCGGCCTTGCCTGCCGGGTCGAACCAGCTTCCGGCGGCGATGGTCACGTCATAGGTGACGAGAGGTATCTCGCCGCTCTCCATGCCGACAAGGCGGGCCTCGTTCGGGAGGGCGGCTTCCCAGATCTCCGGCATCTCGAACAGAGGCAGTTCGCCGAAGGGCGGCTCGCTGCGGTCATGACGCGACGGCGTGCGTTCATAGTCGGCCTCCTCGCCCTGGCTGACCTCCTCGGCGCTGACGCCCTCGACCACGTCCTCGATCCAGACGCTGGCGAGTTCCGACCCTTCGAGTGCGAGCTCGCCGGAGCCCTTCGGGACAAAGCTCGTGATGATCGCGGGCTTGCCCCGGACATGCCGGTCGTAGGCGGCCATGACATCCCCAGCGGTGACGGCGGCAATCCTGCGGGCCATGGCCAGCGAACGGGCGGGATCGCCGAAGAATTCGTTGTCCTGCGCCATCTGGTTCGACTTGCCGAGCACGGTTGCGAGCTCGCCATAGAGGGCGGTCTCCTGCCCGGCCTTGATGCGCTGCAGGTCAAGCGGATCGACGCCCTCGCGCTCGAACGTCCCAAGGGCGACCATGAACGCATCATGGACCTCATCAAGGTCCGTTCCGGCATTGGCACGGACGCTGAAGACGAGTTCTCCGGCAAGCTCCATCGCGCTGCTGAAGCCGAAGACCGCCGGGGCGAGCTGTTCAGCTTCGACAATCACTTCGTGCAGGGGCGAGGTCTTGCTGCCGGCCAGCAGATCGGCAAGCACGGTCAGCGCGGCTTCGTCGGGATGGCCGGCTTCCACGGCGGGGAAGGTCAGGCGCAGTTCGGGCAGGGTTGCGAAATTGTCCTCGAAATAGAGCTTGCGGGTGGCCGCAAGTTCGACCGGCATGGGCGAAAGCGGCGCGACGTCCGGCCCGGAGCGGATTTCGCCGAACCAGAGCTCGACCTTGCGGCGGGTCTCTTCGAGATCAATGTCGCCGGCGATGGCGAGGGTCGCGTTGGCGGCGCCATAATATTCGTCATAGAACTCCCGCAGGTCATCGAGAGTTGCCGCCTGCAGGTCCGGCAGGGAGCCGATGACGGTCCAGCTATAGGGGTGGCCTTCGGGATAGAGGGCCGTCCGGATGACCTCCTGGGTGTAGCCATAAGGCGCATTGTCGACGCGCTGGCGCTTCTCGTTCTTGACGACCTGTTTCTCGCGTTCGAGCGCGGCGGTCGTCACCGTGTTTATCATGTAGCCGAGGCGGTCAGAATCGATCCACAGGATTTTGTCGAACGCGTCCTTGGGGACGGCTTCGTAATAGATCGTCCCGTCACTCCAGGTGCCGCCATTGCGGTCACCGCCCCAGTCGGGGATCGCCTTGCGGTTCCAGCCGCGTGGGACATTTTCCGAATCGTTGAAGGCCATGTGCTCGAAGAAGTGGGCAAAGCCCGTGCGGCCCGGCCGCTCGCGGTTGCTGCCGGCATGGATGACGGTCGTCACCGCGACGACGGGATCGGAGGCATCGACATGGAGGATGACTTCGAGCCCGTTGCCGAGGGTGAATTTCTCGTAGGCGAGATCGAATTCCGGCGCCGCCTCCCCGGCTTCGGCGGGAGCTGTTCCGGCATTTCCGGGGGCAACGGCTGAGGGCTGGGCGGCGCAGGCCGCAAGGATCAGGCCGAGGGCGGTGGTCAGGAGCGGTCTGGCGGCCATGGGGGGTCTCCGGGTCTTCTTATTGGCAATCGATGCCTGGACACTAGACTGTTTCTGTCCTTGACGGAAACAGTCGCCGGTTTGTTTTCGTTCTCGCCAGCCGGTCCTGCCAGAGCTCCGTCCCGGTCTGCATCAGATGATCTCGTCCTCGTAGAACATGTCCGCCTGGTCGAGATGCTCGACAATGGTGCCGATCTTCCCGGCAGCCGGTTCGGACTGGACGGTCCGGGCGATGTGCAGGACGGCGTCGCCCTCGTTGACTACCGGCAAGGTCGCGCGCCCGACGATGACGCCGTCATGCGTGGCGAGGATGGCGATCTCCCTGTCGCCAAAGAGGTCGCTGATCGTGCCGAGCTTCTGGCCGGTCCGGACCGTGTGCCCGAGGTCGGCGGCAAGCCGGAGAAGCCCGCCCTCCGGCGCGCGGAGCCAGTAGCTCTTCGGCGAAAAGAAGGAAGGCGCCGGGGCCGGCGCGACCGTCCCGGAGCGGATCATGCCGACATGTTTCATGACGCGCAGCGTTCCGGCGAGCCCGGCGCGCACGACGGTCTCGTCAAAGCGCAGGCCCTCGCCGCCCTCGAACAGGAGGACCGGCACGCCGAGACCGGCAGCGGCCTGGCGGAGCGAGCCCTGGCGCAGGTTCGAGGTCAGAATGGCCGGCGCGCCGAACGCATCGGCGAGATCGCGCATGCGGTCATCCTTCGGCGCAATGCGGATCTGCGGCAGGTTCGAGCGATGGATGGCGGCGGAGTGGATGTCGATGCCGAAATCGGACCGGGCGACGACCTGCCGGAGGAACGTATCGGCAAGGCGGCTCGCGAGCGATCCGGTCTCGTCGCCCGGAAAGCAGCGGTTGAGGTCCCGCCTGTCCGGCAGGTAGCGCGACCGCGCGAGAAAGCCGTAGCCGTTGACGACGGGAACGAGGAGCAGCGTGCCGGCGAGGCGCTTCAGGGCGGGACGCCTGGACAGCCTGCGGATGATCTCGACGCCGATGATCTCGTCGCCGTGCACCGCCGCGCTGACGAACATCACGGGGCCCGGCTCCCGGCCATGGATGACCCGGACCGGCAGGGTCATGGAGAGGCCGTTCGACAGGAGGCTGATCGGCAGTTCGACCCTCGCCTCGTGTCCGGGCCTGATGCTTTCCCCCCCGATCCGGAATGGTTCTGACATTTTCGACATTCTTCAGCCTTTTCAGTGAACCCGCACTTTGCCTAGACGAGCCACGGCAATGCAAGCGTGGCGAAGCCGAGCACCAGGAAGAAGCCGGCCATGTCCGTGATGGTGGTGAGCAGCGGGCCGGAGGCCACGGCAGGATCGACATTCATCCGCTTCAGGAGGAGCGGCACGCAGCCGCCGATGGAGACGGCGATGACAGTGTTGATGGCGAGGGCGAGACCGATGACGCCGCCGAGGACAGGATTGCCTTTCCACGCCCAGGCAACGAGGCCGATGATGATGCCGAGGACGACGCCGTTGATGAGACCGACGGAAACCTCCTTCCACCAGACGCGGAAGACGTCCGACGGCCGCGCGAGGCCGATCGACAGTTCGCGCATCGAGACGGCGACGGCCTGGTTGCCGGAGCACCCGCTCATGTCGGAGACCATGGGCAGGAAGATCGCGAGGGCGATGACGGCCGAGAGGGTCGCCTCGAAGGACGAGATGACGCTGGCGGCGATGACGTTGAGGAATATGTTCGCGCTGAGCCAGGCGAGGCGGCGGCGGGAGCGGAAGAGGAGCGGCATGGAGCGCAGCTCGTCGGCGACGACGCCGCGCGCCTTCTGGGCATTCTGCTGCAGCCGGATACGCCACGCGTCCATGACGGCTTCCTTGGCGACCGCGCCGATCAGCCTGCCGGTTGCGTCGACAACCGGTGCGCCGAGATAATCGTGTTCGTCGAAGAAGTTCTTCAGTTCGTCGAGCGGCATCTCCGGCCTGACGCTGACGGCTGGTATCATGACATCGACGAGCGGGGTTGCCCGCCGGGCGATCAGGAGGTCGCGAAGGGAGAGAACGCCGAGGAGGTCGCGGTCCGGCGAAATCACATAGGGATGCTGGCCTTCGGCGCTGTCGAGGGCGGTCTCGTCGTCGATGATGAGCTGCAGAACGTCGCGGATCGTGTTGCCCGACTGGAAGACGAGAGGGCCGGTATCCATGAGCCAGCCGGCGGAGTCCTCCTCATAGTCCGCGATCGCGGCAACCTCTCGCGCCGTCTCCGCCTTTAGGAGCGCCGTGATGGCGCGGGCGTCTTCTGGCTCGAGTTCCTCGATGACCTCGGCGGCCTCGGAACTGTCGAACTCGTCGATGATGGCAGCCGCGACGGCCGGCTCGACCCGCTCGAGCAGGAAGGAGATCTCGACGACGGGCAGCGGCGCGATGAACCTGGCCGCCCAGTCGGCCGGCATCAGGGTGAGCATGATCGCCCGGTCTTCGGCGTCGAACTCGAAGAACATGTGGCGGGCGTCTGCGTCGCTGAACCGTTCGAGGGCGGCGACGATTCCGGGGCCGTCCGCATTGGCGATCGCCTGCTCGATCACGTCGAAGGCGCGGTCCTCGTCCTGCATGCCGGGGTCCGGTGCGAGCGCCTGTTCGGCCATGGCGTGTCTCCTCGTGAGCGGGGCCGGGTTCAGCAACGACCCGGCGGCATCATTTGTTGCAGGTTTGTTTTGGAGCGGCCAGAGCCTGGCGGGCGAAGCGGCCCTGGCGCGCGGCGGCGAGGCTGTTCACGCGCCGCGAGGGTCCGCGCCTGCCTGGTTTTCAGGAGCTTCGGCCGGGGTGCCCGGCACGGGCCAGGGCCAGCCTTCAGGCACGAGCGGCGCGCCGGATGCCTGCTTGGCCCGAACTTCCTCCCGGGCCGCGGCGATGGCGAGCATCCTGTCCGCCGTCACCGGATGGCTCCGTTCGCCATAGGTCGACCGGGCCGAGAGGGTCGAGAACGCCTCGAAGACATGTTCGAGCCGGTCGAGGTCGCCCCCTGCCCGCGCGGTGATGTAGACCGAAAGATAGTCGGCCTCGCGCTCGAACTCGCGCACGCCGAGGACCCGGTTCTGGATCGATGTGAGAAAGGATGCGCCGGGCAGCGATTCGCTGCCGCCGAAGCGCTTCATGGCCCGCCCGACGGTGAGGTCGACGAGCCCGGCACCGAGGGCCACCGGAACGCCCCAGACATAGATGCCGGACACGGCGGCATTGCGCTCGAGTTTCGGCACGTGACGGCCGATGACATGGCCAAGCTCGTGGGCGATGACGAGCGACACGTCCCGGTCGTCTTCAAGCGCCATCAGAAGCCCGCGATTGATGTTGAGGGTGGCCGTGTTGGCCGAGGCATTGACGGTGTCTGTCTCGCGCACCTTCAGGGTCACGCCGCAGACCGTGACGGGAACGAGGGATGCGGCGATCCTGTCGCCGTCCTGCTCGAAGACGACATCGAGGGGCGTCGCGGCGTCTTTGCCGGACGCTGCCTCGGCCCGGGTGTCCGCGCCAGCGGCGAGCGCTTCGCCGATGCGGCTGATCTGGCCATCGATATCCGTTTCGCCGATCGTCACCGGCACGGCTCCCGGCCGGATACCAGCTACGTGCGCCGGGCTTCCGGCGATGACGGAGAGCACGACGGGCGCTTCGGTATAGCCGATGGCTTCGACCTGGCTTGCGGTGAGGCCGTCCGCCATGGCGCGGATGGAGGCGGCATTGCCGACGGTCAGGCCGAAAGCCTGCCGGACGCGGTCATGACAGAGGCCCGCATTGGCGACAAGTAGCGGCCAGGCGAGATCTTCGACCCGCGACTGCCGCGCGAGGATCGCATCGACCAGCCCGGCCTGGATTGCCGGCGTTCGCGCCTCGATGCTGGCCTTGCTGATGTCCGGATAGGTCGTGGACGTGGTTGCGCAGGATGCAAGGGCTAGAAGGCCGGAGGCGACGGACAGGGCGACAGGACAGGGTTTCATGGCTAAGACCGATGTGACTCGAAAACAGCACTTTAGGCCCGATGCCTGCCGGAACCAGTCACATTCGTGGCAATCCTGGCCCTAGACCGTTTCCGTCCTTGACGGAATCGGTCGTCGTTTTTTCGCTCACGCCAGTCGGCAGGTGCCGACGGCTCCGCGGGGGCGGCGCAGGGGCGCCGGGCGACCTTTTGTCGCCTTTCGCGTTTCCGCCATAGGCGAAACCACTCTAGCCGCTTGTCTCCGGCACGAGCCAGACCGGCGAGGTCCAGGCCATTTCGTGGATCATCTCGTCGGGCAGACCGGCACATGCCTCCGGCCGGTCGCCCGGTTCTGCGGCATTGCACTGGACCGTGCTCCAGCGGGGCGACGGCAGTTCGATGACCCGCAGGTAATAGTAGGCATAGAGCGAAGGGTCATGGTCCGGATCTTCGTAGACGGCGCAGAGGTTCGCCGCGCCGCCCGGCCCGGCCACCGCCACAGTCTTCACGCTGGACCGCTTGTTGCCCTCCGCGTCGATCCAGCCCTTGATGACCTGAATTTCCTGGAGGGGCGAGGCGGTGGCCGCCTCGTCGCGCGCAGCCTCGGCATAGAAGCGCAGTCCGTTGCCCGGGGGCGACGGAATCTCGGCCCCCATCGGAACACCCTTTTCATAGGCGAGCGCGACGCGGTCCCCCTGTGCGCAGAGGTCGTCCGGATAATCGCCCGCAAAGAAACGCGGACGGATCCGGGTTCCGGACGTGGCAAAGGTTTCCCGGCGCTTCAGCGACTGGAATATGGCATCACGCGAGTTCTCGACGGCCCAGACGCCGGCGAGGCCGCCCGGGTTGCCCTCGATCCGGTTGTGCCGCCCCAGGCCCGGCGCGCCGAGCCGCCCGTCCAGCGTCGTCTCGTGAACGATATGGCCCGGCCAGTCGGCCTCGCCGGTGTTTCCGCCGGTGCCGATATGGCTGTCGGTGCTGCCGATGACGCCCATCTGGAAGGGATTGACGTGGCTGTGCCGGGCTTCCTTCAGGCCTTCGAGCCAGGCACCGCGCGCAAAGTCTCGCGAGGAGACACACGGGCCTTTGTAGAGATTGTCCTTCGGGTCGAGGTCGGTCCCGGTGCACTCGCGCAAAGTCGTGCGGTAGAGGCGCGGGATCCAGACCGTGATGTCGAACGCCCGCACGCGGCGGCCGATCGTGCGGATCGCCTCGATATCGCAATATTCGTCCTCGTCGCCGAGAATGTCGGTGACGCCGCTGAGGCATTCGGACGTGCCCTTGTGCTGGGTGATTTCCATCAGGCGGTCGAAGCTCTGGCGCTGGAGGCGGTGAGCCTGCCGGGCTTCCTCGCTGAAGCCCTGAAGCGAGTCCGGGTTGAAGGCATTGCCGCTCGAGAGATTGGAATTGTGCGGGATTGAGATCACGTCGCAAGCCTCGATGCCGGCGCGGCACTCGCGCTCGAGCTTGCCGAGGAGGTCCGGCAGCGTCGGATAATCGATGAAATTGCCGGGTTCTGCGGGGACGGACATGTTCCGGAAGATCGTGTTCCGGTGCATGTGCATGCCGTTCGGGCTGCGCGTGTATTCATAGCCGATAAGCGTCGTGAACGCGCAGCCTTGCGTGCGGTCATAGGCTGCCTCGGAGGCTTCGATGGTCTGCTTCCAGACGATGCGGGCGGCGGCATGGCAGTCCCGGTCATCCTCGCCGCAGACGGCGCGCTTTCTGGCAGGGCGGGTTCCCGCGTGCACGGTGGTGAAGATGCGCAAGCCGGATTCCTCGCCCGCCCGAAATGTGCGGCAGGCCGAGGAGCCATAGCCGGGAAACGCCCCCGGCGTGCGGCAGATATAGCCTTCGCCGATGGATTCAGAATGATCGGTGATGGCGGCAAAATCGAGCGGCCGGGAGAGCCTGACGCGTTGTTCCGGCTGGCCGGGCTCGGTGGCGAGGGCAATTTCCTCGCCCCGCGCAAATGCAAGCGCGGTGTCAGGAAAGACGCGCGTTCCGTCCGGATAGGCATCGGCAGAGAGGGCGGTGTGGATGTGCAGGTCGCCGAACAGGGCCTGTTTCAGGTCTGTGCGCCCGGCGCAAGGCTCGCGCTCCTCGCTGTAGACGAGCGGCGGCACGTAGCCAGGCCGGTAGGTTTCGGGACGGGACTTCGGGGAGGACGGGGCCGCGATGGAGACAGACCTATCGATGGCATAGCGGGTCGAGTGGGTGAGCCACCAGACGGCAGGGGCGAGGACGGCGAAGGCCAGGCCAAGTCCTGTCAGCGCTTTCCTCAGCATGGCGAATCCGGTTTCTTCGAGGGGAGTTCAGGACGACTTCCCGCGTTACAATCCCTGCTGTTGCTGTCAAGCGGCCTGAGCTTGCGGCGAAACAGAAAACAACAATGGGGCTTGCAAGTGAGCGACTGTTCACTTATTGTAAAGCCAAGCCGGCTATTCTGGCCTGGCTGACGCGACAAGGAGCCAATGCATGGCGACACAATCCGAGACGTCGCGGCCGCGCGCGCGCAATGCACGTCCCAAGATCGAACGGGCTGCGCTCGAACTGTTTGTCGATGGCGGCATAGACGCCTCGACGACGCGAGACATTGCCGACCGCGCGGGCGTCTCCGAAGGGGCGCTGTACCGGCACTACAAGGGCAAGGACGAGCTTGCGCTGTCCCTCTTCATGGAAACGCACAACCGGCTCGGAAAGCTGGTCGCCGAGGCGGCCCGGACTGAGGGCGGCCTTAGCGAGCGCGTGCGCGCCATCGTGGCGGCCTATTGCAAGCTCGCCGACGAGGACTGGCTTCTTTTTTCGTTTCACCTCGTCTCGCTGCACAAGTTCCTGCCGCACGACACGGCCCGGCCGGACGACCCGGTCACGATCACCGAAGCGATCATTTCCTCGCTCATGGAAGCGGGCGACATTCCCGAGGGCGATCCGGCACTTTTGGCGGCGATGTCGCTCGGCGTTGTCCTGCAGGCCGGCCAGAATAAGGCTTATGGCCGCCTGCCGGGTCCCTTCAGCGCCCATGTGGATGCATTCACGCGGGCGATCCTTGCCATTCTACTGCACAAATGATCCGAGGCTGACATGCTGCGCTCCTTCCTGTTTACGGCGGCCTACTGGCTCCTGTCCGCCATCTACGTTCTCACCGCCCTGCCCCTCCTTGCCCTGCCGGGCGGACGGCCGCTGACCCTGCTGATACGGTCCTACACGCGGGCGATACGCCTCGCACTCCACTGGATCGGCGGGATCAAGACCACGGCGACGGGGCGACACCGGCTGCCGCAGGACGGCGCCTTTATCGTCGCCGCGAAACACCAGAGCTGGGGCGACGGATTCATCGCCTATTCGGAGATCGACAATCTCGTCTTCGTTACCGGCGACCACCTGGAACGCCTGCCCTTTCTCGGCGGCATCCTGCGCAAGCTCGGGGCCATCGTCATCGACACGTGCGGCGGGGGCGAGCGCAAGGCGGCATCGCTGAGCGAGGGCATGGCGCGCGCCAGGGCCGACGGCCGCCGCGTGCTCATCTATCCTGAAGGCCACCTTGCGCCGGTCGACTACAAGATGTCCTACAAGGCCGGCGTCTGGCACATGTACCGGGAGATGAACGTGCCCGTCGTGCCGGTTGCCACCAATCTTGGCGTCTTCTGGCCGCAGACCGATTTCCGCAAGACGCCCGGCAAGGCCGAGATCGAGTTCCTCGAGCCGATCCTGCCCGGCCTCCCGAAGGCCGAGTTCCTCGGGAAACTCGAAGCCGTGATCGAGACACGCACGGCCGAACTGGTCGCAAGGGCGCGCAAGGCAGCCCCCGTCACCGCGACTCAGTTGCCGGAACCGCCGACGGGAACGCCTGTCCGGAGGCCGGGACTTCGTCCGCATTCGATGCAATAAAGGCCTGTTCATCCGTATACTGCAGTATTTTTCTTGTGATAGCTGTTAATCCTTGTGGGATCGTTTTCTTATATAAAACAAAGCGTGAGACATGGCGGATTCCCGCGAATTAACGACCCGGCGGCGGGCAGCAAGATTTTTCGTGACGAATTCGTGACAGACTGTCTCAGAAGTGTCATATTAGCTTCATGAAGACGATCATTGTTGCCACTTCAGCGATGGTGTTCAGCGTGATGCAGACCGCCATCGCCCAAACCGGAACCGCTTCCGAGGCTGTTCCATACACCATAACCTTTGACGGGGCCGTCTATCCGGCGGCGCTCGAGACGATTGACTATCCCTACAGCAAGGCCAGGCTTCACCAGTCCGGAAGCTGCATCCTGAACGTATTTGCCGACGACGCGAAGCAGATCGCGGCGATGTCAGTGGACAGATGTTCTGATGACGGATTCCGCCGCGAGGCCGAAACCTTTGTCAGCAACCAGTCGCTGACAGGTTCGACAGAAGGCAATCTCAAGGCGCATCGCCTGACGATCGCCTGGGAAATGGATCCGGCACCCGCCGTGCCTTTCACGGTCGCCGGCATCGAATAAGTCCAACCCGCTTCATCAAGGAAAGCAGGAAAGCCCGCTCCGGTTCGCCGGGGCGGGTTTTTCCTTGCCAGGCCGGGAAGGGTCTATTCGGCCGCAGCCGGAACGATGGTCACGCTCTCGCCGCAGCCGCAGGCATCGGTCTGGTTCGGATTGCGGAACACGAACTTCTCGTGCAGCGGCGTGACTTCGTAGTCGATCACCGAGCCGAGGAGAAAGAGGACCGCCTTCGCATCGACGACGATCTGGACATCATTGTCACGGACCGTTTCGTCGTAGGTTCCGGGTTCGGACGTGTAGTCCATCACGTATTCCATGCCGGCGCAGCCGCCATTGGTGACGCCGACGCGGAGACAGCCTGCGCCCTTCTCGGCCAACAGTGCCTGCACGCGCGCCGCCGCGGCGGGCGTGAGCGAGACAATCTTCGGTCGGGGGCGTCTGGTCATGGTGTCCGGTCAGAGCATGTTGAGCGACAGGCGGGCTTCGTCGGACATGCGCGACGGATCCCAGGGCGGGTCGAATGTCAGGCGGACCTCGACATCCTCGACGCCTTCGACAGACCTTGCAGCCGTCTCGATCCAGCCGGGCATGTCGCCGGCGACGGGGCAGCCCGGCGCTGTCAGCGTCATGTCGATGTCCACCTTGCGGTTGTCATCTATGTCGACCTTGTAGATCAGGCCGAGTTCGTAGATGTCGACCGGGATCTCGGGATCGTAGACGCTCTTGAAAGCGGCGACGAGCCCGTCCGTGATCCGGTTGAGCTCATCCTGCGGGATCGCGGACCCGGATGGCACGGGCGCGCTGTCCGCAGGCACGGCTGTCTCTAGGGTCTCCGCCTTGGTCATGTCGTCTGCCATGAATTACCTATATAAGCATTTTGCGCGCTTTCTCCAGCGCTTCGACAAAGGCGTCTACCTCTTCGGCCGTGTTGTACAGCCCGAAACTCGCCCGCGCGGTCGCCGTCACGCCGAGACTGGCCATCAGCGGCTGGGCACAATGGTGGCCGGCGCGCACAGCGACGCCGTGGCGGTCGAGCAATTGGGCGATGTCGTGCGGGTGCGTCCCCTGCAGGCTGAAGGAGAGGACAGCCCCCTTCCCTTCCGCCGCGCCATGAATGCGAAGGCCGTTGACGCGAGACAGGGCTGCCGTCGCCCGGGCGAGGATCGCGGCTTCGTGGGCCTGAACGGCGGCCAGGTCAAAGGCCTCGAACCAGCGGATCGCCGCGCCGAGCCCGATGGCTTCGAGAATGGGCGGCGTGCCGGCCTCGAACTTGTGGGGCGGCGTGTTGTAGGTGATGCGGTCGCGGTGAACCGTCTCGATCATTTCGCCGCCGCCCTGGTAGGGCCTCAGGCGATCAAGGGCTTCGGCGCGGCCGCAGAGGACGCCGATGCCGGTCGGGCCATAGAGCTTGTGCCCGGAGAAGACATAGAAATCCGCCCCGATCGCTTCAACGTCAATGTCGAGATGGACGGCCGCCTGGCAGCCGTCGAACAGGGTCAGAGCGCCGCTGGCCCGGGCGAGGCCGACAATCCTGCGGGCATCCGTGACGGTGCCAAGGACATTCGACATGTGGGTCAGGGCGACCATGCGCGTCTTCGGCCCGATGGCCGCCTCGAGACCGGCCATGTCGAGCGACCCGTCCCCCGCAATCTCGACCCATTTCAGGACCGCGCCATGGCGCTCGCGCAGGAAATGCCAGGGGACTATGTTAGAGTGGTGTTCCATGACCGAAAGGACGATCTCGTCGCCCGGCCGGATGTCGGCTGCAAGGCCCGAGGCGACGAGGTTGACGGCTTCCGTTGCCCCCTTGGTGAAGACGATATTGTCAACCGATGGCGCGTTCAGGAAGCGGCGGACATCTTCCCGTGCGCCCTCATAGGCCTGCGTTGTCTCGTTGGCGAGCGTGTGCAGGCCGCGATGGACGTTGGCATAGGCCGTCCGCGCCTGGTTCGACATGGCGTCGATGACCGCGTTCGGTTTCTGGGCACTCGCGGCGCTGTCGAGATAGACAAGCGGCCGGCCGTTGACCTCCCGGGACAGGATCGGGAACTCGGCTCGGACGGTGTCAACATCAAACGGGCGTTGGATCATTGGCTGCATATGGGGCGAACCCGGCTGAAAGTCGATGCGTCAGGCTTGCGCGGGGGCCGTCTGGCGCAGGACGAGCACGAACAGGACGGCGATGACGAGGTCGAAACTCCCGCCGATGAGCGCCTGCACCGACGCGCCGCCCCAGAGCGTCGCGGCAAGCCCGGCGAGGAACGCGCCGATCTTGCCATAGACGGCGAGGCGGATGATGGCGCGGTTCCTGGCAAGATCCGCGGCAGCCCAGGCATAGCCTAGGCCAAAGGCGAAGACTGCCGAAGCGAACAGGTACATGACGCCGGTCATGCCGGGCGCAGCACTCCCGGTCATCCGCTCGAGGACCATGTCCGGCGTGGCGACAAAGGCGACCGCGACAAGCATGTTGAACGCGGCGGCGGTCCAGAGAACGGGCTTTGCGGGGATCATCATGTCTGCGCGAGCCAGTTGCGGGCTTCTGCCAGCAGCAGGTCCAGGGCGGCCTGCGGCGCCGAGTCGAGGGCCTCGGCGATGAAGGCTTCGGCGAGTAGTGCCCGGGCCGCGTCTTCCGGCAGCCCCCGCTGGCGCATGTAGAAGACCTGTTCGGGGTCGAGCGCGCCGCTTGTGTTGCCATGGGCGCACTCGACATCGTCGGCATGGATTTCGAGTTCGGGCTTGGCATTCACGGTCGCGCCGTCCTCGAGCAGGAGGGCATTGTGCTGCATGTCGGCGCGGGTTCGCTGGCCGACATTGCGCGGCACGAGGAACTTGCCCTGGAAAACGCCCGTGCCGCCGCTTGTGACGGCGCCCTTGGTGCGCTGGCGGGTGTCGCAGGCCGGCGCGCCATGGCGGACATGGCTTGTCAGGTCGATATGCTGATCGCGCCCGGCGAGATAGGCCGCGTTCAGGACAGCGCGCGCGGCCGTTTCCTGGTGGACGAGCCGGGTCTCGATCCGGGCGAGCCGGGCCCCGAAGGCGAGGACGGTCTGGGTGAAGGCGGCTTCCCGGTCGAGCGCGATGTCGGCCGCGACGGACACGACCTCGCCGGGGGAAGCCGGCTGGACGAGGGTGCGGGAGACGCTTGCCCCCGCCTGTACGGCAATGGTTGCAAGGAATGCGTTGAACCCTGCCCCGCCGAGATGGCTCTCCAGGATGTCCACCGAGCCGCCCGGCCGGACCATAAAGCTGCACCTAGCAAAGGCCGCCTCTCCGCTTCCGGAGATGACGAGGCGTACGGGCGTGTCAATCGGGCGGGTGATCTCGAGCAGAACGGTTTCGCGCGACAGGGCCGCCGCCAGCGCGCCGAGGGGCAGGTCCTCCGAGCCGGCAAGGGCCTGGCCATCGGTGTGCCTGACGGCGCGGATGCCGTCCGGCAGGGTACCGAGGCCGGAGACCGCGCCATCGTGAAAACGGAGACACGGACCGGCGAGGGATGCGAACAGGTCTGGACGGGGCGAACGGCCCTGTCCGAGCGCCGGGAGGGATCGCCGGAAATCGCTCCACTTGAAGGCTTCCATCCTGCGGTGAGGCAGTCCTGTTGCCGCGAAGGCCCGGAAAGCCCTCTCCCGCCTGGGGTCGGCTTCCAGCTCGCCATAGAGAGCGACCAGGGCAAGCTCGGCAGCGGTGGGATCGGCAATCAGCGCACGCAGCGGCGTCGTCATGCCGCCTCGCCGATCACGCCGTCATAGCCTTCCTTCTCGAGCCTGTGGGCGAGCTCCGGCCCGCCGGTCTTGATGATCCGGCCAGCCGACAGGACATGCACCTTGTCCGGCCCGATATGGTCGAGCAGGCGCTGGTAATGCGTGATGACGAGCATGCTCCGTTCCGGCGAGCGCAGGGCGTTGACGCCATCGGCGACTGTTCTGAGGGCATCGATGTCGAGGCCGGAATCGGTCTCGTCGAGAATCAGGAAGCGCGGTTCCATCATCATCATCTGGAAAATCTCGAGGCGCTTCTTCTCCCCGCCGGAAAAGCCGACATTGAGCGGACGCTTCAACTGGTCGGTCGTGAGCTTCAGGCGGTCGCCGATCTCCCGGGCCTTGCGGATGAAGTCCGGCGCGGAAATCTCGTTCTCGCCGCGCATCCTGCGCTGGGCGTTCATCGCGGTCCGGACAAAGGTCATGACCGGCACGCCCGGTATCTCGACCGGATACTGGAAGGACAGGAAGAGGCCTCTGGCGGCCCGGGCTTCCGGGTCGAGGGTCAGCATGTCCGCGCCGTCGAACCTGGCCTCGCCGCCCGTCACCACGTATCCGGGCTTTCCGGTCAGGACATAGGAGAGCGTCGACTTGCCGGAACCGTTCGGCCCCATGACGGCGTGGACCTCGCCGGCCGGGACGCAGAGCGTGATGCCCTTCAGGATCGGCTTGAGGTCGTCAGGGTCGCCCACCGAGGCGCGCAGGTCCGTTATCGTCAGCATGTGGGGCATATGGCCCATGCGGGCAGGTTTTGCAAAGGGAACCGCTGGCCGGTGCCGGGCTTGCCTCGCCTTGCAGAAGGCTTGTCCGGTCTCACGCGTCCTTGTCGGCCTGGGCGCGCAGCTTGGCATCGGCTTGCGCAAGCCGGCGGTCGAGATAGGCCGTGCAGGCCGCTTCGAGTGGCGCAAGCGAACCCTGGTAGAAATGGTTCGCGCCCTTGACGACCCCGCGCTCGATGACCTCGCCGGTCTGCACGCGAACCTTGGACAAAGCGCGTTCGACGTCCTGCGGCGAGCAGACCTGGTCATTGTCTCCGCAAAGGATGAGACCGGATGCCGGGCACGGGGCGAGGAATGACAGATCGTAATGATTGGCCGGCGGGGACAAGGCGAGGAAACCGTCGATCTCAGGCCGGCGCATGAGAAGCTGAAGGGTGATCCATGCCCCGAAGGAATAGCCCGCAACCCAGACATAACGGGGGCTCTCGGCGAGGGTTTCTATATAATCGAGGATGAAGGCGGCGTCGGAAAGCTCGCCAACCCCGGCATCATATGCCCCCTGGGACCGGCCGACGCCACGCGAATTGTAGCGCAGCACGCCGAACCCCCGCTCCTCGAAAATCTTGAAGAGCGTGATCGCAACAGGATCCTGCATCGTGCCGCCGGCACGCGGGTGAGCGTGGAGGATGAGCGCGAGCGGCGCGCCGTCATAGGGTGGTTCTGTGTAGCGGGCTTCCAGTCGCCCTGCGGGTCCGGGAATAATCAGTTCTGCCATGCTGTTCTAGCCCTTGCCGACATTGTCTTTTCTCTGCGGAAAAGGCGGCATAGGCGAAATGCCGCCAATAATGCAAGTTTTTGTGCAGCGCGGCCAAGGCTCTGTCCAGAGGCGGCCGCAAGCGCTACACCGTCAGGATGATCTATGCCGATCACAATGCGACGAGCCCGCTGCGCCCGGAGGCGCGCGAGGCCATGATGGAGGCGCTCGAAATCGGGGCAAACGCCTCGTCAGTGCACCAGGCCGGCCGCGCGGCGCGCTCGCTGCTGGAGACAGCCCGGACGCAGGTCGGCGCGAGCATCGGCGCGGCCTCGAAAGACGTGGTGTTCACGAGCGGCGGGACGGAGGCCAATGCCCTGGCCCTGCTCGGGGCCGTTCGCCAGCTCGGCGGCAGAGTGACGATCTATATCAGCGGCCTCGAACATGCCGCCGTCCGAGATCATGCGGTCGCCTCCGGCGCGCGCGTTCGGCATGTGCCGGTCCTGGCGAGCGGGGTCATCGACCTTTCGGCGCTTGAGGACGCACTAGCCGGACACTCGGCTGATGACGGCACCGCCCTCCTCGCCCTGATGCTTGGCAATAACGAAACCGGTGTCATCCAGCCGGTCGCAGAGGCCGCGCGGCTGTTGCGGGCTCGCGGAGGGCTTGTCCATTGCGATGCCGTGCAGGGGCTCGGCAAGGTCCCGGTCAATGCCTTGCTGCTCGGAGCCGACTACCTCGCCCTCTCGGCGCACAAATGCGGCGGGCCGGCGGGCACAGGCGCCCTCTGGGTGCGTCCGGGAGCCCCCCTGAAGCCGATGCAGGCGGGCGGCGGACAGGAGCGCAGCATGCGGTCCGGAACCGAGAATCTCTCCGGGATTGCCGGTTTCGGCGCAGCCGCCGCGGCGGCCGTAGCCTCTCTCGCTTCATTCGCGGGACTGGCGCGCCTGCGCGATGCCATGGAAGCGCGGCTTGCGTCTGCCGGAGCCGTCGTTTTCGGACAGGACGCAAGCCGCCTCGCGAACACGTCCTGCTTCGCCCTCGAGGGCTTCCGGGCCGAGACACAGGTCATGGCGATGGATCTTGCCGGGGTCTGCGTCAGTGCCGGGGCGGCCTGTTCGTCTGGCAAGGTATCGCGGTCCGGCGTATTGTCGGCCATGGGCGCAAGTGACACGCTTGCATCCTGCGCGATCCGCACCAGCTATGGATGGAACAGCAGGCCGGCCGATTTCGAGGCCACGGCAGACGCGTGGATCGCGGCCAGGGCGCGTATCATGGACCTCAGGAGGGCCTGAAATGGACTGCTGCACGGGCACGGACGAACATGACGAGGACTGCGTGGACATCACAGTGAAAGACAGCATCGATGCCGGGACCGTCGCGGCGGCCAGGGCTCTGGAGTCCAAGAATTATTCGGCCGGGTTCACGACCGACATCGAGATGGACATGGCCCCGAAGGGCCTGTCGGAGGACACGGTCAGGTTCATTTCCGGCAGGAAGGAAGAGCCGGACTGGATGCTTGACTGGCGGCTGAAAGCCTATCAGCGCTGGCTGACCATGGATGAGCCGACCTGGGCCATGGTCCATTATCCGGCGATCGACTACCAGGACGCCTATTACTATGCCGCCCCTAAGACCGGCGCGAAATATGCCTCGCTCGACGAGGTGCCCAGGGAAATCCTCGAAACCTACGAGAAGCTCGGAATCCCCCTGAAAGAAGCCGAAGTGCTGCTCGGCGTCGAGGGCGCCGTGGAGACAGCCGCCGAAGCCCGGGAGAAGCCGCGCATTGCGGTCGATGCCGTATTCGACAGCGTGTCTGTGGCGACGACGTTCCAGAAGGAGCTGAAGAAGGCGGGCGTGATCTTCATGTCCATATCGGAAGCCCTGCGCGAGCATCCGGACCTCGTGAAGGAATATCTCGGCACCGTCGTGCCGCAGTCGGACAATTTCTTCGCGACCCTCAACTCGGCCGTCTTCTCGGACGGCACGTTCGTCTATGTGCCGCCTGGCGTGCGCTGCCCGATGGAACTGTCGACCTATTTCCGCATGAATGCGCAGGGCACCGGCCAGTTCGAGCGCACGCTCATCATCGCCGACAAGGGCTCCTATGTGTCCTATCTCGAAGGCTGCACGGCCCCGATGCGGGACGAGAACCAGCTTCATGCAGCCGTTGTGGAACTGATCGCGCTCGACGATGCCGAGATCAAGTATTCGACGGTGCAGAACTGGTGGCCGGGCGACGAGAACGGCAAGGGCGGGGTCTACAATTTCGTCACCAAGCGCGGCGACTGCCGGGGAGCGCGTTCCAAGATCTCCTGGACCCAGGTCGAAACGGGATCGGCAATCACCTGGAAATATCCGTCCTGCATCCTGCGGGGCGATGACAGCGTCGGTGAGTTCTACTCCATCGCTGTGACCAATGGCCGACAGCAGGCCGACACGGGCACGAAGATGATCCATCTCGGGGCGCGCACAAAGTCCCGCATCATCGCCAAGGGCATTTCGGCCGGTCGGTCGAGCTCGACCTATCGCGGCCTTGTCTCGATCAACCGCAAGGCCTCGCAGGCCCGCAATTTCACGCAATGCGACAGTCTCCTGATCGGCGACCGCTGCGGGGCCCATACCGTGCCCTATGTCGAGAACCGCCGGGCCGATGCCCAGCTCGAGCACGAGGCGACAACGACCAGGCTTTCCGAGGACCAGCTTTTCTATGCGCGCCAGCGCGGCATTGGCGAGGAACAGGCGGTTGCCCTGCTCGTCAACGGCTTCGTGCGGGACGTGCTGCAGGAATTGCCGATGGAGTTTGCCGTCGAGGCGCAGAAGCTGCTCGAGGTAAGCCTTGAGGGAAGCGTGGGTTAGTCGGGTAAGACATATCGGATTGCGTCAGCTGTAACGTGGTAGATTGAGGTTTCTAAGTACCGAGATCGTTTCTCTTCAATATTGATGAGGCCATTTGCGCCGACTTCTCCGGCTTTCTCTTCGAGCCTCTCCAACGCGTCGTCGAAGGAGAATCGAATAAAATGAGTGGCCTCCAAATGGACACTTATAGTACCAATGGTCACGTAATTAACGTCGGGAAGTTCATCATCCAAATATGTGTCGACAGGCCCCGTTGTACTAAGTTGTATGACCTCATTGTTCGCAGGGGTGAATACTGCTTGCGTTGTACACGCAGATAGTAGTGCAGCGACAGCGGGAGCCCATTTCTTCATTTACTCAAATGCGTTCTGAATTGATGCAACAATTTCGTCTTCCCAGTTCTTTTGACCAGCGACACCAATAACGGTCTTCCGAGTGTCTACCGAAACTTGGGTCTGCGTGTCCGAGATTGCTTTGATTGTGACAGTTGCCCTCTCGCCACCTGAGCCAACGAAGAGGCCAATCTTGTGAGGACGCCTGCCCTCTATGCGATCGTCTGTTTCTTCGTCAATGTTGAAACCGAATTCAAGTAGCGATGCCAATGCGGCGGCCTTGGCACTAGAGCGATCAGTTGTCACTGTTATCGAAGTTCCGCTAACTGACGATTCAGTTGATTGAGCACTACCCGCTTCGATGTCTGAGGGCGTGGCTCCTGACGAAGCGCAACTCGTGATCAGTAAGCATACTGCGATAGTGAGTGTCACAAAACCCGTCTGCTTCTTCATTTCCCGTTCTACCCTATGTTGCTGATTTTCACTTCTCGTGAAGATTTGGCAACCTTTGGAGACGCCTAGAAATATGTCAATCGCCAAAAAACAACGCGTGAATGTAACCTGTGGATTTCCTATGGATGGAGCCAAAGCAATGTATGCGTTGATTTACGATTTCTTGAGGCAGCCTCGAATCGCGTCCGCCGCCACTTCGACGGCCGGTCGCCCGCCCTGCCCCATCCGGACGAGCGCTTCGCTCTGGGCAGCGATCTGGCACCGACGGGCCTCGCCATCGTCGGCGAGGAGCCTGCGGGCCTCCAAGACCAGGTTGCTGGCGCGAAACCTGCCCTGAAGCAGTTCCGGCATCACCTCGCGTCCGGCTGCCATGTTCACGAGGCTGATGAACGGGGCCTTCATGAGGAAGTTGCGGGCGAGGAACCATGTGAGCCCGCCCGTCTTGTAGCCGGTCACGACCGGGGCTCCCTGGGCGGCGATTTCAGTGGTCACCGTGCCGGACACGGCGAGGGCGAGAGTCGATGCGGCCATCAGGTCGAACTTGCCGGCATCGTCGGTTACCAGCAGGGCATCCGTCGGAAACCGACGCGCGGAGATCAATTGCGGGGCGAGCCGTTCAGTCGGCGCAAAGGCGACGACGAGCCCTGGCATGGCGTGGCTCAACTGCCTTGCCGCCTCGATCAGGTGTTCGGCCATGCGGTCGATCTCGCCGGGGCGGCTCCCCGGAAAGATACCGAGGACGGGCGCGTCCGCCGGCAAGCCATAGGCCTGGCGGAAGCGGTCTGCGTTGCCGCGCCTGGCCCGGTTCAGCGCCGGGTGGCCGATCACGGTCGTCCTGAGGCCGAAAGGCGCATAAAATGGCACCTCGAAATCATGGATGCAGAGAAGGTGATCGACCGTGGCGGCGAGGGTTCGGGCCCGGCCGGGCCTTGTCGCCCAGACCTGCGGGCCGATCAGCTTGATGAGGCGGACATGCGGTGCACGAGCGCGGACCGACCGGGCGACCCGCAGCGTAAAGCCCCAGGAATCGATCAGCACCGCCGCATCAGGCGCAAAGGCGATGATGTCGTCGGCGACGGCCTCTGCGAGCGCCTTCGCCACGCCATAGACCTTCACGCCTTCCCAGAGACCGAGCACCGAGAGGGCCGAGATGTCTATGCCCGAAGGCTCGGCGACCTTGGCCAGCTCGGGCCCGCCGCTCGCGCGCAAAACCGGATCGGCGCCTTGCCTGCGAATGGCTTCGACGGTCTCGCGGCCGAGCAGGTCTCCCGAAGCTTCGCCTGCAACGAAATAAAGGCGCGCAGGCATGCTACAGGCGTCCGTCCGGACCGAGCCCGGCGAGTGTCAGGCCCAGTGCGCGAGCAGCCTCGAAGACGCTTTCCCGGCCGACGACGAGACTGCCGCCCGCTTCGATCCCTATGCCGGCAAGGCCCGCTTCGGCGGCAAGGCGCACGGTGTCGCGACCGATGACCGGCAGGTCCATGCGGCGGTCCTGTCCGGGCTTGGCGCGCTTTACGAGGACGCCGCGCCGCCCGCCCTTCCGGCCGCGCAAGGATAACGGGAGGCTTGCGGCGCGGCGAAGCATCTCGTCCGTGCCTTCGGCAGCCTCCACGGCGAGCACGAGGCCGCCGGCGACGATGCAGCCCTGCCCGATATCCTCGGCCCCGATAAGGCCGGCAATTCGCCAGCCCTTGGCAAAATCCGCCGCGATCAGGTCGTCGGGAGACGGTCCGGCAAGGTGGCCTGTGGCGCATGCGAGACCGGCGGCGACGTCAAGCGGCGCGACCGGATCGAAGCCCTCGGTCTCGAACAGCCTGGCGAGCGCCGAGAGCAGCGTGTCGTCGCCGCTGCCGGCGGCGAGGAGAAGTCCCGGCAGGGAAGCCTGGCCGAAGGCATCGAGTTTCAGCGTGCGAAGGTCTGGCCTGTCGACCTTGCCTGCGAACACGACCGAGCGGCATCCTGCCCCGCGCAAGGCAGAGATTGTCCTGCCGAGTTCTCCGAGGCTCGCCGAAATGCCGTTCCAGCGCCCGAGCCTTTCGCTGGCAAAGCCTTCGATGCGGACGATAAAGACAGCCCGTCCGCCTTCGGACAATGCCTCGGCGATCACGATGGGTAGTTCGCCCGCGCCGGCAAGGATGCCGAGCGGGGGCGCCTCATCCTTCATTCCGGAAGGCACAGGGACCGCCCCGTGTTCGTATCGATGAAGGCGAGGATTTCGGCGACTTCCCGGCAGTCGCCATAGGCGGCGCGCGTATCGTCTATCCGTTCGGCAAACGTGCCCTCGTCGGCGAACAGCATTCGGTAGGCGGCGCGAAGGTCGTGGATCGTCTGGCGCGAGAAACCGCGACGTTTCAGGCCGACGATATTGAGGCCTGCGAGGTGCGCATGGTTGCCGATGACCGAGCCGTACGGAATGACATTGTCGACGAGAATGGCCCCGCCGCCGATGAAGGCATGCTGGCCGATACGGCAATTCTGGTGCACGGCGGCGAGGCCGCCCATCCAGACCTGCTCGCCGATGAAGACATGGCCGCCGAGCGTGACATTGTTGGCGAAGACGCAGCGGTCTGACACCTTGCAGTCATGGGCTATATGCACCCCGATCATCAGGAGGCAGTCGGCACCGACCGAGGTCAGTCCTCCGGCATGGGGCGATCCCGGATGGATCGTGACATGTTCCCGGATGACGGTGCGGGGACCGATCTCGATGCGCGAGGCCGGGCCGTCCTCGAAGCCGAGTATCTGCGGCGGCTTGCCGATCACGGCACCGGTATAGACCTCGCAGCTTTCGGCGAGCCGTGTCCGGCCGGTGATCGAGACGCCGCTGTGCAACCGGACGCCCTCGGCAAGCTCGACATCCGGCCCGACAACGCAGAACGGCCCGATCTCGACGCTGTCATGGATCGACGCTTCGGGAGCGATGATCGCGTTGCGGTGCCTGTCCGACATCAGGGATTGCCTTTCCGGCGTGCGAGCTTTCTCAGGAACAGGGTCTGTCGGTGCCATTCGCGGATCGGCAAGGCAGGCGTCCCGCCCCATGTTTCGCCATCCGGCACTTCCTGAAAGACGCCTGAGGCGGCCGCAAGGCGCGCCCCTTTGCCGATCCGTGCATGGTCGGAGATGCCGACGCGCCCGCCAAGTTCGGCTCCGTCCCCGATTGTGACCGAGCCCGAAAGCCCGGCAAAGGCGGCCATCACGACATTGCGACCAACCACGGTGTTATGCCCGACATGACAGAGATTGTCGATCTTGGCACCCTCCCCGATGACGGTATCGGCGAGAAGCCCCCGGTCAATGCAGGAATTGGCGCCTATCCGGGCTCCGTCCTGGATGATGACCCGGCCGAAATGCGGGGCCATGCGGTGTCCGCCGGCGGACGGAAGCAGGCCAAACCCGGGTTCGCCGATGCGCGCCCCGGACTGGATGCTGACACTGTTGCCGACAAGCGCATGGGTTATGGACGCATGGGGACCTATCTGCGCGTCCCGGCCGATCTGGACGCCGGGACCAACATAGGCAAAGGGTCCGATCACGGACCGCTCTCCGACGACCACGCCGTTGGCGATCTCGGCACGGGCGGAAACGGAAGCCGCCGGATGGATGCGCGGCGGAACGCCCGGGTGCGTTTCCGGTTCGATCCAGCCCTCGGTCAGCCGGAAGAAAGCCTCCCGCGGCCCTGGGCATACAATGAATAGCGGCAGCCTGCCTGTAAGCGGCGTTGCAGGACCGGCGACGAGGCAGATCCCGGCTGCGGTTCCCTCTGCCGGCCAGTCCGCAGGCCTGCCGTCGAAAAAGCAGAGGTCGTCGGGCCCTGCTGAGCGGAGATCCGAGATGCCGGATACAGCCTTTTCGGCCGCTCCGGCATCGAGTCCGAGCCTTTCCGCCATGCGGCTGGCGGAAAGCTGGCCGCCGACGCGATAGAAGCGGGGATCAACGGGCATGCTTCTGCCCTTGCCCTATTGGATGGTGGCGGGCGCTTCCTGCTGGTCAGGCAAACGGACGCGGGTGACATTGATCGCCGGAACGGTTGCATCGAGGCGCTGGATCACGAGGTCCGTGACATCGACTTCCGGCGACGCAAACGCAACGACGGACCGTTCCAGAAGCAGGTCGGCGCCGCGTTCATCGACGATCTGCTGCAGGACCGGGTCGAGCGCTACGCCGAAATTGTTGAGCGCTGCCTGTTCGGTCTGCGACAGTTCCTGCGAGGCGCGCTGGCGCTTTACCTGGAAGGCCTGCGCCTTGCGGGCAAAGGCCTCGGCCTGCGCGCGGAGTTGCGGGTCGGCTGCAACTGCTTCCCGGGTCATGTTCTGTGTCCGGGTCTCGAGTGACTGGCGTTCGGCGTCGAGCGCGGTCGCTTCGCCTGCGAGTTCGTTCTGCATGGCTTGCCCAATCGCGTTGATCTTGGCCGACATGTCCTTGCCGCCGACACTGTCCCGGATGATGCGGGCATTGTCGACAACGAGGATGGTTGCGCCCTGGGCCTGCGCGGCGCCGGAGAATGGCGCCAGCGTGGCGGCGGCAATTGAGGCGGCGATGAAGAGTGTCTTGTAGAGGGCCATGGTGGACTCCTGATGGTTAGAAACGGGTTGTGGTGCTGAAGCGAAAGCCTCTCGGTCTGTCAATGTCTTCAGCAAGGAAGGTTTCAGCAAAGTCGAAGCGGATCGGGCCAAAGGGAGAATCCCAGAAGACGCTCAATCCTGCAGCGGCGCGCAGGTTTAGGTCATCCTCGATACGCCGGATGACCCGTGTCGTTGCGCCGGGAGCCCCCGGAAATGGTGCCGGATTTGGAAGCATTTCGATAATCGTAGGTTCGGCATTGATGAATGCCTGATCTTCCAGGACGCCAAGTCCGCCTGCATCGAGGAACAGTGCGCCCCTGATGCCGTATTGTTCAGGGATGATGTCCGGAAGCGTGATTTCCATCGTTCCCTGATAGTAGACCTGCCCGCCGAGAGCCGAGCGGCGGAATACCCGCCCCGTCGGCACCCCATCAGGTCCAATCTCGAAATCCGCGACGCGGGGGCCGATGCCCGCAATGTTGAAGCCCCGGAAATTCGAGCCGCCGCGAAAGAAGCGGTTGTTGATCCGCAGGCCGTCCTCGTCATTGAACGATACGATACCGCCCGCCGAGAGGCGCAAGCTGGCGCGAATGCCCGGAAACAGGCCGCGATAGGCGGCGCCGGTGACCTCAGACCGGAGGAAGCGGACGTCGCCGCCGAGGCCCGCGACATCCTGCGAGAAGCTGAAATCGAAGCCGCGCGTCGGCTCGATCGGATCGTTGCGGCCGTCCCACTGGAACGTGTATCCGACCAGCGATGTCAGTTCGGCCCGCTCGCTGAGGCAAAGCGAGTCCCTCTGCACGAACACTTCGTCGCACTGGTCGACGATGCTGAGGCCGTCCGGCAAGGGGTCGGTCAGCGGAGACACGGCGACCTGCTGCTGGATGTCCGTGCCCGGTATGAAGATCGGATTTCCTTCGGCATCGACTGCGCCGACCACGGCGAGGAGGCCGTCACTGTCGATGACGACGGGTGCGTCGGTCACCTCGATCGTGTCCTGGGAAATCTGGTATCGCAGGGAGAGGGAGCTCCGGCGGGTCACGGGGAAACCGAAATTGACCCCGGCCCCGTATGTCTCCGTCTCGAAATTGGCGAACTGCGTGAAGTCATTGCGCCGGGCGAAGAGGCTGACCCCGGCGGCGAGATTGCGGCCGAGGAAATTCGGCTCTTGGTATCGCAGGTCGAGAACCTGCTGCCGATTCGATGCCGAGACCCTGGCGATGGCCGTCTGGCCGCGCCCGAGAAGGTTGCGCTCGGAAATGCTGACATCGACGAGGAAGGCATCGATCGAGGAGAAACCGGCGGCCAGCGACAGTTCTCCGGTCGGCTGCTCGGTGACGGTCAGGTCGACCACGGTACGGTCGGGTTCGGAGCCCGGCAATTCCTCGATCTCGACCTCGCTGAAATAGCCAAGGGCGCGGACCCGGTTGCGCGAGCGGTCGAGCAGGACGCGATTGAACGCGTCGCCCTCGGAAATGTCGAGCCTGCGGCGGACGACCGGGTCGAGGGTCCGCGTATTGCCGACAATATTGATCCGTTCGATATAGACGCGCGGTCCCTCGTCCATGGCGAACACGACATCGATCCTGCCGGTGTCGGGATTGGGCGTGATCCGGGGAATGACATCGACGAAGGCATAACCGGCAATCCCCGCCGAAGCGGTCAGGTTGTCGATGGCCTCTTCGATGAGGTCGCCCTGGTATAGTTCGCCTTCCTTGAAGGGCACGGTGCGCAGGAGCGCCGAACTGTCGAGCTTGTCCAGCGTGGTCTCGACCGAGATCTCGCCAAAGTCGTACTGGCGGCCCTCGTCGATGGTAAATGTGATGTACCAGGCTTCCTGGTCAGGCGTCAGCTCGGCCACCGCAGACGTGACGCGGAAATCGTAATAGCCCCGGTTCTGGTAGAACTGGCGCAGGAGTTCGCGGTCAAACTCGAGCCTGTCAGGATCGTAATTGTCATTGGAACTGAAGAAGCGCCAGAGGCGGGACTGGCGCGTCACGATCTCGCTGCGCAGGCGTCCGTCGGAGAAGATCCGGTTGCCAATGAAGTTGATCGAGCGCACGCCAGTCGTCGGCCCATCGGTGATCTCGAAAATGAGATCGACCCGGTTCTGGTCGAGCGGCTTGTATTGCGGATCGACCTGGGCGGCGAACCGGCCGGACTGGCGATAGAGTTCAAGGATGCGCTGCACATCAGCCTGGACGCGGGCGGCCGTGAAGATGCCGCGCGGCTCTGCCTGGATTTCCTCGCGTATCTTGTCGTCGTCGATCGCGCGGTTGCCCTCGAAGAGGACACGGTTGATGATCGGGTTCTCGACGACCTGGATAATCAGGTCATTGTCCCGGCGGCCGATATTGACGTCCGCAAAGAGGCCTGTGGCGAAAAGGGTCTTGAGCGAAATGTCGAGGCGCTGGGAATCGAACGGATCGCCCGGTCCGAGAAGCAGGTAGGACTGGACAGTTCGGTCCTCGATGCGCTGGTTCCCTTCGACGACGACCCGGCGGATCGTGCCCGCGAGCGGGTCGGCGGACGGCAGCGGCGCGTCCTGGGCGGGTGCGCCGTCCTGTGCCGCCGCCGGGGCAAGCCAAGCTCCGCTCAGCCCGGCCATCATGGTAGACGCCAGGAGCGACATGGAAAGAATGGAACGCATGTAACTCTCTTAGACTTCCCTGTTCGCTGCGGCTACGCCCCGAAACTTCCCAGGATTCCGGTTTCGACTATATCGCCCCATGTCACAATGACCGCCATCCCCAAAAGCAGCGCGAGGCCGAAGCTGAGGCTGATCTCCTGCACGCGCGCTGGCAGAGCCCGGCCGGCCACCGCTTCATAGGCGTTGAACACGAGGTGGCCGCCGTCAAGAACGGGCAGCGGCAGCAGATTGAACAGGCCGATGCCGACGGAAACATAGGCACAGACCTGAACCATGTTCAGGAAGATCACGTAAAGCCGCGTCGACAGAGGAACGTGATCGGCCTTGAGCGACGCGGTCACGACACGGCGGGAGAGGTCGCCAATGCCCACCGGACCGCTCAACTGGTCAAGAGGCTCGCGGCCAGTGACCATGCGGCCAAGCATTCGCCCGGTCGTCCCGATGACTTCCCCGGTCTGGAGGACGCCCCGGGACACGGCAGCCAGCGGGCCGTAGTCCTGCCGGCCCGTCCGCTCGACGCTGAGGCCAATGTTCAGGGCGCCCACGGCATGCTTCTGGCCGAGGCCGTTGTCCATCATCATGCGCACCGGCGTCACGGCAATGGAAATCTCCTGCCCTTCGCGCTCGACGATGACATCGAGCGTGTCGCCGGTGGACAACGAGATGATCCTGCGGACGGTGGCACTGTCGGTAATCGGCGTGCCGTTGACCGACACGAACCGGTCGCCTGCCGCAAAGCCGGCCTCGGCTGCCGGTCCCGGGTTCACGGCACCGACCGATACCGTCTCCAGGGAGCGCCCGTTGACGAAGGCGAGAAGCGAGAAAATGACAATGGCCAGCACGAAGTTCGCGGCTGGCCCGGCGAGCAGGACGAGGGAACGCTGCCCGACGCTGAGGTCGCCGAATGGCCGTCCGACCGGCGCCGCCTCGATGTGTCCGATGTCGCCTGCCGTCTGATGCTCGCCGGCGAACTTGACGAAGCCTCCAAGCGGGATCCAGTTCACCCGCCAGCGCGTGTTCCGACGGTCGGTGATCTCGACGATCGACCGCCCGAATCCGACCGAAAACGATTCCGCGGCGGCCCCGAAGGCCCGGCCTGCGAGGTAGTGCCCGAGCTCATGCACGACCACGACGAGGCCCAGCATGAAGACGAGGCAGGCAAGGAAGATCGGACCCTGGCTGAAGGCGCTGTCGAGCATCTCCTGTGAACTCCTAATCCCTGCGCTGCCTGATGAGGCTCTTTGCCGTTGAACGCGCGGCCGTTTCAAGCTCGCTTATGTCTTCCAGTGTGTCCGGCACCCGTGCCCCGAAGCCGCGATGAGCGAAAAGCTCGAGTGTTTCCAGTACAGTGGAGCTTATGTCCATAAATCGGCACTCGCCCCCGATAAAAGCAGCTACAGCCTCTTCATTAGCGCAATTTAATACCAGCGGCGCGCATCCGCCGGCGCGCAGGGCCTGAAAGGCGAGGCCGACGGCCGGAAAGCGTTCATGGTCGACCGGCTCGAAATCGAGGCGCGAGATCGCGGCGAGGTCGAGGCGCGGCACGGCTGTGCCGATACGGCTGTCCGGCCATGACAGGGCATAGGCAATCGGCGTTCGCATGTCGGGCTCTCCGAGCTGGGCGAGGACCGAACCGTCCTTGTAGGACACTAGGCTGTGGATGATGGACTGGGGATGAACAACGACATCGATCTGGTCGGCAGCCATGCCGAAGAGATACGCGGCTTCGATGATTTCGAGCGCCTTGTTGAAAAGCGTCGCGCTGTCGATCGATATCTTGAGGCCCATTGACCATTTGGGGTGGTTGCGCGCCTCGGCCACCGTGATGTGCTGCATGTCCGCAGCGGACCGCGTGCGGAAGGGGCCGCCGGATGCGGTGAGGATGACCTTTTCGACGGCCTCGCGATCCGAGAGCACCTGAAAGATGGCGCTGTGCTCGGAGTCCATCGGCACGAGGCGGGACCCGGTTCGGGCGGCCGTCCTGCCGATCAGGTCGCCCGCCATGATGAGGCTTTCCTTATTGGCAAGCGCAACGTCGGTTCCCGCCGAGACCGCCGCAAGCGTCGAGGCGACCCCGGCCGACCCGACAATGGCTGCGACAAGCCGGTCGCAGGGTCGCGTGGCTGCATCCCGGACAGCATCGGGGCCGGCGGCTACCTCGATGTCATGCCCGGCGAGCAGGGATTTCAGCGTGGCGTAGCCCGCCGGGTCCGAGATGACGGCGAGGCGGGCCTTGAAGGCGATGGCCTGTTCGGCGAGGCGGGCGGTGTCCTGCCCTCCCGCAAGCACGTCGATGGTGAACACGGGGTCCCTGCCCTGCTCGTTGGCGTGGCCGATGACCGACAGGGTGGACTGGCCAACCGAGCCCGTGGAGCCGAGGATGGAAACGCGCCGGGCCAAGGATCATGCCCCCGCGAGGTGGGGCGGCAGCCAGGGCATCAGCCTTGTCGCCGCCCAAAAAACCACGCAGGCTGTGCCGAACCCGTCGAGCCGGTCCATAACGCCGCCATGGCCCGGGAGAAAGCCGCTCGTGTCCTTGACGCCGTGCTGTCGCTTGACCTGAGATTCAAACAGGTCGCCAACCTGCGCCGCCAGGGAAACGGCGACGCCGACAAGTGCCCAGATAACAGGCGACCCGCCGATCAGCAGTGCATAGGCCATGCCCGCGAGGCCCGATCCGACCACAGCCCCTATCGCGCCGGACCATGTCTTGTTCGGACTGTCCCTTGGGGCGAGCAGCGGGCCGCGGAACCGCCGACCGACAAAATAGGCTGCAGAGTCCGAACTCCAGCTCAGCAGCATGACGCCCATGGCGAGCGCGAGGCCAGCATCAGGATTTGCCCTTATGGCCTGAAGCGCGAGCGGCAGGCCCCCGCAATACAGCGTTCCGAGAAGGATCGTGCGCGGCAGTTCCTTTCGCGGCTCTAGCAGCATCGCGGCCGCGCCGGCTCCGACGAGCGTCAAGAGAGCCCATCGGGCATCGGCGAGCATGAGCATGTTGGCGAGGCCCGCGCCAGCCATCATGGCCGGCGCCGTCCTCGCCTCCGCCATCCGAGCCCACTCAAAAGCCATCAGGACAGCGCAAGCGCTGGCGATCAGGGCGATGGCGACGCCGCCCAGCCAGACGCAGAGAAGCGCGAGGGGGATGAGCACCGACGCAGACGCCAGTCGCAGCCCAAGTTCGCGGCTCAGCTTGAGATCCTGCATCGCCGCTTCCGCTTATGCGGCTCCCAGGCCGATGGCGCCGAAGCGCCGCTCCCGCCGCTGATAGGCGGCAACGGCGGCCTCAAGGTGCGACCGGTCGAAATCCGGCCAAAGCACGTCCATGACCTCGATCTCGGAATAGGCGATCTGCCAGAGCAGGAAATTGCTTACCCGCATTTCCCCGCTCGTCCGTATCAGGAGATCGGGGTCGGGAAGCTCGGCAGTGTCGAGCAGCGACCCGATGACATCATGACCGATGGCATCCGGGGCAAGTTCTCCGGAAGCCACCCGCCCGGCAAGGCGGCGCATGGCGCGCACGAGTTCGTCGCGGCCGCCATAATTGAAGGCGATGGTCAGGTGCGCCCGCGAGTTGCCACGGGTTTGCCCTTCGGCACGCTCGATCAGGTCGGCAATGTCATCCGGAACGCCGGCACGGTCACCGATCACCCGGATGCGCACACCCTCGGCCGTGAGCCGGTCGAGGTCCCGCCTGACATAGGCGCGAAGCAGGCCGAACAGGACATCAACCTCGGCAACCGGGCGGCGCCAGTTTTCTGTCGAGAACGAAAAAACGGTCAGATATTCGATGCCGAGGTCGCGCGCGCCCTCGACCGTGCGGCGGAGCGCCTCGACGCCACGCTCGTGTCCTGCCGTACGCGGCAGCCCCCGCGCTTTTGCCCACCGTCCATTGCCATCCATGATGATCGCAACGTGGCGGGGAACGGCGCGGGACGCGTCCATCGGACGGGCGGCCCCGGAAATGGGGGCGGACGCGCTCAAACCTGCATGATCTCCGCTTCCTTGGCCTTCAGGGCCTCGTCGATGCGGGCGATATACCTGTCCGTGAGCTTCTGGACGTCGCCCTCCAGCGACTTCTGTTCGTCCTGGCTGATCTTGCCGTCCTTTTCCATCTTCTTCAGGCTGTCCATGCCGTCGCGCCGCACATTCCGGACCGCCACGCGGGCAGCCTCCGCGTAGCGCCCGGCCACCTTGGTCAGCTCGGTACGGCGCTCTTCGTTGAGCGCCGGGATCGGGATGCGAAGGTTCGTGCCGTCAACGATCGGGTTGAGCCCGAGACCGGCTTCCCGGATGGCCCGGTCCGCGGCCCCGACGAGCTGCTTGTCCCAGATATTGACGCTCAGCATGCGCGACTCCGGCACAGAGACGGAGCCGACCTGGTTCAGCGGAACGGACGAGCCATAGGCCGGGACCTGGACCGCATCGAGGAGATTGACGGACGCCCGGCCGGTCCGCAGGCCGGAAAACTCGGTCGACAGGGCGTTCAGGGCTCCCTCCATCCGCTTTGTCAGGTCTTTTTCGCTGTAGGTCATCATGTCTGCCTCACTGGCTTGAAATCGTCGTGAAGGTGCCCCGCCCGTGCAGGACATCCTGCAGCGCCCCTCTCTGGTGCAGGGAAAAGACCACGATCGGAATATTGCTGTCACGCATCAGGCTGACGGCGGACGGATCCATGACCTTCAGATTGTCTGCGAGCACCTGCTGGAAGGGCAACTGGTCGAACCGGGTGGCCGTCGGGTCCGTCTTGGGGTCGGCCGTGTAGACGCCATCGACCTGCG
>CAYSED010000002.1:0-22052 GCA_964429935.1 uncultured Hyphomonadaceae bacterium
CGCACATCCGCACGCTCCTCCTGACATTCTTCTACCGCCAGATGCCGGAACTGATCGAGAAGGGTTATCTCTACATTGCCCAGCCGCCGCTCTACAAGGTCGCGCGCGGCAAGTCGGAACGCTACCTGAAGGACGATGACGAGATGGACGCCTATCTCATCGGCGAGGGCACGACCGGGGTCGTGCTCGTGCTCGCCGACGGGACGCGGATCAGCGGCGAGGACCTGCGCCAGACGGTGCGCGAGGCGGCGCTGTTCAAGCAGGCCATGTGGCGGCTCTCCATGCGCGCGCCGGCCTTCCTCGTCGAGCATGCCGCGCTCGCCGGGGGCCTGCGCGTGGATGCAGGCGAGGCCGAAGCCGCGCTTACCGCCGAACGCCTGAACCGCTTCGCCGAAGAGGGCGAGGACACGTGGCAGGGCGTGTTCGACGGCCGCGACCTCATCCTCTCGCGCACGGTGCGCGGGGTCGAGGAGAAGGTCGTGCTCGACGCGGCGCTGCGCGGCAGCCAGGACGCGCTGAAACTTGCCGACCGGGCGAAGGCGATTGGCGGGATCTACGGGCAGGCGGCGGTCCTGCGCGCCGAAAAGGGCGGCGAGGCCGGGGTGACCGGGCCGACAAGCCTCGTCGAGGCGGTGCTCGCGTCCGGCCGCGAAGGGCTGAAGATCCAGCGCTACAAGGGCCTCGGCGAGATGAACCCCGACCAGCTCTGGGAAACCACGCTCGACGCCAATGCCCGCACGCTCCTGCAGGTCCGCGTCGACCATGCCGACGAAGCCGACGACATGTTCGCCCGCCTGATGGGCGACGTGGTCGAGCCCCGCCGGGAGTTCATCCAGGAGGTTGCGCTGGAAGCTGAGGTGGATGTTTAGGTGGAATGGCTAGATGGTTTAAAGATAGTATTCATTGGTTCCGAAAGCCCGGCACCTGACAATTGGTTTTACCATTACCAAAGTCTGATAGCTGGCATTATAGCATTAATCGCGGCTGCAATCACGACCGGAATGTTAATTTGTCACCAGAATTTTGTCATCAGACGGCGGCAAGTGGCCCTTCGATCGAATCTACCGCTGGCGCTGAGTAAGTTGCATGACTACGCGGACACTTGTTTATTTGAGCTGGCCCGTCTAATTCAAAACAATCAAGAGCACAGTGATATTCAAAATCAATTATGCGTGCCCGACCTCCCACAATCAAGTCTGGAAACAATTACTGGTTTAATTGAGTTCAGCAATTCAGGAGATGCCAGGTTTCTTCAGGCGCTGTTGAGGCAACTTCAGATACAGCATGCAAGACTTCGCTTAACGCATGTCAGGTTGGGTCCTGATCGACAAAGGGGGGCGTTGATAACGCGCAACAATCTTCGTGAGGATGTCCTTGATGCGTTTATCATCAAGGTGATGACCGACCACATTTTCGGTTTTGCACGTTACGAGGTGGATGCAATACCAGCTTATAAAAGCGGCAGCGTCGAATCTGGAGGCTTCTTCTTGCAAGATCGGTTTGACACGCTGACTATGCAATATGTCCGAGAGCGTCTTGGAAGAAATGTGGCCGATTCTTTTGCAGACCGAGCTTAGTCAGTTGTTCGGATAGTCAATCATTGCAGCAATCAGGAATTCGCCTTGAAGATGTGGTGTGTGAGGCGGGCCAGAAATTGATCCTGCTCAACATGGTTCGTCACCCTCGACGGGCGCAGCCCGTCTGAGGGCCCATCTCCATTGTTGGTATTCGTGCGCGGAGCATCCTGGGGAGCTGGGCCCCGAGATGGCCTGTAGGCCATCGGGGGTGACGCGCCACACAGGAAAGTTGTTCGGAAATCGGCCAAGGCTTGCTAGGACGGTCAGGCGACAATCCGAAGGAGCGGCCCATGACCGAGACGACCGACTACACCCCGCCGAAAGTGTGGACCTGGGACCAGGAGAGCGGCGGCCGGTTTGCCAATATCAACCGGCCGATTGCCGGGCCGACCCATGACAAGGACCTGCCCGTCGGCAAGCACCCGCTGCAGCTCTATTCGCTCGCGACGCCGAACGGGGTGAAGGTCACGATCATGCTCGAAGAGCTGCTCGCGCTCGGCCATTCCGGGGCCGAATACGATGCCTGGCTCATCATGATCCAGAATGGCGACCAGTTCTCGTCCGGCTATGTGGCGGTCAATCCGAACTCCAAGATCCCCGTCATGGTCGACCATTCGACGCCGGAGCCGACGCGCGTCTTCGAGTCCGGCTCGATCCTTCTCTATCTGGCCGAGAAGTTCGGCGCGTTCCTGCCGACGGCGCACGGCCCCCGCACCGAGGCGCTCAACTGGCTGTTCTGGCAGATGGGATCCGCGCCCTATCTCGGCGGCGGCTTCGGCCATTTCTACGCCTATGCGCCAAGCAAGATGGAATACCCGATCAACCGGTTCGCCATGGAAGTGAAGCGCCAGCTCGACGTGCTCGACCGGCATCTCGCCGACAATGAGTACATGGCGGGCAAGGACTATTCCATTGCCGACATGGCGATCATGCCCTGGTATGGCGCGCTCGCCAAAGGGCTCCTCTACGAGTCCGCCGAGTTCCTCGCCGTGCACGACTACAAGAATGTCATCCGCTGGACCGACCAGCTGATGCAGCGCCCGGCCGTCCAGCGCGGGCGCATGGTCAACCGCCCGTTCGGCGAACTGTCGAGCCAGCTCCACGAGCGCCATGACGCGAGCGACTTCGAGACGAAGACGCAGGACAAGCTGCAGGCGGCAGGCGCGTAGGGCCTACCAGCAGAGGTCGAGCGAGCCGATCGTCAGGCGCATCTGGCCGGGATGGCGGTCATGTGTCGTGTCGAGGGCGAGGTGGAACTCGGTCAGCCGGTCGACCGGACCTGCGGTGACGCGCACCGGACCGTCGGCGGTCTCGAAGCCCTGGCCGTCCGGACGGAGCGGAACGCCGAGCGCGCCTGACCAGCGCCGCGCGAGCGCGTCCGGATCCGGGCTCGTCAGCGTCGCGCCGATCAGGCCGCCAGGGACGCTTTCGCCCTGCCAGTCCGGCCCGCCCCAGCGCCAGCTCTCCGGCGGTCGCGGCGCGTCGATGGACACGATCGCGCCGCCCATGTCGGCCGGGTGCAGGTGGCTTGCGGCGATATCCGGCAGGTCGGCATTCCAGATACGCCTAATGCCAAGCCCGTCGAGACGCGCGCGGGCGGCGGCCATGTCCGGTATCTGGAAGATCGCCATGTAGCCGCCTTCGCCCGACCGGTCGAGAAAGCGCGCGGCAGGGGCGGCGGGATTGGTCGGGACAATTACTTCGAGGAACTGGTCGCCGAGCGCGAAGACCGCATTTTCGAGCCCGAACTCGGCGACGCCCGGATCGGCATAAGGCGCGCCGAGGCCGAGCGTCTCGCGCAGATGTTCGGCCGTGTCGATCGAGCGGGCGGCGATGACGAGCTGCCTGAGGCGAAGGGTCTGCATGGCGGCAAGGATCGGGGATCGCGCACGGCGTGGCAACCATAAAACGGCGCGCTCCGCTGAGGGAGCGCGCCGCAACATGCCCGGTAGAGGGCGCAGGTTCGGGCGGCGCCGCGGCCCCCGCGTCATGCCGGGGCCCGCTCAAGCCGTGCAATGACGCAGCCCGGTCAGACGGATGCCTGCCTAGGCGGCTTCGCCTTTCTTGCCTTCGATCACTTTCGGCTTGGCGCGCCGTGCGGCCCCGGTGCCGGTGCCGATTTCGATCCGGCGCGGCTTTTTCGCCTCGGGCAGTTCGCGGACAAGGTCGATGCGAAGCAGGCCGTTTCTCAGCTCGGCGGACGTGACGACGACATGGTCGGCAAGCTGGAAGCGGCGGATGAAGCCGCGCTCGGCAATGCCGCGATGCAGGAACTGGCGCTCGGCCGTTTCCTCGCTTGTCTCGTGGCGGCCGGTGACGGTCAGCAGGCCGTCCTTGGTCTCGATGTCGAGATCGGCCTCGGAAAAGCCGGCGACGGCGAGCTCGATGACGAACTCGTCGGCCCCGAGACGCTCGATATTGTAGGGCGGGTAGCCCTGCGAGCCGTCGAGCCGCGAGGCGGTGTCGATCATGCTTGCGAGCCGGTCGAAGCCGACCATGGTGCGGTAGAGGGGATTGAGATCGGTGGGAATCGTCATGTTTTCAGTCCTTTCCAAAGCAACTGCGGCTCACAATTTCGTGAGCCTATTGTGTAGTGCTCCCGGTTCGGGCTTCCCGTAGCGGCAAAGCATCGGCCCGGTGGCAGATGCCGCTTTCCCGTGCGGGCTCAGCGACATCGGTTATTTGGGAAACCAGATTGCCCCGTTCAAGGGGATTGCAAGCAGGAGATTTCCGTAATGAGACACATGCTGATGGCCGGCCTTGCCGGCTTTGTCCTGGCCGCCTGTTCGGGCGCCGATACGCCGGTCGAGACAGCCGAGACGACGGCGGCCCCCGCCGAGGCGGTCGTCGAAGAGGTCGCCGAAGCGGTTGATCCGCTCGCAGCAGCCGTGAACGGCGCGTGGCGCTCGGCCGAGCACAAGGCGCGCGATGCGTTCCGCCATCCGGCCGAGACGCTCGCCTTCTTCGAGGTCGGCCCGTCCGAGACGGTGATCGAGATCGCCCCCGGCGGCGGCTGGTATACCCAGATTCTCGCGCCCTATCTTGCCGCTGGCGGCGGCACCTACATTGCCGCCAATTCCGGCAATGCCGAAGGGGACGCCCGCTTCCTCGAAGCCTTCTCCGATGAAGCCCTCTACGGCGCTGTCACGGTCACGACCCTGAACGCCGAATCCGGCGCGCTCGCCGAGCCGGGAACGATCGACACCGTGCTGACCTTCCGCAATGTGCACAACTGGATGGGCCGGGGCTTCGAGGCGAAAGTCTTCGCCGACGCCTATGCCGCGCTGAAGCCCGGCGGCGTGCTGGGGGTTGTCGAGCACCGCCTGCCATCGGCTGCCGAGCAGCATCCGCAGGCGATCACCGGCTATGTCCATGAGGACTATGTGATCGGGCTTGCCGAGGCGGCCGGGTTCACGCTCGGCGGACGCTCCGAGGTGAACGCCAATCCGGCCGATACCGCCGATCACCCGTTCGGCGTCTGGACGCTGCCGCCGGTCAGCGCGACGACCGACCGCGAGGGCAATGCGCCGGAGGATTTCGACCCGGCCAAATATGCCGCCATCGGCGAGAGCGACCGGTTCACGCTGAAATTCGTCAAGCCGGCCGAATAAGCCGCCACCCGACGAGAGATACCGAACTCGCCCGTCCGCGCCTTGCGGGCGGGCGATTGCGTTGACGGGACCAATTTTGCCGGTCAGGGATGCGCGCGTGCACTGAACAGACCGTTTCCATGCTGACACTTGATCTTCTCTTCGCGACACCGGTCGCGCTCGGCCGCCTGGATGATGCGGCCCTCGTCGCGTCGCTGGCCGAGGCGGCGGGGATGCGGGAGGGGGGCGACGAGGCGGGCGCGGGCTGGTGCGAGACGGAAGGCTATGACGGCTACACGTCCTATGCCTCGCTCGACGACCTGCCGAAGCGGGCGACTGCCTTTGCCGATCTTGTCCGGCGGCTCGACGGATTCGCGGCAGATTTTGCCGAGGCGCGGGCCTGGAACATGGCGGGACACCGGCTGGCGCTCGACAGTCTCTGGGTCAACATACTGGGCGAGGGCGGGGCGCATAGCGGCCATATCCATCCGAACTCGGTAATCTCCGGCACGGTCTATGTCGCCATGCCGCAGGGAGCGGGCGCGATCAGGTTCGAGGACCCTCGCCTCGGCCTCATGATGGCCGCCCCGCCGGTGCGCGCCGATGCCGCCGGGGCCGAGCGCCGGTTCATCCACCGCACGCCTGAAGCTGGCGATGTCCTTCTCTGGGAAAGCTGGCTGCGCCATGAAGTCATGCCGAACCGGTCCGAAGACCCGCGCATCACGCTGAGCTTCAACTATTCGCTGGCTGATGCCTGAACGGCGCTCCTCCCGTTCGTCTTTCCGCCGGATGACGAGGCCCCGGCGCTGTCTCCGGGGCCTCGCCTGAGCGGGCGAAAGGTCAGGACTCCTTGTCCCCCGGCGTAACGAGGCGCACGCTGTATCCGCGCCGCGCGAGCAGATCCGGAACGCTGTCCTCGCCGACAAGATGGCCGGCGCCGACCGCGACGAAATCTGCGCCCGCGCCCTTCAGTTCGGCGTCGAGCTGTTCGGCCCAGTTGCGGTTGCGCTTGACGAACAGGACCTCGAACACGTCGGGGTAGTCGGTCCGGAATTCCCCGTTAATCATTTCGTCGATGAGCGAGACATCGCCCTCCGCCCAGGCTTCGGCAATCGCCCGCAGCTCCCCGGCGGCAGTGTCGAGGCTGTCGAGCGTTTCCTTCAGAAAGGCGATCTGGACGCTTTCGTCCATGCTGGCAAAGATCGCGGCCTGCGCCTCGGCCGTCTCGAGCGCGCGTTTCGGCTTGGCGGCGGCGGCGGCCTCCAGTTTCGGCTCGACGCCTGCATCGGGGGTGATCCCGGCCTGCATCAGGGTGACGCTTGTCAGGGTCAGCGCGACGAGCCAGGGCCGGAAGGCATCGAGCTGCGCGATGTCGATGCCGAGCGTGGCCGCTGCTGCCTTCGTGCGCTCGAACAGGCCTGCCTCGAGGACCTGCGACAACGGGCGCGACGGATCGAGCCCGGCCCCGAAAATGGCCTGTGCGGCGGCCTGCTCGGCGTCAGGGCCAACGGGCAGTTCGAACCAGACCTCGCCCGTGGCATCGATGGCGGCCTTCAGCGCCGGAGACTGCCAGTCGAGCCCTTCGGGCAGGAAGTGGATCGTCGGGTAGAGCACGAGGGTGCTGTCCCCGTCGGTGACTTCCCAATAAGGCGGTTCGGCCGTGGCCGAAGCGGCGGCAAGGCCGGCGCCGATAAGCGCTGCGAGGGCGCGCGCTGCGGGGCGCGGGATGGACTGTGTCAAGGCAACCTCCTGTCTGCATCTTGCAGGCCGGTAGTCGCCCCGTGCCGGAAAACCTTACACGGAACCTCAGCCCCAGAGGGCCGGGACGGGCGGGTGGACCTGTCCGTGCCGGTAGACGAGCCCGTCGGCGATGTCGCCGGCGAGCCATATCGGACCGTCAAGGTCGGCAAGGTCGGCGAGCCCGGCGAGCAGCACGGCCGGGGCCATGGAGAGGGATCCTGCGACCATGCAGCCGACCATGACGCCCATGCCGGCGCGGCGGGCCTCGCGCGCCATCCGGAGGGCCTCCGTCAGGCCGCCCGCCTTGTCGAGCTTGATATTGACCGCATCATAGAGCCGGGCGAGGCGGTCGATGTCGGCGGACGTGTGCGCGCTTTCGTCGGCGCAGACGGACAGCAGCCCGGCATAGGTCTGGAGGGCCTTGTCGCCGCCTGCCGGAAAGGGCTGCTCGATCAGGATGCCGCCGAGCAAGGCGGCGCTCTTCGCAAGGGCCGGAAATCCTTTCGGATCAAGACCTTCATTGCCGTCGAGCACGAGGCGGGCATCCGGACGGGCGGCGTGCACCGCTTCGAGGCGGGCAAGGTCCTCCGTGCCGCCGAGCTTGATCTTGAGCAGGCTGCCACCGGCGCTCGCCGCAGCGGAGGCCATCGCCTCCGGCGTGTCGAGGCTGACGGTGATCGCCGTCTCGACCGGTTTCGGCTCGGGCAGGCCGGCGCGCTGCCAGACGGGGATGCCGGAGCGTTTCGCCTCAATGTCCCAGAGGGCGCAATCGACGGCGCAGCGGGCCGCGCCCGCGGGCATGAGTTCCTGCAGTTCCTCGCGGCTGATCCCGGCTTCCAGCGCGCCGCGGTGGCGCTCGATGGCGGCGGCGACGGTATCGGGCGTCTCGCCATAGCGCGGATAGGGCACGCATTCGCCGCGCCCGCGATGCTCGGCGTCCCCGAGGCTGACCCGGACGGTGACGGCCTCCGTCTTCGAGCCGCGCGAGATCGAGAAGGCCTGCCTGAGCGGGGCCGAATGGGTGGTTACCGTGAGCTTCATCCTGCCGCTTATAGACCGGTTCTGCCAAGTTTGAAGCTTTCTGGTGCGGGCATTTTAAGCATATGCTGATAGACGGGACGGACTAGAAAAGGCCGTTATGACAAGAGGTTCCGATACCGGCATCAGCTTTTTCCAGGAGGGAGACAGGCTGGTGATCGCCCCGCAGGGCGACTGGACAGTGCACACCGTGGGTGCGCTGGACGCCCGGCTGCGGGCCATGGAGATGCCGGACGAACCGGCGGTCATCGATGTCAGCGGTCTCGGCCGCATCGATACGGCGGGTGCGTTCATGCTCGACCGGACCGTGCGGCGTGACTGCTCGGACCGAACGGCCGTGGCGGTGCGCGGCGAGCATGACACGGCCCTGCGCCTGCTTGCCCGCGTGCGCGACGTGCGCGAGGATTGCCCGGTGCCTGCCGTCCGGCCGTCCGGTTTTCGCGACTGGCTCGCCCGGATCGGCGAGGGCACGGTTCACGGGCTCGACGAGGGCGTGAAGACGCTGTCCTTCGTCGGCGAGACGCTGATTGTGTGCCTTCGCCTGATGTGGCAGCCGGCCCGGATACGCGGCACGGCGACCGTCGCGGTGATGGAACAGGCCGGGCTCGACGCGATCCCGATCGTCATGTTCCTCTCGTTCTTCGTGGGCACGGTCATCGCCTTTATCGGCGCGACGACGCTCGACGCTTTCGGCGCGCGCATCTTCACCGTTGAACTGGTCGGCTATTCGGTCCTGCGCGAGTTCGGCGTCGTCATCACCGCGATCATCCTGGCCGGGCGCACAAACAGCGCGTTCACGGCACAGATCGGCGCGATGCGGATGCGCCAGGAAATCGACGCGATGAAAGTGCTCGGGCTCGACCCGATGGAGGTCCTCGTCGCGCCGCGCGTCATCGCCATGCTCATCATGACGCCGATCCTGACATTTCTGGCGACGCTGGCGGGCCTGTTCGGCGGGCTTGTCGTTTCCTGGCTTGCGCTCGATATCGGGCCGACCCTGTTCCTCAACCGCCTTGTCACGGCTGTGCCGATCGACAATTTCTGGGTCGGCATGTCCAAGGCGCCGTTCTTTGCCATGATGGTCGCCCTGATCGGCTGCCGCCAGGGCCTGCAGGTCGGCGGCTCGGTCCAGTCGCTTGGCGACTCGACGACGAAATCCGTTGTCCAGGCCCTTTTCTCGATCATCGTGATCGACGCTGTCTTCGCCATGTTCTACATGCAGCTCGGCATATGACGGACGTCCAGGTCTCCTCTCGCCCGTTTGCGGCCTCGCGAGATGGCGTTCCGGCCATACGCCTGCGCGGCATCGTCAACCGGTTCGATGACAATGTTGTCCATGACGGGCTCGATCTCGATGTCCGGCGCGGCGAGATCCTTGGCGTGATCGGGCCGTCGGGCGGCGGCAAGTCGGTGCTGCTGCGGGCGATTGTCGGCCTGCGCCCGCCGCAGGGCGGCACGATCGAGATTTTCGGCGAGGACCTGACCCGGCTCTCCGGGCGCGAGCGCGACCGGCTCGAAAAGGGCTGGGGCGTCATGTTCCAGGACGGCGCGCTGTTCTCAAACCTCACCGTCATCGAGAATGTCATGGTGCCTCTGAAGGAGCATGCCGACATGCCCCTGGCGCTCGCCAGGGAGTTGGCCGACATGAAGCTGCGGCTGTCGGGCCTCGATGCCTCTGCCAGCGACAAGTATCCGTCGGACCTTTCCGGCGGCATGCGCAAGCGGGCCGCGCTCGCCCGGGCGCTCGCCCTCGACCCGGCGCTGCTCTTCCTCGACGAGCCGACCGCCGGGCTCGACCCGATCACGGCCGGGCGGTTCGACGCGCTCGTGCGCGACCTGCAACAGGCCATGGACCTCACGGTCTTCCTTGTCACCCACGACCTCGACACCCTTGCGGCAACCTGCGACCGGATCGCCGTGCTCGGCGAGCGGCGGGTCCTTGCAACTGGCACGATTGATGAATTGCGCCGGCATGGCCACCCGTGGATCCAGGATTATTTCTCCGGGCCGCGCGGCCGGGCGGCAACAGCGTTTCAGGACAGGACCTGACGGATATGGAGACGAGAGCCAATTTTGCCTTGATCGGCGCACTGGTGCTTGCCTGCGTGGTTGCCTTTGCAAGCTTCACGCTCTGGTTCGGCCAGTCGCAGTTCAACCGCGACTATGATGTCTACGAGATCATCTTCCGGGGCCCGGTCACGCTCGAGAACGGGGCGGATGTCCGTTTCAACGGCATCAATGTCGGCGAGGTGACGCGGATCGCCATAGACCGGACCGATGACAGCCTCGTGCGCACGCGCATCCGGATTAACAGCGACACGCCCGTGCGAACGGACTCGGTGGCCGTGATCGACTTTGCCGGGATTACCGGGCTGACCTTCGTGCAGATACGCGCCGGATCGGAGACCGCAGCGCTCCTGAAGCAGGCCGCCGGCGAGCCGATCCCTGTCATCCGGTCGGAGATGAACCCGCTTGCCGAGATATTTGCCGGCGGGGCGCAGGTGCTCGAACGGGCCAATCAGGGGCTTGAACGGTTCGGCGATGTCCTGTCGGAGGAGAACGTCACCGCGCTCAGCCGCACGCTCGGCAATCTCGACCGGTTCTCCGGATCGATCGCCGAGAATGAGGGCCTCAGCGAGGAAGTCAGCGCGACGCTCGCCAGCATCCGCGAGGCGAGCGATGCGATTGCCGGGGCCGGCCGGGCGGTCGAGACGATGACCCTGAATGCCGATGCGGCGCTCGCCGGGCTGACAGGCGATGCGAGCGATACCGTCAACAGCATCAACGCGGCAGTGACCGATGCGCGCAGCCTGATTGCCCGGGCCGAGCTTGCCATCGGCCATGCCGACGAGGCGGTCTCCGGCCCGGGCCGCGACGCGCTCGAAGAGGTTCGCCTCGCAAGCCAGGAGATGCGCTTGCTGATCCAGCGCCTCGACGGCGTTGCCCGCCAGCTCGAACAGAACCCGCAGGTCATCGTGACCGGCGACCCGAAACCCTATGAGGGAGGCCGC
The DNA here is from genome assembly GCA_964429935.1 of uncultured Hyphomonadaceae bacterium. Taxonomy (GTDB): domain Bacteria; phylum Pseudomonadota; class Alphaproteobacteria; order Caulobacterales; family Hyphomonadaceae; genus CALLCD01. Next base: position 10,957 of record CAYSED010000002.1, read on the forward strand.
CGATGAGCCGCATCCTGGCCAGTCTTGCCGCGCTCCTTCTGGCGACGGCTTGCGTGTCCTTCCTGCCTCAGCCGGAAGCGCCGGGCGCGCTTTACAGGATTGGTCCGGTCGAGACCCATGCGAGCCTGCCGCCAGGGGCGATTGTCGTGATCCGCCGGCCGGAAGCGCCGCGCGTGCTTGCCGGGACCGAAATGGTCGCGCGGGACGGGTCCGGCGCGATCCGCTTCGTCGACGGCGTCGAATGGGCCGACGGGCTGACCCGGCTCCTCCAGCTCGCCTTGCTCGATGCGCTGTCGACCGGGGGTGGCGGCCTCGCGGTGCTGCCCGAAAGCGGCGCGCGGCCCGACTATGACCTTGTCTGGCGTGTCATGGAATTCTCGCTACGCGGCGACCGGGCCGAGGTTCGGCTCGAACTGACGCTGCTCGATGCAAGGTCCCGCGCGCCGGTCTTCCAGGACCGGCTTGCCACGGGCGTGGACGCATCCTCAAGCCAGAACCGGGACCGCGCCGGGGCGCTCGCCGATGCCGGACGCCTCGCCGTCCGGGAGGCCGCAGACGTGCTCGCCCGCAGGGTCGGCGAGGTCCAGCCGGGAACGCAGGAATAGGTCCGGGCGGCCTCAGGCCGGCTCGGTCATGTCCTCGGGCACGAATTCGACCTGGCGGGCCTTGTCGCTGATCGGCAGGTAGAAGGCGACGGTCGTGCCGCGGCCCTGCTGGCTTGATATGGTCAGCTTGCCGCCATGCATTTCGGCAAAGGACTTGGTGAGGGCGAGGCCGAGGCCGGTGCCTTCATAATTGCGGTCGGAACTGCCCTGCACCTGCTCGAACGGGCGGCCGAGGCGCGGCAGGTCCTTTTCCGGGATGCCGATGCCGGTATCGGTCACGGCAAAGCGGATATGGTCGTCACGCCGGCGCAGCGTGACGGCGACGCGGCCGCCCGGATCGGTGAATTTCAGGGAGTTCGAGACGAGGTTCAGGATCATCTGGCGGATCGCCCGGTGGTCGGCGGCGATCAGCGGCAGGTCCGGCTCGGCGTCGAGGATCAGCCGGACCTTCGCGTCCTCGGCCTTGCGGCTGATCATGCGGATGGCGGCATCGACCGGATCGACCGGGTCGATCTGGTGGCGCTGGATCGTCATCTTGCCGGCCTCGATCTTGGCCATGTCGAGAATGTCGTTGATGAGGTCGAGCAGGTGCTGGCCGGATGTCAGGATGTCATCGGCATAATCGGCATAGCGCGGGTCCCCGAGCGGGCCATAGAGCTCGGTCGTCAGAATCTCGGAGAAGCCGATAATGGCGTTCAGCGGCGTGCGAAGCTCGTGGCTGACATTCGCAAGGAAGGCGCTTTTCGACTGGGCGGCCTGCTCGGCGCGTTCCTTTTCCTCGGCATGCTTGCGGGCAAGTTCGGCGGCCTTGCCCTCGGACGCCTCGAGCTGGGCGATCATGCTTTTAAGGTTCTTGCTCTGCCGGGTGATCTCCTGGGAACCCCGGATCGTGTCGGTCACGTCGATGCCGACAGAAATCAGGCCGCCTTCGGACGTCGCCCGCTCAACGAGCTTGATCCAGCGCCCGGTATCGAGCTGGAAGAGGGTCGTGTTGGGCTCGCTGTCGGAGGGCATCTCGCTGCGCACGGCCGGATTGCGGGCGATGGCGACCGTCTCGATGCTCATGCCCGGCCGGAGATCGTTCTCCAGCTTGAACGTGCGGGCATAGGCACCGTTCCAGTGCAGGAGGCGCTTGCGCTGGTCCCAGATGGCGAACGGGCCGTCATAGCCTTCGAGCGCATTGCGCAGGCGGCGCTCGGCGGTCTTCAGGCGCTCCTCGGTCTGCTTGCGGGCGGTGATGTCGCAGGCAATGCCCGCACAGGACATGCCGCCATTCGCGCCGCCCGTCTCGCGCCCCGTCAGCTCGATCCAGGTCCGTCCGGCGCTCTCCTTGGTGCGGAACGCGACCGTGATGACGCCAAGCTCGCGGGCCCGGTCGAAAGCCGTGCGGACCATGTCGCGGTCATCGTCCAGGATATAGGTCAGGAACTTGGCGGCATGGATGCGCCCGCCGGACGGCGCGCCGAGGAGGCCGGCGAACTGGCTCGAGATTTCCCCGATGCAGGTCTTCGGGTCGGCCGACCAGAAGCCTGCCTCGGCGCCTTGCATGACAAGGTCGAAGACATGGTTGGCCTCCGTCTCGGCCTGCAGCGCTTCGCCGACGCGCACGGCCTGTCCGGCGAGGATGCGGTAGAGGCCATAGATGGCGAGGGCCGGGGCGGCGAGCAACAGGCCGTATATGACGAGGCGCAGGAAGTCGGCGGTGCCGAACAGGGGCTGCGGGCCGAGCGCGCAGACCGACAGGCCGCTGTTGCCGACCGGGGCGCAGGCGACGCCTGCCCGGGGCCAGCCTGACGCAGCGGCAATGTGCGGGCGGGCGGCCCTGTCCGCCGGGACCCGGATCGCCTGCAGGTCCGGATTGCCGGACGACAGGCTGTGCATGCCCGCGAAGACGAAAGCATGGCTGCCGGCCTGCTGGGGCAGCCATTGCGAGGCCGGACCGAGGGCAAGAACGGCCGGCTGGCCGGGGGACCGGCGGACATAGGCCACATCGCCGAAGGGTGTCGCTGCGAGGGTCGGCCCCGTGTCCGGCAGTCGCAGCGCCTCGTCGGCTGCCATGCGCAGGCGCGATCCTGGCGCGGCGGCTGCCGCATCGGACAGCCGGACGATCTCGTCGATCTCCGGCAGGCTGCCCGCAAGGCGCGCGAGGCGGGCAGGATCGGTTCCGGCGGTTTCGAGCCGGGCGTCCAGCACGTTCATCTGGCCTCGCAGCCGCTCGGCGGTGGCGAGCGCCGTGCGCTGCAGGAGGGCGAGCGCGGCAAGGTCCGAGGACTGGCGCTCTTCCCACGCCTTGAGGCCGAGGGCGCCGGTCTGGACAAGCAGCAAGGCAGCGATCAGCCATGCCGCAGGAAGGGCGACTGTCTTTGGTGTTTCCGAACCCGTCTTCTGACGTGCACCAGCCACTGGCAAGCTTCCCAACGCCTCTTCGGGCGCCGCAAGACGCCCATCCTTTCGAGGATCGGGCGTAATGCTTGCCCAAAAGTTAACGCAAGGGCCGGAAATGTTAACCTGTGGCGCGCGCGACGATGTCCCGGGCGTTTTGCGACAGGGCGTCTTTCCCGAGCGATTCCAGAACGTTGCGGGCGCTTTCCCGGGACACGGGTTCAAGCGATCGCCAGTGTTCAAAGGCCGTCAGCAGCCGGGCGGCGAGCGCCGGATTGCGCGGATCGACCTGGCGGACGATGTCGGCGAGGAACCGGTGGCCCGATCCGTCGGGGGCATGAAAACCGGCAAGGTTCTGCGTCGCGAACACGGCCGCGACCGACCGGACACGGTTCGGATTGCCGAGGTCGAAATCGGCATGGCGCGTCAGGGCCTCCGACAGGGCCGCCGGTCCGTGCCGCGCCTGGACGGCAAACCATTTGTCGATGACGAGCGGGCTTGCGCGCCATTGCCGGTAGAAGGCTGACAGGGCCGCCGGGGAGTCGGCCGGCGATGCCACGAGGGCCGAGAGCGCGGCCTGCTGTTCGGTCATGCAGGTCGCACCGGCGAAGAGGTCCGGCAGGAGGGCGCAGAGCGTGCCGGAATGGGCCGCGAGGTCCATGAAGCCGGCCCGCAGGGCGCGCTGTCCCGCCTGGGCGGCATCCGGCCGGAACGGGGCCGGGGCCGGTTCGCCGAGCGCGCGGGCGATATCGCCGGCCAGGCGGACGGCGAGCGCCGCCTTGAGGCCCCGGCGCGCGGCGGCGAGGGCGACCGGGTCCGCAGGCACATGGTCCAGCATGAGTTCGGCAACGTCCGGCAGGCGCAGGAAGAGCGCGGCAAAGGCGGGGTCGGACGGGGCCGCCTTGAGGCAGGCTCCCGCAAGGGTATCGACGAGGACCGCGTCAGGCGCCGCGCCGCGACAGGCCATGTCGAGCATGTGTTGCCGGGCGAGCCCCTGCAGGAGGTCCCAGCGGTTGAACGGATCGGTCTCGGCGGCGGCGAGGGCGAGCGTTGCCCCGAAGTCCGCGTCCCGGGTCAGGATGACCGGGGCGCTGAACCCACGTCCGGCCGAGAGCAGCGGCCGTGCCGTTCCGGGCGGCAGGGCGATCCGGACGCTGTCGTTCCGGCCGTCGAGGCGCAGGAGGAAGGTTCCGTCCGGGGCGTCCGGCAGCGCGACATGCCCGCCCTTGCCGTCAAGGAGGGCCGAGGCGAGCGGGATCGGCAGGGCCGGGGCATTGTGCCCGGACGGCCCGGAGGAGCGGGCCTGCGAGAGGGCGATGGCAAGGGTGGAACTCGCCGCGTCCCAGCTTTCCTCAAGGGTCACGCGCGGCGTGCCGGGCTCGGAATACCAGGCCCGGAAGTGCGACAGGTCCTCGCCGCTTGCCTCCTCGAAACAGGCATAGAAATCCTCGATCGTCGCCGCCGTGCCGTCATGCCGGGTGAAATAGAGATCCATGCCGCGCGCGAAGGCGTCCGGCCCGATCAGGCCTTTGAGCATCCGGATCAGTTCGGCCCCCTTTTCGTAGACCGTTGCGGTATAGAGATTGTCGATTGCGCCATAGCTTGACGGGCGAACCGGATGGGCGAGGGGGCCGGCATCCTCCGGAAACTGGCGGGCCCTGAGACGGATGACGTCCTTGATGCGCTGGACGGGCCGGGAGCGCATGTCGGCGGAGAATTCCTGGTCGCGGAAAACCGTCAGGCCTTCCTTCAGGCAGAGCTGGAACCAGTCCCGGCAGGTGATGCGGTTGCCGGTCCAGTTGTGGAAATATTCGTGCGCGACGATGGATTCGATCGCCTCGAAATCGGCGTCGGTGGCACTCGCCTCGTCGGCGAGGACATAGGCCGAGTTGAAGACGTTGAGGCCCTTGTTCTCCATCGCGCCGAAATTGAAGTCGCGCACGGCGACGATGTTGAACACGTCGAGGTCGTATTCCCGGCCGAAGGCCTCTTCGTCCCACGCCATGGCGCGCTTCAGGCAGTCCATGGCCCAGGCGGCCTTCGGCGCTTCGCCCGGGTCGACATGGATGGCGAGGGCAACCTCGCGTCCCGAAGCGGTCGTGAACGTGTCGCGGAACGTGTCATAGGCCCCGGCGCACAGGGCAAAGAGATAGGAGGGTTTGCGGTGCGGGTCTTCCCAGACGGCCTGGTGCCGCCCGTCCGGCAGGTCCGTCGTCCCGGCTGGCGAGCCGTTGGACAGGAGCACCGGACAGGCCGCCTTGCCGGCCGTCACCGACACGGTGTAGCGGCTCATGACATCCGGACGGTCCGGCCAGAAGGTGATGCGGCGGAAGCCGGTCGCCTCGCACTGGGTGCAGAACCGCCCGCCGGACATGTAGAGCCCGGACAGGGCCGTGTTGCCCGAGGGGTCGATGGTGACGCTGGTCTCAAGGCAGAACCGGTCCGGGACATCGTGCAGCACGAGGGCCGCATCGGTCAGCTCATAGTCGCCCGGGGCAAGCGCCCGCCCGTCGAGCCGGATGCTGCCGAGCTTCAGGTTCTCGCCGTCGAGCACGAACGGGTCCGTGCCGCCGGCGCTCTTGCGGACCACGTCCATGCTGGCATCGACCCGGGTGGCGCGCGGGTCGAGATCGAAGTCGAGCCGGACGCTGTCTATCTCGAACGGAAACGGCACATAATCGTCCAGGCGGACGGGTATCGGCGTGTCGGTGCGCATCAACTTTACAGGTGTCCTCGTCTTGTTGTCGCCGCGTTTGACAGCCAAACGGGCAGACATGTTCATTTGGGGCTGCCAAGGTGCCCGAGACAAGGACCGACATGCGCGAAGCGATCAGAAAACTCTGGATTTTCGGGCATTCGGCCGCTCCGGCGGCGACCCTGCTGGTCGCCGTCGCCATCGCCGTCCTGTCGCTGAAGCCCGGGGGCGATGTTCCTTCCGTCGGCCTGAACGACAAGCTAGGCCATTTCCTCGCCTATGCCGCGCTCGGCCTTGCGGCGTCGGCGGCGACAGGCGGGCGCTGGCACCTGCAGGTCGCCGGGCTGGCGATCGCCTATGGCCTTGCCCTGGAAGCCGGCCAGATGGCGCTGCCGTTCGGACGGGACCCGAGCTGGCTCGATGCGGCGGCCAATGGCGCGGGCGTCCTGGCGGGCATCGCGTGCGGACGGTTCGCGGCCGGCCTGATGCAGGGGTCCGGGCCGGACCGGTCGCGGTCCTGAGCCTATTCGGCGGCCTGTTTTGCCGGTTCGGCAATGTCGAAGACATGCCGCAGGATGCCGGCGGCGCGCTTGGCGAGCCCCATCAATTCGTCCGGCATGTTTTCCGGGTGGTTCCCGGCATATTCTGCAAAATGGCGCAGGAGGCGCGTCATGTGCGGCGCGTTGACCATCATGCGGGCCTGGTGCTCGATCCGGTTCGGGTCGCGGTCATATTCGGCGCCCGGCACGCGCCAGCCGCCCCAGTCATGGTCATCCGTCATGATGACCGGGAAGGTCCCCGGATAGGGGTGGCCATCTGACCCTTCCTGGCTCTGCCAGCGGTTCTGCATGCGGAAAATGCGCCAGTCTTCAAGCTCGAGGTCGTCCTCGCCTTCCTGGCTCGCCCGGCCGCGCATCGCCGCCTCGGACACAAGCTCGCCGGCAGTGAACTCGCGCCCGAGCCCGACCTCGTAGGTCACCCGCAGCGGCTCATCGACATCCTTGACCCAGTAGGGCTTGACGCGCTCGATCATGGCCCACGTGCCGACGGGCTTCACGAAGACCCGCTGGGCCTTGTGGAAAATGGCTTTGGCCATGCAGAGGTCCTCTTGAGTGGCGATCCGACCGGAGCATCGCACAAACGGGTTCGGCGAGCGTAAACCGGCTGTGTCGAATTTCACGAAACGCCGTTTCCCTTGGGTGACGGGTTTCCGGCGGGCCAATCCGCGCTATTGTCGGCCAAAGCACATCGGCGAGGGGCGGTCTTTGCGCGCCGCATGCCGATCAAGGGAGACGCTGGACACCATGAATTTCGACTTTTCCGACGACCAGAAGTTTCTCGGCAACGAGGCGCGCCGCTTCCTCGCGGCGGAATGCACGAGCGTGCATGTGCGCGAGGTGCTGAACGATGACGGCAAGAGCCATCATGCGGGGCTCTGGAAGAAGATTGTCGAAATGGGCTGGCTCGGCACGGCGATCCCGGAAGAGCATGGCGGGCTCGGCCTCGGCATGCTGGAACTCTGTGTCCTGGCCGAGGAAATGGGCCGGGCGCTCGCGCCGGTGCCGTTCGCCTCGACAGCCTATTTCTTCACCGAGGCGCTGAAACTCGCCGCGGGCGAGGACCAGAAGGCGGCGGTCTTTCCGGGCATTGTCAGCGGCGACATTGTCGGCTGCATCGCAAGCTCCGAAGGTCCCGGCGCGGCCGACCCGGCAAGGCTTTCGACCGTGTTCGAGGGCGGCCGGCTCGCGGGCCGGAAAGTGCCGGTGACCGATGGCGATGTCGCAACCCATGCGGTCGTCCTTGCCAGGGAAGGGACCGGGGCGAGCCTTGTCCTCGCCGACCTTCGCCAGGCCGGGGTGTCCCGCAAGCCGGTCAGGACGCTCGATCCGACCCGCAGCCATGCCGAGATCATGTTCAGCGGGGCCGAGGCAACCCGGCTCGGCCGGGCGGGCGAGGGCGCGAGCCTTCATGATGCGCTGCTGGACCGGGTCGCCGTGCTGATCGCGTTCGAGCAGCTCGGCGGGGCGAGCCGCTGCCTCGAAATGGCGAGCCAGTATGCCAAGGAGCGCCATGCCTTCGGGCGTCCCATCGGCGGCAACCAGGCGATCAAGCACAAGCTCGCCGACATGTATGTGAAGAACGAGGTTGCCCGCTCCAACTGCTATTACGGGGCCTGGGCGCTCTCGACCGATGCGGCCGAACTGCCCGAAGCGGCGGCGGCTGCGCGCATCGCGGCGAGCGAGGCCTACTGGTTCGCCTCGAAGGAAAATATCCAGACCCATGGCGGCATGGGGTTCACCTGGGAGGTCGACTGCCACCTGTTCTACCGGCGCGCAAAGCTGCTGGCCGTGCAGGCAGGCTCGCCCCAGGTCTGGAAAGAACGGCTCGTGAGGGCTCTCGAACAGAAGAACGCGGCCTGACGAAGACGCAAGGAGATTTGACCATGGATTTCAACGATACGCCCGAGGAAGCCGCGTTCCGCGCCGAGGCCCGGGCCTTTCTCGCCAAGCACCTTGAGCCGAAGGGCGACAAGCCGCTGCGCCAGCGCATCGACGGCAAGGATTTCATGAAGCGCGCCAAGGACTGGCAGGCGAAGAAGGCGAAGGCCGGCTATGCCCAGATCACCTGGCCGAAAGAGATCGGCGGGCGCGGCGGCACGGCCATGCAGCAGGTCATCTGGAACCAGGAAGAGGCTAAATTCGATGCCCCGACCGGTCCGTTCACCATCGGCCTCGGCATGTGCGTGCCGACGGTCATCGCGTTCGGTTCCGATGCGCACAAGAAACGCTATGTCGGGCCCTCGCTCACGGGCGAAGAAATCTGGTGCCAGCTCTTTTCCGAACCGGCGGCCGGGTCCGATGTCGCCGGGGTCAAGACAAGGGCGGTGAAGGATGGCGACGCGTGGGTCATCAACGGCCAGAAGGTCTGGACGACCGGCGCGCAGTTCTCCGACTATGGCATCCTCCTGACCCGGACCGATCCGAAGGCCGTGAAGCACAAGGGCCTCACCATGTTCATCGTGAACATGAAGGACCCGGCCGTCGAGGTCCGCCCGATCCACCAGGCGTCCGGCGGGCGGGAATTCAACGAGGTCTATTTCACCGACCTGCGCGTGCCGGACTCAGACCGGCTGGGCGAGGTCGGCGAGGGCTGGAAGGTTGCCATCGTCACGCTGATGAACGAGCGGCTCGCTGTTGGCGGTTCGCCGGGACCGGACTGGAAGGAGATCATGGACTATGCCCGCGACACCGGCGCGATTGCCGGGCAGGCCTTCCGCGAGAAGCTCGCCGACTGGTATGTCGCCGCGCAAGGCTACAGCCTGACGAAGTTCCGCACGCAGACGGCGCTCTCGCGCGGCCAGACGCCCGGCCCGGAAAGCTCGATCGGCAAGGTCATCACGGCGAACCACTTGCAGGACATCTGCAACAGCGCCATCGAGATGCAGGACCATTACGGCATCATGTCGGATCCCGACACGATGCCGGCCGATGCCCTGTTCCAGCAGAGCTTCATGTGGGCCCCGGGCCTGCGCATCGCGGGCGGCACGGACGAGATCCTGAAGAACATCATCGCCGAACGGGTGCTCGGCCTGCCGGGCGACATCCGCGTCGACAAGGACGTGCCCTTCGATGCGCTGAAACAGGGCTGAGGCAGCTTTAGCCGACGCTGACCGAGCCGCCGCTCGATTTGTCGACGGTGACGTCGGTAGCGCCGCCCGTGACGCTGACCCGGCCGCCGGACGAGGCTTCGCCGTCGACTGATACGCTCGCATAGGCCTCGATCGAGGCCCCGGACGAGGCGTCGGCGATTACCGCGCTGCAGCGCAGCGTCTCGGCGTTCAGGCTCGCCCCGGACGAGGCGTCGAGCCGGGCCGTGCCGCAGCTCCCGGCGGCCGAGAGCGAGGCTCCGGAGGACACGTCGAGGCTGACCTCGCTGCCCTCGATGCCGCTTGCCCGCAGGCTCGCGCCCGAGTTCGCTGCGATCTCGATGGCGCTGCCGGCAAAGCCGTTCGCCGTGGCACTCGAGCCGGAACTCGCTTCGAGGCCGCTAATGGCCGGGGCACCGACCGTAATCGTGAACCGGTTGCGATTGTTGCCGCCCCAGTTCCAGTCGCGTCCGGTGCGCTTCAGGACAAGCGTGTCGCCTTCGACAGCGACACTCAGCTTGTCGAAGTCGCCAGTGTCGGTTTCGGCAACGACCGACTGGCCCGCTCCGGCTTCGTAGACAAGCGTCAGGCCCGCCGAGACATCGATCCGCGAGAAGCCCGGCACGTCATAGGCGCGGGTCTCGGCGGCGGCGGCCGAGGCGAGCGTGGCGGCAGCGGCGGTGAGTGCAAGGGTGCGTTTCAGGGTCATGATGGGTCCTCCCGGAAGAAATCATGCTTGACAGGTACATATTGAATTACGATAAGTCAAACATTGTTTTTCGATAAGGATAATTCCCATGAAAATACAGATCGCTAGCGCTGCCCTGGCCGCCGTCCTCCTCGGCGGCTGCGTCGTCATCGACGCCGACGAGAACACGTTCGATGCCCGCTATAATTCCGACAGCGGCTTCGGCTCGGTCTATGCGGCCAATGTCACGGGCAGCGAGATCGCCTTCACGGTCAGTGACAATGGCTGCACCGACAAGGGTTTCTTCGATGTTCGCGTGTTCGGGGCGGACGAGGACGCGTTCGAGGTCGGCCTGAAGCGCATCCGTCAGGACCATTGCAAGGCGCTGAACCCCGACGGCAAGACCGTGACCTGGACCTTCCAGGAAATCGGCATTCCGGACGGGGCCGAAGTGACCGTGCTGAACGCGGTCCGGCGGTAGGCTGGCCGCAGTTTTGCTGGACCCAACAAGCCTTCAGGTCGCGACTTCCCGCGACTTGATCGCGGTACCCATCTCCCGAACCGGTCCAATCGGACCTTTGACAAGGTGCTGGAGTTGGACCCCGCGATCAAGTCGCGGGGACCCGCCCATCGGTAGGGGGGTGATTTCAACGATACCTGAATCTATCCAGGCCGCTCCGCAAGCTCAGGCCGGGATGCCGTAGAGGTCATAATCGTCCGCGTCGGTGATCCGGACACGGACGATGTCGCCAGGGGTCAATCCGCCAGCGCCGTCAAGGTGCACGACCCCGTCCACTTCCGGGGCGTCCGCTTTCGACCGGGCAATGGCGGTGTCCGGGGTCTCGCCCGGCCCGTCAATGATGACGTCCTGCACGGTGCCGATCTGGGCGGTCGCGCGCGCTGCCGAGACCTCGGCCTGCGCGGCCATGAACCGGTGCCAGCGCTCTTCCTTGACCTCTTCCGGCACGTGACAGGGCAGGGCAGCGCTCGCTGCGCCGGCAACATTTTCGTATTTGAAACAGCCGGCCCGGTCGATCTTCGCTTCGCGGATGAAGTCGAGGAGAATGTCGAAATCTTCCT
>CAYSED010000002.1:22062-22492 GCA_964429935.1 uncultured Hyphomonadaceae bacterium
GCGAGCACCTTGTCCTGTCCGCCGGGGCGCTTCATCGTCTTCAGGACCGGGGCGCTCGCATGCTGGAACGGAATGTCGAGATAGGGCGTGATAAGCCCGTCCGCCATCAGCGGAATGACCTGGTCGACATGGGGGTACGGGTAGACATAATGCAGCCGCGTCCACACGCCGAGCGAGCCGAGCCCGCGGGCAAGGTCTAGGAAGCGCGTCTCGTAGGTCTCGCCGCGCCAGATTTCGGGCGCATATTTCACGTCCAGTCCGTAGGCGGACGTATCCTGCGAGATGACGAGCAGTTCCTTGACGCCCGCCGCGACGAGCTTTTCGGCTTCGGTAAGGACGTGATGGATCGGCCTTGAGACGAGGTCGCCGCGCAGGTTCGGGATGATGCAGAACGCACAGCGATTATTGCAGCCTTCGGAAATCTTCAGAT
>CAYSED010000002.1:22502-33283 GCA_964429935.1 uncultured Hyphomonadaceae bacterium
GCCTGAGGCCGGCCTCCGGGACAAGGTCGAGATGCGGATTGTGCGGCGGCGTGAGATGCGCATGCACTGCGTCCATCACGGCCTCGTACTGGTGCGGACCGGTGATTGCGAGCACTTTCGGGTGGGCCTTTTGGATCAATTGGGGCTCGGCCCCGAGGCAGCCCGTGACGATGACGCGGCCGTTTGCCTCGATCGCCTCGCCGATCGCGCCGAGGCTCTCTTCGCGGGCCGAATCGAGAAAGCCGCACGTATTGACGAGCACGAGGTCCGCCCCGGCATAATCGGCCGACAGCGCATAGCCCTCCGCCCGGAGCCGCGTGATGATGCGTTCCGAATCAACGAGCGCCTTCGGGCAGCCGAGCGAGACGATTCCGACTTTCGGGGCGCGTGTTGTGACATGGGCGAGGCTCATGGCGAGGGGATGTATCCCTTGCGACCATGCCCGTCCAGCTTGCCGCTGCGGCGAATACCGACAGACAAGGCAGGCTTTCTGCTGTAGTCCTTGCAGACTGATGCGGCAAACCGCTTGCCCGGTGGCGCGGTTGCCTGTCCCCAGAACCCGCTTCCTGTACCGGACAGGCATCGTGCGGCTTTCCTTCCGGCAGAACGAGGACATGCCCCATGGCCAAATCCCAGAAGAAATCCAATCGCGAGATCCGCAAGCCGAAGGCGGACAAGAACCAGAAGAAGAAGACAAACGCCTCAGAGCCGTCGATGAAGACCGGCGCGATCAAGGGTCTCGAACACATGAAGCGGTAATCCCGCGTCAGAGGGGCCACGTCCGGCGCTTGACATGTACCGCACATGAAATCATGTTTTGCACATGAGCAAGCATGTCCAGATACGCGAGATTCCCGAAGAGATGCACCGCAAGCTGAAGATGCGCGCGGCGGCGGAAGGCCTGTCCATGAGCGAATATCTCAAGAGGCTCATCGAACGGGACCTGAAGCGGCCGGACTGGGGCGCGATCGAGGCACGGATGGCAAAGATGCCGCCGATTACGCTGACCGAATCGGTTGTCGACATGGTCCGGCGCGAGCGCGATAGCAGGTGATTGTTGTCGATGCGTCCCTGATCATCGAAATTTCGCTGGCAACGCCGGATGGCCGCCGGATACTGAAACAGATCAGGGCCGAAGAAGACGTCCTGGCCGCGCCGGAGCTGATCGACCTTGAAGTGCTGCAGGTCCTCCGGCGGTTTTCGCGGCGCAAGCCCGGCGACTTAGCGCAGGCCGAAGGTGCCATCGCAATTTTCAATGGATTGCCAATCGAACGTTTCACGCACGCCCCCTTGCAGGCGCGCACATGGTCGCTGCGCGACAATCTTACCGCCTATGACGCGGCCTATTTCGCGCTTGCCGAATTGCTGGAAGCACCCTTGTGGACGCGGGACGAAAAGTATCGTTCCGTCCCGGGGCACGGCATCGCGATTGAAGTGCTGTAACGGAAACGGGAAGGGGGACAGGTCATGCTCATGCGATGGACAACTGCGAGGTATAGTGCGGGGGGCTTGGCCAGCTTCGCTGTCGTGGCGCTCGCCGCCTGCCAGTCTGCGCCGGTCGGCGAACAGCCGGCGGCCTTCGAGACCGTTGCGCCTGACGATCTCGCCTGGAGCCCCATCCCCGGCGGGCTCGGCGCGGCCTATGCCGTTGTCCGCGGCGACCCGTCGAAACCGGGCACCTATGTCATCCGGGTGCGTTTTCCGGCGGGCGTGATGGACCTGCCGCATTCGCATACGGGCGACCGGCACGTCACTGTCCTTGAAGGCACATGGCATGCCGGAACCGGGCCGGATTTCGACCCGGATGCGGCCGAGGCGCTCGTCGCCGGCAGCTACATGTTCCACCCGGCAGGCGGCGTGCACTGGGACGGCGCGGCAGGCGAAGAGGACGCCGTCGTCCAGATCATCGGCACAGGCCCGGTCGAGACCCTGCAGGCGCATGGCGAGGCGACCGACTGGGTCCGCGTGTCCGCCGGGACCGAGGCGTCCGAACAGGGCAGAGCGGCAAAACATATACTCGACGCGCTGCCGGAAGAGACGATGGGGCCGGGCCTGATCCGCCAGCATGTCCATGGCTCCGAGAGCACGTTCTCCCGCTGGACGGTGAAGGCGGGGGCCGTGGTGCCGCTTCATAACCATGCCAATGAACAGGTGACGGTGATCCTGTCCGGCGCGGCAGACGTGGTGTCCGGGGACCGCCGGTTCAGGGTCTCGGCCGGGGACATGATGGTCTTTCCGCCGGACACGCCGCACGCGTTCACCTTTACCGAGGACACGGTCGCGCTCGATTTCTTCGCGCCGAGGCGACAGGACTGGATCGAGGCAGCCGCGTCGCCTTGACAGGGGCTTAATTGCACTCTTACTCTTACCGGTAAGAAAAGGAATCCGCGATGCGCATCACGTCCAAGGGCCAGGTTACGATACCCCAGCATATCCGGGAAAAAGCCGGCCTTCTCCCGGACACAGAGGTCGAGTTCGAGTTCGACGGCCGGACGGTGCGGCTCATCAAGGCGCGCGGGAAGCGAAGCCGCGGCCGCGCGATCATCAGCCGCCTGAAGGGACGGGGCGACGTCAAGATGTCAACCGACGAGATCATGGCACTGACGCGGGCGCAGCCGCCGTCGGCGAAAGCACTGGAATGACGGCGGTCTTCGTCGACAGCAATGTGCTGCTCGACATTCTCACCGGCGACCCGGAATGGGCTGAATGGTCCGAAAACGCGCTGATTGACGCGGCTGAAAGCGCCCCATTGGTTATCAATGCGATTGTCTATGCCGAACTATCGGTTCGATTCACACGGATCGAAGATCTGGAAGACGCGCTTCCTGCCGCCGATTTTACCCGCGAAGCGATCCCGTTCGAGGCGGCGTTTCTCGCGGCCAAGGCCTTTCTGAACTATCGCAAGCGCGGCGGCGCGCGCGCAGCACCGCTGCCCGATTTCTTCATTGGCGCGCATGCAGCGGTCGCAGGCTACCACCTGCTGACACGCGACCGGGCAAGTTATCGCAGCTATTTCCCGGCTGTCAGGCTCATTGCGCCAGGAGACGACGTCTGATGATCCTCTGCGGGAACACGCCTCCCGCCAGGGCGGGGTTCACCCCGCCGAGCTATGCGAAGTGTGGCGGGGCGAGCCCCGCCCTACAAGGGACGCTACCATGATCTTCCGCCGCCTTAGCGAACATGTACGCGCTCGTCGCCATGCTGGAAGGCTGGGCTGAGATAGCCGGCGCCCTCAAATGGTCGCTGGCCAATTCGCTCTTCCAGGTCCGCACGCTCGATCGCCTCGAGGAGGCGCGGCGCTGACGCTCATATCGTTTCCCGATAGACTCTCCAGAGGCGAGTTGCTAGCGTCCCCGCCAAGCAGAAATCCTGGAGGGACCCCATGAAACGAACACTTCTCGCGAGCGCCGCGCTCGCCCTGTTGCTGGCCGCCTGCGACGCGGGCGCGCCGTCTGCGGTCGGGCCGGAAGCGCCCGCCGCAACTGCAGCGGCCCGGGAGGCGGCAGGGATCGGGACATATTCGGCGGAGGCCTTCTTCGAGACGACCAGCTATTCGCTCGCGAGCGCTGCCGGCCATGCCTTTTCGGCCGATGGCACGAAGATCCTCGCCTCGTCCGATGCGAACGGCGTATTCAACGCGATCACGCTCGATGCGGCGGGCAATGTCACGCCGCTTACCGCCTCGACGTCCGACGCCGTCTTCGCCGCGAGCTTCTTCCCCGCCGACGACCGCGTACTGGTTTCGGGCGACCAGGGCGGCAACGAGCTCGACCATGTCTATGTCCGCGAGCTCGACGGCACTCTGAGAGACCTCACTCCCGGCGAGAACGTCAAGGCAGGCTTTGCCGGCTGGGCACCGGACGGCAGCGCCTTCTGGATCACGACGAACGAGCGCGATGCCTCGAACTTCGACCTCTATGCCTATGACACGGCGACCTATGAGCGCACGCTCGTCTACGAGAACCCGGGTTTTGGCATCGGGGCGGTCAGCCCGGACGGGCGCTGGCTCGCCCTCGACAAGCCGCGCACGAGCGCCGACAGCGACATCTATCTGGCCGACCTTGCGAGCGGGGCAAGCGAGCCTGTCCTCGTCACGGCGCATGAGGGCAATATCGCCTATGCTGCCTATGGCTTCACGGCCGACAGTTCAAAGCTCGTTTATGCGACGGACGAGCATGGCGAGTTCAACCAGGCCTGGACCCATGACCTCGCGAGCGGCGCAAAGGCCCCCCTCATCGAGGCGGACTGGGATGTCAGCTTCGTGTCCTATTCGCCGAGCGGCAAGTACCGCGTCCACGCCGTCAACAATGACGGGCTGACCGAACTGACCCTGACTGACACCGCGACCGGCGAGGCCGTCGCGCTGACGGGCGTGCCGGAAGGCGAGCTTGGCCAGGTCCGCTTCTCGCGGGACGAGACGCGCATCGCCCTCGGGGTCAATACCGACACCTCGCCGCTCAATCTCTATCTTGCAGAGCTTGGCGGCGCCGCGACCCGCCTGACCGATGCGCTGAATCCGGCGATCGACGAAGCCGACCTCGTCACGGCGACCGTCGCCCGCTTCGAGAGCTTCGACGGCACAAGTGTTCCGGGCATCCTCTACAGGCCGCATCAGGCCTCCGCGGAGACGCCGGTGCCGGCCCTCGTGCTTGTCCATGGCGGCCCGGGCGGCCAGTCGACGCGCGGCTACAGCGCCATGGTCCAGCATCTCGTGAACCAGGGCTATGCGGTCTATGCCGCGAACAATCGCGGGTCGTCCGGATACGGAAAGACCTTCTTCCACATGGATGACAAGCGCCATGGCGAGGAGGACCTGAAGGACATTGTCGCCGCCGGCGACTGGCTGCGCACGCTCGACTGGGTCGACCAGGACAAGGTCGGCGTGATGGGCGGCTCCTATGGCGGCTACATGACGGCGGCCGCGCTCGCCTTCCATCCGGAAGCCTTCGAGGCCGGCGTCAACATATTCGGCGTCACCAACTGGGTGCGCACGCTTGAAAGCATCCCGCCATGGTGGGGCTCGTTCCGCGAAGCCCTCTATGACGAGATGGGCGACCCGGCGACCGATGCGGAGCGCCACCGCGCGATCTCGCCGCTCTTCCATGCGGGGAACATCATCCGGCCGATGCTGGTCGTGCAGGGGGCCAATGACCCGCGCGTCCTCCAGGTCGAAAGCGACGAGCTTGTTGCTGCCGTCCGCGAGAACGGCACGCCGGTCGAATACGTGATCTTCCCGGACGAAGGCCACGGCTTCCTGCGCCGGGAAAACCGCATCACGGCGCAGAATGCCTATCTCGAATTCCTCGACACCTATCTGAAGAAAGAGGGCTGAGCCTCATGCACGGGCTCCGTCCCGCCCTGGCAGCCCTGTTACTCGCGGCGGCGTGCGCCGCACCGGAGAAGGGCGACGAGGGCGAGGCGGGGCCGGTCGCGGCCAGCGAGGCGGTCTATCTCGGGAACGAGGGCGTCCTCGTCGTGTCGGGCGGCACGAAGCTGCTTTTCGATCCGCTCTACGGCAACACGTTCGGCCAGTATCAGGCCGTGCCGGAGGATATGCGCGCGGCGATCCTTTCGGCTGCGCCGCCCTTCGAGGGCGTGGATGCAGTCCTCATCAGCCATGCCCATGCCGACCATTTCGACGCGGCCGACCTGATCGCCTTCCACGCCGCCCATCCGGACGCGCTCATCATCGCTCCGCCGCAGGCCCATGACGCGATCCTCGCGACCGGCGCGGCCCCGGACGGCATGGCTGACCGGTTCGTCACGATGGGGCTCGACTATGGCGCGGACCCGCTTGTGGTCGCGTTCGAGGGCCTGACCGTCGAAGCGGTGCGCATCCCGCATTCCGGCGGTGAAGCGCGCAGGGGCATCGAGAACCTCGCCTACCGGGTGACGCTCGGCGGCAGGGCAACAGTCCTCCACATGGGCGATGCCGACCCCGCGGCGCCGGACTTTGCCGATTATGACGCCCACTGGCAGGCGCGCCAGACGGACCTTGCCTTTCCGCCCTACTGGTTTGCCCTCTCGACATCCGGGCAGGCCGTCCTGTCGGATAGGCTCAATGCACGCGCCTCGGTCGGCGTTCATGTGCCGCAGACCGTCCCGGCCGATCTTGAAGCGTCCGGCGCGGACTATTTCCACATGCCGGGCGAACGCCGCGAGATCCTGTCGGACTGATCTCGGGGAGGGGCGGTTCGACCGAACCTCAGTCCGTAAAACCGGACACGTCGCAACGGCCGCTCACCCTCGCGCCGGGGCTCCGGCGCTATATCGTGTCCGACGATACGAAGATGTCCGGGCAGACTGTCGAACTGGCCGGGCTGGACGACCTGTTCAGCGAGCGGACTTCAGGAGCCGGTTTCTTCCGCCGCTTCGAGCACGATGCCCTTGGAGGCGAGGAAGGGCTTCAGCTCGCCGCTTTCAAACATTTCGCGGATGATGTCGCAGCCGCCGACGAACTCGCCCTTCACATAGAGCTGCGGAATGGTCGGCCAGTCGGAATAGGCCTTGATGCCGTCGCGCACGTCCGGGTTTTCCAGCACGTTGGTCGCCGTGTACTCGGCCCCGAGAAAATCGAGGATCTGGACGACGGTCGAGGAAAACCCGCATTGCGGGAATGTCGGCGTGCCCTTCATGAAGAGGAGGATGTCGTGCGATTTGACGGCGTCGTCGATCGCGGCCTGGATGTCGTCGGCCATGGGCTTGCTTCGCCTTTCCTTGTCGGTAGAGGCAGATGTGAGGGCGGCGCGGGCCGTCGTCAAGCCTCTAGCCGCCGCCGGATGGGTCGTAGACCACGCGGTCCGCGAGATAGGCGACGAGGCAGTCGGACCGGTCGGAGCGGGCATCGCGCAGGACGGAAGGCGGGGCCATGCCGGGCCCGGCAAAGCGGACATCGTCGCACTGGCCGTCATTGGCCCAGCTTCCGCCGTCGGTGCCGAAATCGATCCCTTCGTGCGGGCCGGTGATCGCGGCGATGCCGAGCGTGCTCGGCGTGCGCCAGTCGATCCGCCCGGCCCGCCACTGGTCGCGGCAGTCGGTCATGTCATTGCGCACGTCGAGCGGGCTCCACGGCGGCGGGCTCATGCCGATCCCGGTGAAGCGGCGGTCGGCGCAGAGCCCGTCGCCGGCCTCGCGTCCGTCCGCGTCGCCGAAATCGGCATCCGGGCGCTGTGCCGCCGCTGCCGCCTGGTCGAGGCTGTCGGTCTTGCATGGCTGGGCCTTGCGGGTCGCCGACTTGCGCAGGGTCGAGTTCGGATAGGTCCGGACAAACTCCACGAAGGCGCAAGGGTCGCCGTCCTCCTCGGCCTCGGCATAAGCGGTCATTTCCGACCTGAGGCGCAGGCCGTCAATTGACAGGTTGCCGGCAAAATAGAAGTCGCTTCCCGTCAGACCGGAATTGAAGAACGGGATCTGGCCGCCGCCGGTCGTCTTGACGACGACGCTCGCGACCCGCTTGAACATGAGTTCGGCGGCGAGGCCCGGCTGGTCGATGAAGTTTGCAAGGGCGGACGTATAGGGGCTGTGTCCCATGCCGGTATCGTCCGCCGCGGTGAAGCCGGGCTCGGTGGCATAGGCGATCAGCATGCCGCGCGCGTCCTCGATATCGGTCAGGCCGCCGCCGAGATCGCGCTTGGCATCGTCGCGGGGAAGGGGGCTGTTGCGGCAGGCATCGAGAATGACAAAGTTCACGTCATTGCCCGCCCGGCGCATGTGGCGCAGCGCTTCGCCGAGGTGGGGGGCCTGCCGCCAGACATCGCGTTCGGTCTCGGGCCGGGCATCGACCGGGATGAGGTAATTGTCGCCCTCGGAGGCGACGCCGTGCCCGGCATAGTAGAACAGGCCGACGGCTTGCGGGCCTGCCGCTTCGAGCGCGGCACCGAACTCGGCGAACGCATCCTCCATGCCATCCTCGCCGAGATCGGTGCGCAGGATGACCTCGAAGTCCAGGGCCGCGAGCTTCTCGGCGATGAGGCTCGCATCGCGGACCGGGTTCTCAAGGACCCAGGCGGGCTTGGCATAATTGGCGTTGCCGATGACGAGCGCGATGCGCGGCTCCTCCTGCGCGGCGGCGCTCAGGGCGAAGCCCAGCGACAATGACAGATAAGCAAGCCTGCGCAGCACGGTGTCCCCTCGTCCGCTTTGCCTTGATTTCACTATAAGCGACAAGGATGCCGGACGGCAATGCGTCCGGCATCCCGCGCGCCGGCAATGTCAGGCGACAAGGTCGAAGAGCAGGACCTCCGCATCGCCGAGCGCGAGAATGTCGATCTGGCGAACCTGCGAAATGGCGGCCCCGTCACCGGCCTTCAGCACGCTGCCATTGGCTCGCACCGAGCCCTTCGCCACCTGGAGCCAGCCGCTGCGGCCGTCGCGGAAGCCGTGTCTGACCGCCTCGCCGTCCCTAAGGACGCTCGCATAGAGGTCGGCATCCTGATGGAGCGACAGCGAGCCGTCGCGCCCGGACTTTGACGCGACGAGCTTCAGGGTCCCGTTGCGCGCCTCGCCGAACGCCTTCTGCTCGTAGCCCGGCTTCACATTGGCCGCGTCCGGCAGGAGCCAGATCTGGAGGAAGTGCACGGCGTCGGTGTCCGAGGCATTGAACTCGGAATGGCGGATGCCGGTTCCCGCGCTCATGCGCTGAACCTCGCCCGGCAGGATGGTAGCGCCGGTGCCGAGGCTGTCCTTGTGGGCCAGGCCGCCGGAGAGGACATAGGAGATGATCTCCATGTTGGCATGGCCGTGCGTGGCGAAGCCGCCGCCGGGGGCGACCCGGTCCTCGTTGATGACGCGCAAGGGGCCGAAGCCCATGTGCGCGGGGTCATGATACTGGCCGAAGGAAAAGCTGTGATGGCTGTCGAGCCAGCCGAAATTGGCATGGCCACGGTCTTCGGCGCGCCGGATTGCAAGCATGGTCAGTCTCCTTTTTACAAGGCCCGGCCACAGGGAATAGCGCAGGTGCCGCAACGGGACAGGACGGGCGGGCCGGTTTCCTCCCATGTTGCGACGCGCGGGGCCCAAATCAATCTCAGGAACCCCGGCTGAAGGACGCAAAACTGCAGGCAAGCCATGCGCGGGCGATCCGGTCACACAGCCTTGATTGGCGCGTGAAGCAGCCCTGCCGGTATATACAACCTAAGAAGTTCCTGACCCTCCCAGAAAGGACCCCCGTCATGTTCGTTCGCTCCACCCTTGCGGCCCTGGCCATCTGCGTCGCGCCGCTCGCACTCGCCCCTGCTGCGTCTGCGGAAGCCCCGGTCTATACGAGCGCTTTCTCGAACACGGCCGTCCAGGGCTATGATCCGGTCGCCTATTTCAAGGTCGGTGCGCCGGTCAAAGGCAGCAGCGAATTCACGACCGAATACAATGGCGCGGAGTGGAATTTCGCCTCGCAGGAAAACCTCGATGCCTTTGTCGCCGACCCGGAAGCCTATGCGCCGCAGTATGGCGGCTATTGTGCCTGGGCGGTGGCCCAGGGCCAGACGGCCAAGGGCGATGCCCAGCAATGGCACATCGAAGACGGCAAGCTTTACCTGAACATCAATGGCAGCATCAAGAAGAAGTGGCTTGCCGACCGGGCAACCCTGATCCCGCAGGCCGACGAGAACTGGCCGGGCGTGATCGAGTAGCCTCGCCAGGCCGCTCCTGACGTTTCATGGTTTGCGCCAAGGCGCAGGCTGCCGCGCCGGAGCTTTAACCCGTTATCGCGACAGGGCTGGCAGGGGCGGGGCGAAATCTGCCCGCCCGGCTTCGCCTGCAAGCACGAAACCTGCCGCCTGGTCGAGCACGCCGAGCCCCGCGCCCGGCCGCGCGGCGTTTTCCGAAAGGTGCCGTCGCCAGGCGCGGGCACCGGGCCGCCCGGCAAACAGGCCCAGCATATGCCGGGTCATGGCGTGGAGCGGCGTACCCCTGGCAAGTTCGGCTGCCATGTAGGACCGGTAGGCTTCTAGCGCTGCAAACGCATCCAGCCGCTGGCCCGCCCCGAACAGCCGCCGGTCGACATCGGCGAGGAGGGCGGGGGTCTGGTAGGCGGCCCGGCCGAGCATGACGCCGTCGAAGCGTTCAAGCTCCCGCTCGCAGGCGGCAAGGTCGCCAAGGCCGCCATTCAGGATGATGACAAGGTCCGGACGCGCCGCCCTGAGCCCTGCGACCAAGTCATGGTCGAGCGGCGGAATGTCCCGGTTTTCCTTCGGGCTCAGGCCCTTCAGCCAGGCCTTGCGGGCGTGGACGATGAAGACGCCGCACCCTGTTTGGGCGACCGTATCGACGAAGCCGAAGAGGGCCTCGCGCGGGTCGTCCTCATCGACGCCGATGCGGCATTTCACGGTGACGGGCATGTCGCCTGCGGCGTCCTGCATGGCGGATATGCAGGCGGCGACCGTTTCCGGGGTGCGCATCAGGCAGGCCCCGAACGAACCGGACTGGACCCGGTCTGACGGGCAGCCGCAATTGAGGTTTATCTCGTCATAGCCGCGAGTTCTGGCGATGCGGGCGGCGCGCGCGCACTTGTCCGGGTCTGATCCGCCGATCTGAAGGGCGACCGGGTGCTCTTCCGGCGAAAACCCGATCAGGCGCTCGGTGTCGCCGTTCAGGATCGCGTCGGCGGTGACCATTTCAGTATAGAGCCGCGCACGCCCCGTCAGGCAGCGGTGAAAGGCCCGGCAGTGCCGGTCTGTCCAGTCCATCATCGGCGCAACCGAGAAGCGCCAGGGCGATATGTCCGTCTGGTTCGTCATCTGCGGGTGGAATAAGGCTTCCTGCCGGAGATTTCCAGTCGGCGCCTG
>CAYSED010000002.1:33293-37616 GCA_964429935.1 uncultured Hyphomonadaceae bacterium
TGCCCCAGATGAGGCTTGCCGAAATGCGCGGGAACGAGGCCGGGACGATGACAGTGAAAACGCTTCTACCAGTCCTCGGTGACCAGTTGAGCCCCGGCCTTGCCTCGCTCGCGGCGTCCGACCCGGCGACCTCGCATGTGCTCATGGCCGAAGTCATGGAGGAGGCGACCTATGTTCGCCACCACAAGAAGAAGATCGCCTTCGTCTTCTCTGCCATGCGCCACTTTGCCGAGGAACTGCGCGGGCTCGGCTGGGCAGTCGATTATGTCACCCTTGGCGATGCGGAGAACACCGGCAGCTTCACCGGCGAGGTCGCAAGGGCGGCCGCGCGGCTGAACCCCGAGCGCATCTGCGTCACCGAGCCCGGCGAATGGCGGGTGCGCGAGGCGATGGCTGGCTGGGAAGCGGCAGCGGGCGTGCCGGTCCAGGTACTCGAGGACGACCGCTTTCTCTCTTCCCATGCGCGCTTTGCCGCCTGGGCGGACGGGCGCAAGCAGCTTCGCATGGAATATTTCTATCGCGAGATGCGCCGGGAAACCGGGCTCCTGATGGACGGCGAGGAGCCCGCCGGCGGGCAGTGGAACTATGACCATGACAATCGCAAGCCTGCCGGGGCGGACCTGTTCATGCCGAAGCCCTTCCGCGTTTCGCCGGACGCGATAACGAGGGACGTGCTAGCCTTGGTCGCCGAGCGCTTTGACGGGCATTTCGGGACGCTGGAGCCGTTCGGCTTTCCGGTGACCCGGGCCGATGCCGAACGCGCGCTCGATGCCTTCATCGAGACCTCGCTTGCCCGCTTCGGCGACTTTCAGGATGCAATGCTGACAGGCGAGCCGGTGCTCTATCACTCTCTGCTGTCGCCTTGCATCAATGCCGGCCTGCTTGACCCGCTGGACGTCTGCCGCCGGGTCGAGGCGGCCTGGAAGGCAGGCCAGGTTCCGATCAATGCCGCCGAAGGCTTTATCCGGCAGATCATCGGCTGGCGGGAATATGTGCGCGGCATCTACTGGCGCTTCATGCCGGACTATGTTTCGCGAAACGCGCTGGGTGCAGACAATCCGCTGCCGGACTTCTACTGGACTGGCGAGACGGACATGGCGTGCCTCGAGGCAGCGATCGCGCAGACCCGGGACGAAGCCTATGCCCACCATATTCAGCGCCTCATGGTGACGGGCAATTTCGCCATGCTGGCAGGGATTGATCCGCATGCGGTGCATGAATGGTATCTTGCCGTCTATGCCGATGCCTATGAATGGGTCGAGCTGCCCAATACGCTCGGCATGAGCCAGTTTGGCGATGGCGGCCTGCTCGGATCGAAGCCCTATGCGGCGAGCGGGAATTATATCAACCGCATGTCCGACTATTGCTCCGGGTGCCGCTATGATGTCCGCGAGAAGACCGGCGAGACGGCCTGTCCGTTCAATCCGCTATACTGGGATTTCCTGGTCCGCAACGAGGCCATCCTGAAAGGCAATCCGCGGCTTGGCCCGGTCTACAGGACATGGGAGAAGATGGCCGCCGACAAGCAGGCGGCCTATCTGGGCGCGGCGAAAGCCATTCTCGGCAAGCTCGCTGCGGGCGAACGCATCTGAGCCCGGACAGGGAGACGCTTGAGATGAAGATTGCCGTCATAGGCGCAGGCATTGCCGGGGTCAGCCTTGCCCGCGAGCTGGCGGGCCGGGCCCGGGTGACCGTGTTCGAGAAGTCGCGCGGCGTCGGCGGACGGATGGCAACGCGCTATGCCGGGCCGTTCGAGTTCGACCATGGCGCGCAGTATTTCACGGTGCGCAGCGAGGCGTTCCGTGCCGCGCTCGATCCGTTCCTTGGCTCCGGGCTCTTGCAAGCCTGGGCCGGGCGTGTCGTGCGTCTCAGGGATGGTTCGGATCCTGAGGAAGCCCCGGCTGATACGCACCGATATATCGCGGTCCCGCGCATGAATGCGCTCGTGAAGGCCATGGCCGAGGGGCTCGACCTGCGGGTCGGGGTTCAGGTGGCAAGGCTCGACCGGCGCTCCGATGGCTGGCATCTCCTGGATGCGGAAGGGACGGAGTACGGGCCGTTCGACTGGGTCGTCTCTTCGGCTCCGTCCGTGCAGGCTGCCGCACTCGCACCTGCGGGCTTTTCGGGCACCGAGGCGCTCCGGTCGGTCCGGATGCGCGGGAATTTCACGCTGATGCTCGGCTTCGAGGAAAAGCTGGAGCCCGGCTGGGAGGGCGCATTCGCGGACGATAGCCCTCTCGGCTGGATCGCGCTCAATTCGGCGAAGCCCGGTCGGCCGGGCGCGACAAGTCTCGTCGTCCAGTCGGCGAATGACTGGGCCGAGGCGCATCTTGAGGATGACCCGGAGCGCGTGAAGGCGGCGATGATTCGGGAGCTGAAGGTCCTGACCGGGATTGATGCGGGCCGCGCCGTTCATTCGGCATTGCATCGCTGGCGCTATGCCGATGTGCCGGCCCCTGCCGGCGCGCCGTTCCTCATGGACGAGGCGCTGCGCTTTGCCGCCTGCGGCGACTGGTGCCTGAAGGGCCGCGTCGAGGCAGCGTTCACGAGCGGAACAGGTCTGGCTGGCGCGCTGTCCCTCTGGCGGGGATGAGCGCGTCGAGAAGGCCGGGGATTTTCTTCTTCACGGCAAAGAAGCCGCGCGTCGCGTGCGGCCACATCAATCGGTCATAGGCACGCATGACCTGGATGATCGGAAGAGGAAGGGTCTGCCCGGCCTCCGCCAGCGCGGTGGCGGCCGGGCCGGCCGGGGCATGGGCCGTGACGATGGCGTCGAGCGCGTGTTGCCCGGCCCACTCCAAGATCAAGGCTGTCCAGTCCGTGTCCTGCCGGCAGGCAACATCCAGGCCGAAGTGCGCTTCGGCGAGGCGGGCGGCTTCGCTGATCGCCCCGGCCGCGAAGGCCCCGGCCGGATGGCTGCCGCATGGCCGGGCGAGGGCAAGGATCGCGGCAGGCTTGAGGTCCGGGAAGGCGGTGTCGGCAGACAGGTCTTCCGGCGTGATGAGAAGGCCGATGCGACCCGTGGCAGGGATGGGGCGGGCGACGGCAAGTCCGGTGCGGACCGGCAGGCCGGGCTCGTCCAGCGGCTCGGCGTGCCGGGCGAGCTGACCGGCCGGATTGAAGCGCCCGTCCGTATACTGCGCGATATTGTCTGCCCGTGCGAGATAGGTCTTGCCGCGCGTATGCAGGCCGCCGACCCAGCGCCAGGACAGCGTGTTCGATGCCGGGTCGCCGTCGAGGAGATGGTCGAGGAAGAATTGCGCGCCGAGCTGCCAGGGCAGGCGCAGGGTGAAAATCCAGATGCTCGCAAACCACATGCGCGCATGATTGTGCAGGTAGCCGGTCTCGCGAAGTTCGCCCGTCCAGGCATCGAAACAGTCGATTCCGGTTCGCCCGGAGATCGCGTCCGCATGGTTGCGGGCAAGGCTCTGGTCTCCTTCCAGGCGGGCAGTGAGGTTCCGGACGGCCACGAGATAGTCGGTCCAGACCGAGGGATGCTGTTCGAGCCAGCCTTTGAAATAAGCCCGCCAGATGACTTCCTGGACGAATTTTTCCGCCGCCGCTTCGGAGTGCCGGTCGAGCGTGCGGGCGAGAACCGTCTCTTCTTCGATGAGGCGGCAGCGGATCCACGGCGACAGCGCCGAGACATTGGACCGGTCGTCCGGGCCGAGATCATGATTGCGCCGCGCCGCATAGGTGCGGCCGGCGTTCGGCAGGAAGGCTTCCAGCCGCGACAGCCCGGCAGCGCGGGTCGGCTCGAAACGGATCCGGGCGCTCAAGAGCGCCCCTCGCGGCGGCAGCGTTCGGAGCAGTAGATGACCGCTTCCCAGTCGCGCGCCCATTTCTTGCGCCATGAAAACGGGCGCTGGCAGACCGGGCAGGTCTTTTCGGGCAGACCGGATTTCTTTCGCTGGGCCATGCGCCGCCAGATAGGGCGGGTTCAGGTCCAGTCGAGGGTCATCCTGCGGTGGACGAGCCGGTCATAATCGTCAACGAGCGCTTCTGAAATGGCCCCCGGCTTGAAGACGTGCTCGCCGATCTCTGCGACGGGCGTGATTTCGGCCGCCGTGCCGGTGATGAAACATTCCGAGAAGGTCGGCCGTTCGTCCGGCAGGATGGTCCGCCCGACCACGTCGATCTGGCGTGCCCTGGCGAGGCGGATCGCCGTCTGCCGCGTGATTCCGTTCAGGAAACAGTCGGGCGTCGGCGTGTGGAGCGCCCCGTCGCGGACAAAGAAGATGTTCGCGCCGGTCGCCTCGGCGACATGGCCGCGCCAGTCGAGCAGGAGCGCGTCCTGATAGCCGTCGCGGTGGGCGGGCTGGT
>CAYSED010000002.1:37626-61367 GCA_964429935.1 uncultured Hyphomonadaceae bacterium
TCGTGCAGATCATGTAGAGGCCGGCCGCCTTGGACTCGCAGGGTGCCGTTTCCGGCGACGGGCGCTTGTAGGGCGCATGGGTCATCCGGATGCCGGTCATCTTGTCGGCGAAATAGTCGCCCCAGTGCCAGGCGGCGACCGCCAGATGGACGGTGTTATGCTTGGCATAGACCCCCATTTCCTCCGAGCCGCGCCAGGCGATTGCCCGGACATAGGCATTGTCGAGCCCGGAACGTTCAAGGGTTTCGCGCTTGGCGTCCTCGATCTGGTCCACCGTGAACGGGATCTCGAAATCGAGGATCGCGGCCGACCGGTGCAGGCGCTGCGAATGCTGAAGCGAGCGGTAAATCTCGCCGGCATAGGCGCGCTCGCCTTCAAAGACGGCCGAGGCATAGTGCAGGCCATGGGTCAGGACATGGACCTTGCAGTCCCGCCAGGGAACGAACGCGCCGTCCATCCAGATATGCCCGTCGCGGTCGTCATAGGGGATGAACGCCATGTTCCTGTTCGCCTCTTCTTGCACTTGTCGCAGTTTCTGTCTCATTCTCAGACCGTGCCCATCGAAGTCAACAGACCAGCGCTCCATGCGCGAGCCACCGATTCCCGCCTGTTCCTGAAGGATGAGGAACTGGATCGCGGAGCCATGCTCATTATGGCCGGCGAGCGCCGCCTCGCCCACGCCATGGCGGCGGCCATGACGGCGGCAGGCCTGAACCGCAGCGCCTGCGACATACTCCTGTCGATCCGGGCGGACCCCGGGCTCGGCGTTGCCGAGCATCGCGCCCGGCTCGGCATGACCGTGCCGACCTTTGCCCGCCTCCTTGGCCAGCTTGACCGGCGGGGCCTGATCGACAAGCGGCCTGGCGGACAGGATGCGCGGCGGCGCCAGCTCAGGCTGAGTGCCGCCGGCCGGGCCCTGGTCGAGCCGGTCGCGGCGGCCCTGAGAGACGCGCTTCGCCCGGCCTACAGGCAGTCGGGGGCCGACGAGGTCGCCGGGGCGCTCGGGCTCCTGCTGTCCGTTCTGGGAGACCGGGATGGCTGAGGCCCCGCATCTCCTCGTCGTCGATGATGATGACCGTCTGCGCACGCTCCTGAAGCGGTTCCTGTCGAGCGCGGGCTACCGGGTCACGTCGGCGAGCGATGCCGTATCGGCGCGAGGCATGATGGGAGGGCTCGATTTCGACCTTGCCATCCTCGATGTCATGATGCCGGGCGAGGACGGCTTCTCGCTGCTCGCATCCCTGCGCGAGGAGAGCCGCATCCCCGTCATCCTCCTGACGGCCCGCGACCCGGCCGATGACCGCAAGCGCGGGCTTCGTCTCGGGGCGGATGACTATGTCACCAAGCCGTTCGATCCGGAGGAACTGTCGCTGCGCATTGCCGCGATCCTGCGGCGGTCGGCGAGCGAGCCGCCCGCCGGGAAGATCCGCCTCTCCGGCCTCGTCTTCGATCCGGCGCGGGGAGACCTGAGGGACGGCGACCGCCGGGTCCACCTGACCGAGGCAGAAAGGAACCTGCTTGTCGTCCTTGCCGAAAGCGCGGGCGAGCCCGTGCCGAGGCTCGACCTGGCGATGAAGGCCTCGGGCGGCCATGAACGGTCGATCGATGTCCAGGTAACGCGCCTGCGCCGCAAGATCGAGCCCGATCCGCGCGAACCGGTCCACCTGCAGACGGTGCGCGGGGTCGGCTATCGCCTTGTCCCGGATTAGGGCAAGTGCGTCTGGTGATGACCGAGACGAGAACGACAGCGCCGGAGCCGTTCGGAACCCATGCGCCCTCGAGGATTGTCCTCGGGCTACTGGAAGCCTGCCAGCGCACGCCGCTCGGCCGGGGCAGCGCCCGCAAGCTGGCAGCGCGGCTCGTCCGGTCGTTGCATGAGGGCCCGATCGACGTGCGCCTGTTTGGCCAGCAGGCGCGGCTGGAACTGCGCGGCAACAATTCCGAGACAAAGGCCCTCCTGAAGCCGTCACTCTATGCCCGGACGGCGCAGGCCGTTTGCCGGGAAATGCTCTCCGGCCCGGACCGTGTCCTGGTCGATATCGGGGCCAATGCCGGTCTGTTCTCCCTGATGGCTTCGGCCTGGATGACGAGCGGGACACTGGTGGCCATAGAGCCCCAGCCTGCCTTGTTCTCCCGCTTGCAGGCCAATCTCGAAGCGATGAATCCGGGCCTTGCCGCGCGGGTCTCGGTCCGGCTCCTTGCCTGTGCTGCCGGACCGCAGGACGGCGAGATCGTTCTCAATGTTCCGGGCCAGCTCGGCCAGGCGAGCGTGCGCCCGATTGCCGGGGCGAAACCGCTGACCGTACCGGTCAGGCCGCTTGCGTCCTTGCTGGACGAGGCCGGCATCAGGCGGATCGACCTCCTGAAGATCGATGTCGAAGGCTATGAGGACGATGTCCTCTTTCCCTTCTTTGCCGAGGGGCTGGAGACGCTCTGGCCGAGAGCCGTCGTGATGGAACATTGCCACAAGGATCGCTGGAAACAGGACTGCGCGGAATTGATGGTCTCCAAAGGCTACCATCTGAGCGAAGGCGGCCGGACAGACAGCGTCTTCCGCCGGGCCGGGGAGGGCTGAATGGCCGGCATTCCGCTGCGCGACATCTTCCCCAAGGGGCTCTATGCCCGGTCGGTCCTTCTGACGCTCCTGCCGGTGGCGATCATTCTCGGCCTGATGATCCTCTATTTCTATTACGGGCACCTGCGCTCGATGAACGAGAAGCTGTCGCAGGCGGTCGCCCGCGAGATCGAGATGATCGACCAGGCCTGCCGGTCCGCACCCGGCAATCTCAGCGTGATCGCCTTTGTCGGCGCGACGCTCGGCCTCGAGGTTGAATGCGACATGGCCGACCCGGCGGCGTGGCCGGACCGCTCGACGGAGCGCTTCTTCTATGCCGCGCTAGTCGGCGACACGATCAGCGCCCGCCTGCAGCGGCCGGTCACGGTGTCGCTCGACCGCCGGACCGACCGGCTCGACGTACGGTTCCGGGCAAGCGACGCGACCCGACGCGTCATGTTCGACCGCAAGCGGGCGATCGCCATCAACGGGCACATCTTCATCGTCTGGGTCGTCGCGTTCTCGCTCATCATGGTATTCACGGCGCTCGGCTTCCTGCGCAACCAGGTCCGCTCGATCCTGCGGCTGACCGAGGCGGCGCAGGCCTTCGGCCGGGGCCAGGATTTCGGCGACTACCGGCCGACCGGTGCGCGCGAGATCCGGGCCGCCGCGCTGGCCGTCATGCAGATGCGCCAGCGCCTTGTCCGCTTCGCCGAACAGCGGACACGCATGCTTGCCGGGATAAGCCACGACCTGCGCACGCCCTTGACCCGGCTTGGCCTCCACTTCGCGATGCAGGAGCAGACCGAGGACGTGAAGGCCGCGCGCGAGGATCTCGCCCAGATGAAGGCCATGCTCGACGAGTACCTGACCTTTGCCCGCGGCGAGGAGACCGAGAATTCGCAGGCCGTGCCGGTCATGGACATGCTCCGCGAGATCGTCGGCCTCTATCCGCCGCACAAGGTCCGCCTCGTCAGTGCGCCTGAGATGACCCTGAACGCGCGGCCGGTCGCCCTGAAGCGGGCCTTGTCAAACCTCGTGGCCAACGCGGCGGCCTATGCGCCCTCGGCCGAAGTGTCTGCCCTCGAGGATGGCGACATGATCGTGGTCAGGGTCGACGATACCGGCCCCGGCATTCCGGCCCATCTCCATGAAGAAGCGATGCGGCCCTTCTCGCGGCTGGAGGAGGCCCGCACGCAGAACGTTCCGGGGACCGGCCTTGGCCTGGCCCTTGCGCGCGATACGGCCCGGCGGGCTGGCGGCCGGCTCACGCTTCATCCGTCTCCGCTGGGTGGTCTTCGGGCCGAGATGCGGCTTCCTCGCTAGGGTCGCGGCGGGCGAACCGCCGGCGCAGCCGGGCAATGCCGTCAAGGCGTTCCTCGATGTTCAGGAGCTCGGCGTCGAGGGTCGCCATGGTGCGGGCAAAATCGCCGCTGGCGTCGCCCCGCCAGGCGTCCTCGGCCTTGCCGAGGGCCGGGATGAGGCCGAGCCGCCAGGCGGCCTGGCGCAGGGCGGGGCCGGTATCGAGGGCGGCTGCGGCGAGCGCCCAGACCGCCGTGCGCCGCCGCGCCTGCAGGAGCCGGACCCGGTCGCCTGGCAGGGGAGACCGCCCGGCCATCATCGAGAGCACGCCGGCGCGGTGCGCTTCCAACATCTCGAAGCGGCGCATGACGGCGTCGAACAGGCGCTCGCGGGGTGTGTCCTGCGGGTCCGGGGCTTCGGCTGACATGGCCTCGTCGGCCCAGCTTTCCATGTGATGGACGAGGCCCGGCTTGTCGGTGATGCCATAGAGGCTGGTGAGCGGGACCCCGGCTTTGGCCGCGATCGCGCCGAGGCTGATCTCGTCCCACGGCGCACTGCCAGCGAGTTGCAGGGCGGCGTCGAACGCCGCGCCTGCGGGATCCCTTGCCGGTCTGGCGCGTGCCATGAATCAGGCCTCCGAGGACAGGGCCCGCTCCCGCACGGAGGCGGCGCGGACAGCTTCTCTCATCAGAGATGGCATTCCGTCGCCGCGCATCAAGATGTCCATGGCCGCTTCGGTCGTTCCGCCCTTGGAGGTCACGGCCTTGCGGAGCTCCGAGGCGGTCTCGCCGCTTTCGTCGAGAAGCGCCGCCGCGCCGATGACGGTTTCGCGGGCAAGCCGCAGGGCGAGGTCGGGCGGCAGGCCTTCGCCTTCGCCGGCTCCAGCCAGCGCCTCGACGAGATGGAAGAGATAGGCCGGGCCCGAGCCGGAGACGGCCGTGACCGCGGAGATCAGGCTCTCGGACACCGGGCCTTCGACCTTGCCGAGCGGGGCGAGCAGTTTGGCTGCCGTCGCGATGTCTTTCTTCAGGGCGCCGTCAGGGGCGGCGAGCACGCTGATGCCGCGCCCGATCGCGCCCGGCGTGTTCGGCATGGCCCGGATGACTTTTGCCGTGTCGAGCCGTGTCGACAATTGCTTCATCCTGATGCCTGCCATGATCGAGAGGACGAGCGTCCTGGGTCCGATCCACGATTTCAGGCTTTCGGCGGCTTCGGCAAAGGCCTGCGGCTTGATCGCGAGGACGAGGATGTCGACCTCGCGCGGCGGTGGGTTGAGTTTCAGGCCGGATTCCTCGGCCATGGCCTCGATGAAGGCGCTCGGCTTCGGATCGACGAGAACAAGGTCGAGTTTCTGGCGCGAGGCGAGCCAGCCGGTTGCGAGTGCCTCTCCCATGCGGCCTGCGCCGATCAGGGCAATCAACTGCGCAGGCATGGGATCTCTCAGGCCTCGCCGTCCGTTTCAAACATCACGGCGGCGAGCGCCTCTTCCGGCGACTTGCCCGCCCAGACCACGAAATTGAAGGCCGGAACGAAACGTTCCACCGCTTCGAGGGCTGCCGTGACGACGGCATGCACTTCGCCGAGCGATGGCGCGGCCCGGCCGGTCAGCGGGATCGTGTGGCGGAAGAGGATGACGCTTTCCTCCGTCCAGTAGTCGAAATGGCCAAGCCACAGCCGCTCGTTCACGGCGAGGACAAGCTCGCGGACGAGGGTCTGGCGGGCGGCCTGCGGCTTGACATCGACGGTGAGCGAAAAATGCAAGGCTGCGGGATCCGGCCGGAAGGCGAACAGGGCGCCCATGTCGCCCCATTTTGTCAGGGCGACGCACTGGATCGCGCCGGTCTCGTCGCGCTCGAACTCCCAGTCGGAACTGTCGAGGACCTGCTCGATCACGTCGAGGGCTTCGTTCTCGCTGTCTTCCAGGGTTGAGAGTGTCAGGCTCATGGGTCACTTGCCTCCGTCTTGCGACTTGCCGGCGACCCGAAAACGACTCAGGCCCCTCAGGCAGGACGCTAGCATGAAGGCGGGGGCGTGCAACTCCCGTGCCCATGCCCGGCTTCTGCCAGCGGCGCTCTGTGCGCTCAATCCGGGCGGTTTACAACAAGTTTACTGTTTTCCGGGGTAGGGCGACCTTAGGTTTGCAGGCATGAACGCAGGATGGGCAGACCGGATCGGGCTTGAGTGGCGGGCCAGGGCCGGTGCGGCTGCCCTGCATCTTGTGCTCTTCTCCGCCGTCCTCGCCTTGCCGGTCGAGCTGAAGCCGGATGTGCCGTCCGGACGGCAGGTCGTCCTCGTCGAGCTGGCACCGGCGGAAACGGCCGTTACCGAAATCGTTCCCGTCGTCCCCGAGCCTGAGCCCGAACTCGAAGACGAAGCCGCACGCCCGCCGGACGTGCCGGCCACCATTGAAGACCCCGAACCCGAGGCGGAGCCCGACGCGAGCCCGGTCATCGAAGACGCGGTCGTCGCCGAGGCGCCGGGCTTCACGGCCCCGCCGCCGCGTCCTGCCGAGGAGCCCGGCACCGACGAGACCCCCGCCGGGGAAGACGCGCCAATCGAAATTGATCCGCGCTGGGAGATCCCGTTCGACCCGTTCGAGGAACAGGCTCCGTCGGCTCTCTCCCGCGTGGCGCTCGCGACAAGTTGCGCCCGAGCCAGCCGGGCGACCCGCCCGGATTTCTGTCCGAACTATAGCGACGAGGACCTGTTCGCCTCTCTGGCTGTCGGCCGGGGCGCGTCGCGCTATGATCCCCTCGCCGACATTGCGGTCGCGCGGGCGACGGTGGAACGGGCGGCAGGCCAGCAGACCACGCTCGCCCGGTTCGCGGCCCGCCAGGCCCGCGCCGGGCCGACAAGCAGCGGCGAGCTTGGCGGGACCCTCTCCCAGGTGCCGCGACATCCGGAGGGCCTGCCGGGCTGCAATCCGGTTCATATCGGGCTTGACGGGCCGGGCGGGCAGGTTTCGGGTCTCACGGCCGACCCGCAGCTTGGCTCGAGCGACGGGATCAATTGCCGGTAGGGCGGCAGATTCCTGCCTGCACTTCTTGCTGTTATCCCGGTTCCAGCGGAAGCTGGAACGCAGCGCGAAATGTCCGGGACCCGGACTTGTCCAGGCCCATTTCTGGGTCCCGGATATTTGCTGGCGCAAATTCCGGGATGACAAATTGGGGTGCGGTCGCATGCCCCCATGTTCCAGCACACTTGCCCGCACCGGCGGGGGACCGGTCCGACAGGCGGACGGATTGTGGGGAAAAAGACCGGGACTAGCCGGGCTCGAGCGGCGCGGCGGCGGGAGCGAGCGGGGCGACATGGCGCAAGGGTGGCCGGAGGCGCGGCAGCTTGCCGGTCGCGCAGGCGGCGGCGAAGGCGCGCGCGTAGGCGTCGAGATCGTGGAGTATCCAGAGGCTCGGGCCGTCATGCGGCGCAAAGAGGCGATTGTGTGTGACGCTGATCCAGCGCACGCGGATGCGCCCATGGCCATTGGTGACAATCTCCGCGAGCACGCTCTCGCCGGCCGCGCGGCGGCGGGCAAGGGTCGCCTCCAGCCGGAACAGGTTCCAGCACAGAACCGGCCAGAACCAGAGCGGCGTCGCGGCATAGAATCGGAGAATGTCAGCGCGGGTCATGAGGGGATGATCGCACGGGCGGAGGAGGGAGGGGGATAAGTGGTGGTTTGGGCAGGGGTGACGGTGCGCGGAGGCTACGGGACCTCGCTCTGCGAGCGGGACCCAGCCCAATGTTGTCATCCCGGAATTTCGCGGAGCGAAATGTCCGGGACCCAGACCTGTCCAGGCTCATTTCCGGGTCCCGGCTCTCCGCGGCGCGGCGGCGGGGATGACAGGGGAGGGCGCCCGGCCTGCATGACAAGGGGGGGGGGGGGTCCGGGGTGAAGGGGAGGGGGTGTGCTCGGTCTCAGGCGGCAAGGGTTTCGTACAGGTCTTGCCAGTTCGGGTTGCCCGCCTCGATCAGGCGGAGCTTCCAGGCGCGGTTCCATTTCTTCAGGCGTTTCTCACGGGCAATGGCTTCGGTCACGTCGCTGAAATGCTCGAACCAGACGAGCCGGTGCACATTGTACCGGCTGGTGAAGCCCTTGATGTAGCCGTTCCGGTGTTCCCACACGCGACGCTCAAGGTTGTTCGTGACGCCGACATAGAGCGTGCCATTGCGCTTCGAGGCGAGCATGTAGACGAAATAGTCGTGCGACTTCATGTCCAGAACATATAGCGAACACTTGTGTGTGTCACTATGACATTTTATAACACCTCAACTTGTAATCCCGGACGCCGAAGGCGATCCGGGACCCAGGCTTGTCAAGGCCCATTTCTGGGTCCCGGATATTTGCTGTCGCAAATTCCGGGATGACAAACGAGGGGATTGCCTGGGGCCCCTTATTCCTCCGCGGCCAGTTGCGCTTCGAGGAAGGCGGCTTGCCGACGGAAGTAGAAGAGGCGGTTGGACATTTTGCGCCAGCCGTGGCCTTCGTCCGGGATGCGGATGAAGGGGGCGTCGATGCCGTTGGCCCGGAGGGCGCGGACCATGGTTTCGGTCTCGGCAATGTCGATGCGCGGGTCCATCACGCCGTGCGAGAAGAGCACCGGGACGCGGATGCGATCGGCGAGGCGGATGGGCGAGTTCTCGGTGTAGAATTCGAGCCATTCCGGCTCGCTGATGTCGCCATATTCGATGCGGTCAGCCGCTTTCAGGGCAGGGGAAGCAACCTGCAGCGCCGTCACCCAGTCGGCAATGCCATAGAGGCTGACGCCGGCGTCGAACGCGTCCGGATAGAGCGCCAGCACGGCATTGACCATGTAACCGCCATAAGAGCCGCCGACGACCGCTGCCCGGCTCGTATCGACCCGTCCGTCAGCCTCGAGTGCGTCCAGCATGTCGATCAGGTCGCGCACGCTGTCGCGGCGCTTGCGGCGGTCATCGAGGGTCACATAGGTCCGGCCATACCCGGTCGACCCGCGCACGTTCGGCTCGAACACGGCAAGGCCCCGGTCGACATGGTATTGCACGACGGGATCAAAGCTTGCGGCTGACTGCCCGGTCGGGCCGCCATGCACGAAGAAGATGACGGGCGGCGGGCCGTCGCCCGTGCGCGAGGTTTCGTCCGGCAAATACAGGAGCCCCTGAAGTTGGACCCCGTCCTCAGCCGTCATGCGGACGCTTTCCGGGCGGACGAGCCGGTCAGGATCAAGCCCGGCCATCTGCGAGGCTATGGCCTGCGTCACCGCGCCTGTGCCCGTGTCCCAGAGATAAACATCGCCCGGCGTGCGCCAGCCATTGACGCCGATGGCAATGGTTCCGGTCTTGCTGCAGCTGAGAGTGTAGACGCCTTCGGGCAAAGCTGGCGGGGCCAGGTCTTCGCCGGTCGCCAGGTCTCGGGCGGCGAGCCGGTGAAAGCCGTCCTCGTTGACCGTGTAGGCGAGGATCGTTGCACCGGCGCCGCAGAGTTCCACTTCGTCAGTATCGTGCGGCGTGTCGATGACCGTCTCGAACCGGTCCGTGCCGAGCGCGTGAAAGAGCACGCTGGCAAATTCGCCGTTCACATTGCTGGCAAGGTAGAAGCCGGACCCGTCCGGCACCCAGGCGATGCCGCCTGCCGTGTGATTGGCGCGTGATTCGGGCTGCGAGAGCGTTGTCATGTCGCCGGTTGCCAGGTCGAGGAGGTAGAGATTGTCGGAATCCTCGCCGACGGTTTCCGACACGACCAGTTTCGTCCCGTCGGGCGAGAGGTCATGAGCCGTGAAGCCGTAGGTGCCCTCGAAAACGCGGGTGGTTGCGCCGGTTTCAAGGTCTGCCGTGTAGATGTCGAAATCGAGCCCGTTGCGCTCGGTCGAGGCGAAGACGATTGTGCTGCCGTCCGGGGAGATGTCGCCGAAATTGCGGAAGCCGCCTTCGGAGGCCGCCAGTAGGAGCGTTTCTGTCTCGCCGTCCGCCGACAGCCGGTAATAGGCTTCCTGCTCGTTGCCGTCATTGTCGGCGCCATAGACGAGCGAGGCGCCGTCCGGGGCCCAGCGGAAGAAGGTCACGCCGTTTCCGAACGTGAGCTGGCGCGTGTCGCCGCTCGCAAGCTCGGTCAGCCAGACCTGCGGCAGGCCGGTCACGCTCGACTGCCAGGCCAGCCTGGTGCCGTCCGGGGAGAGGCTGGGGGCCGACGCGCCGCTCGCGAGGAGATAGCGGCCGATATTGGCCGGGTCCTCGCCCGCAAGCCCGACGCTGAGGCGTTCGGCCTCCGGGGAGACATGTTCGAGCCCGGCGGCTGTGGCGGCTGGCAACAGGCTGGGCGAGGGGGCCGGCGGGGGCCGTTCGCCATCGGCATCGATTATGATGCAGGCGGCCAGGAGGCTCGCGGCGACCGGGACGGTGAGGTAATGGCGCATGGAGCCCCCCTTGATCGGCTTGGCCGGGGAACACTAGGCGCGGTTCGCCTGGCGGGCAATGCCGGGCGGAGCGCGCCGGCCCGCGAGACGAAACGCGCTGCAGAAAATTTGCGACTGCGATTGATTCTCATGGCGGGGACGGCTAGTGCAAGTGAGAATGATTTGCACTAAGGAGCCTGTCTTGCGTTTTTCCGTCTCTCCCGCTGCCCTCGCCCTCGCCGCTGCCCTTGGCACCGGATCCGCCCTCGCCCAGCCGGCAGCCGCTCCCGAAGGCTATATTGCCGATGACCAGGCCCCGCAGGTCGAGGACACGATCATCGTGCGCGGGCGCTATGCGCCGCCGACGCGCATCGAGGCGACCAAGACGCCGACGCCGCTGATCGACGTGCCGCAATCCCTCTCGCTCCTGACGCGCGACCAGATCGACGACCAGGCCTTTTTCGACCTTGCCGATGCCTCGCGTTTCGTGCCCGGCTTCTCGACCGGGCAGGGCGAGGGCCACCGTGACCAGATCACGATCCGCGGCCAGAACACGACCGCCGACTTCTTCCTCGACGGCCTGCGCGATGACGCGCAGTATTTCCGTCCGCTCTACAATCTGGAACGCATCGAGATCCTGCGCGGCTCGAACGCCCTCCTGTTCGGGCGGGGCGGCGGCGGCGGCATTGTCAACCGCGTCACCAAGACGGCGGCAACCGGCGAGACCTTCGGGTCGGCCATCGCGAGCGTCGACACGTTCGGCGCGGCCTATGTCGCGGCGGACGGTAATGCCGCGCTCGGCGACCGGGCGGCGCTGCGCGTCAACGCGTTCTATGAATCGCTCGACAATCACCGCGATTTCTTCGGCGGCGACCGCTTTGCCGTAAACCCGACACTCACCGCCAATCTGACCCCGGACACGCGGATTGTCCTGTCCTATGAATATGTCAATGACGAGCGCGTGGTCGATCGCGGCGTCCCGTCACTGAACGGCGAGCCGCTCGAAAGCTTCGACAACACGTTCTTCGGCGACCCGGACCGCAACTTCACGATCCTGCAGGCGAATATCGGCCGGGCCAGAATCGATCATGATTTCTCCGATGACTGGGCCTTCAACGCGACCATTCAGTATGCGGACTATAACAAGGTCTACCAGAACCTCTTCCCGGAAGGGTTTGACCCGGTTGCCGGAACGGTGACGCTCGACGGCTATCGCGACCCGACAAACCGCGACAATCTCATCATCCAGTCGAACCTTGTCGGCGAATTCGAGACCGGGTTCATCGGCCATACGCTGCTCTTCGGGGCCGAATATGGCGACCAGGACACGGCGAACCGGCGCTTCGACACCGTGTTCGCCGCCAATGGCGACGACCAGCTCGAATTCCTCTTCTCCGACCCGCTCGTCATCCCGGACGTATCCTTCTCGGACCTCAGCCGGGACCGGACCTCCGATGTTCAGTTCGTCTCGGTCTACCTGCAGGACCAGGTCTCGCTCGGGCAGTATGTCCAGGTCGTCGGCGGCGTGCGCTATGACCGTTTCGACATCGACGTGACCGACCTGATCGAGATCGCCGACGGCACGGCGGACGGCAATGACGGCTTTCTTGGCCGGGTCGATGAGGAAGTGTCCCCCCGGGTCGGCGTGATCCTGACGCCGATGGAGAACGTGTCGGTCTATTCGAGCTTCAGCCGCTCCTTCCTGCCGCGTTCGGGCGACCAGTTCCTCACGCTCACGCTCAATGATGAGGCGCTTGCTCCGGAAGAGTACGAGAATATCGAGGTCGGCGCGAAATGGGACCCGACCCCGGCGCTCAGCCTGACGGCAGCGCTCTTCCGGCTCGACCTAGAGAGCGGCACGACCGTCGATCCGAACGATGTCGGCAACACGATCCTGATCGGCAGCCGCACGCACGGGCTCGAGCTACAGGCGGTCGGCCAGATCCTCGAGAACTGGACCCTCAATGCCGGTTACGCCTATCTTGATGCCGACGAACGCGGCCGTGTCGTCGGGACCGAATTTGCCAACCGGACGCTTGCGCAGGTGCCCGAACACATGTTCTCGCTGTGGAACCGCTATGAGGTGTCGGACCGGCTGGGCTTCGGCCTCGGCGTCACTTGGCAGTCCGAGCAGTTCGCCTCGATCTCGAACGCGGTGGAACTGCCGGACTTCACCCGCGTCGATGCGGCGCTCTATTACGCGCTGACCGAGCGGGTCCAGCTCCAGGTCAATGTCGAGAACCTGTTCGATGCCGACGTCTTCCCGGCCGCGCACAGCGACAATAACATCACGACCGCCGAGCCCCTGAACGCCCGCTTCACGGTATCGACGCGGTTCTAGGAAATTCTGGCTTTCTGAAGAAGCGCCCCGGCAAGTTTGTCATCCCTGAAAATCCGCCAGGATTTGTCAGGGACCCAGCCCTTGGCAGGGTGGTTGTGTCTATGCTGGGTCCCGGATCGCCTGCGGCGTCCGGGATGACAATCATGGAAGGGGTGCTTCCTTCAATGACAGAAGCAATCTAAGCGAGTTCGTAGATCATTTCGAAGCCGCCAAGGATCATGCGCTTGCCATCGAAGGGGGCCTGCATGTTACCAGGGTCCATGCGGGGGTCTTCGATCATACCCGCCACACCCTTGTCGCGCGCAGCCTTGTCGGGCCATTCGATCCAGGAGAAGACGACCGTCTCGTCGGCAGTCTTCTGCACGGCCATGGGGAACGAGGTCACCTTGCCATCCGGCACATCAATGCCCCAGCATTCGGCGACGCGAAGGGCCCCATATGCCTTGATGACGGGATTGATCGCGTCGCAATGGGCGAGAAACGCGTCCCTGTTCGCGGTCGTCACGGCGAACACGAATCCTTCTACATAAGTCATCGTTCAGTTTCCTCTGCAGGCCGGTTCAAGGGTGGACCGCTGAACTCCGCCTCTATGATGATCTCTACGGCATCGCTCACGCCCATTTCGGAGCCTTCCGGAGGGATGCCGTACGCAATGCCGAAATCAGACCGGTTGAGCTGGCCAGTGGCCGAGAAGCCGATGCGCGCGAACGGGTCGAGCTCGGCAAAGCCGGGATAGCCGCCATTGAAGGTGACATCGAGCCGAACGGGCGCAGTGGTGCCGTTCAGCGTGAGATTGCCCGTGACGACTGCCGTATCGTCACCCGTGGGTTCGACCTGTGTCGACTGGTATGTCATCTCGGGAAAGGCCCCGGCATTCAGCCAGTCCGGTCCGGTAAGCTCGGCAAGGAAGCCTTCGGGCGGGGCCGGGATGACGAGCGAGGCGACATCGATCGTGGCCACGAGAGAGGCGGCTTCCGGGGCTTCCGGATCGAGCTCCCGCGTCGCATCGAAGCGCGAGAACGTGCCGGTATAATCGGTGAAGCCGAGATGATTGACCGTGAAGACGAGGCTCGCATGCGACGGGTCGAGCCTGTAGGTCCCGACCGGGATGCCGACTGCAACAGGTGCTTCCCGGGGAGGAGCGGGTTCAGCTTGTCCGGGTGCGGGCGTTGGGGCGGGCGTTCCGGCAGGTTCGCAGGCGGCGAGCGCCAGTCCGGCCATGGCCGCAAGACAGGTCGGTCTGATCCTTGGCATGGGGCATTTCCTCAGGAAGCTGAAAGAGCCCCGATAGTCGCCGGGTATGCGCGCCGGATCAACCGGCAATCCGGAACGATTGACCTTTGTGTCCCGTTCGCGTCCTCTCCTTCGACAGGAGAGGGGAGGCTTGCGATGGCGGACCTGATGACGCTCAGCCGTTCGGTCGACGGGCTTGTCGTGCTCGTCACCGGGGCGGCGTCCGGCATGGGCCGGGCGACGGCGAGAATCTTTGCGGCCGAAGGCGCGAAGGTCATCGTCACCGATTATGACGAGGCCGGTACGAAAGCCGTGGCGGACGAGATCGTCGCGGCCGGGAAGCACGCCCGGGCCTGGCGGCTCGACGTATCGGATGGCGCAGAGATCGAGCGCATTGTCGGGGTCAGCGCGGCGCATTTCGGCGGGCTCGACATCGTCATCAACAATGCCGGGATCACCGCCATCGCGCCGATTGACGACGATGGCTATGACGCGCTGTGGGACAGGGGGCTAGCCGTGCTGCTGACCGCCCACCAGCGCGTCATCCGCGCAGCCCTGCCGCATCTTCGCCGGTCGCGATGCCCGCGCAGCGTCAATATCGCCTCGACCGAGGCCCTTGGCGCGACGGCGCGGGACAGCGTCTACACCGCCGCCAAGGCGGGCGTCACCGGCCTGACGCGCGGCCTCGCGGTCGAGCTTGGCAAGGAGGGCATCACGGTCAATTGCATCTGTCCGGGGCCGATCCGGACCGGCATGACCGAAGCCATTCCCGACGAGCACAAGGACATTTATGCCAAGCGCCACACGGCCCTGCGGCGCTATGGCGAGCCGGAAGAGGTCGCCCAGGTCACGCTGAGCCTTTGTCTCCCGGCGGCGAGCTACATCACGGGTGTCACAATCCCGGTCGATGGCGGGCTGATGGTGCGCAATGCGTGAGCCGCGTCAGGCCTGCGGGGCGAAGGCGTGGCCCTTGCGGATGCGTTCCCGGAGCGAACCGAACAGGGCTTCATTGGCCGCAAGGACAGACCCCGTGGCCAGCACGTCGCCGCCGTCGATCTCCTCGACAAAGCCGCCCGCCTCGCGGACGAGCACGATGCCGGCGGCAATGTCCCAGGGCTTCAGGCCGCGTTCCCAGAAGGCATCGAACCGGCCGGCGGCAACCCAGGCGAGGTCAAGCGAGG
Organism: uncultured Hyphomonadaceae bacterium; assembly: GCA_964429935.1. Taxonomy (GTDB): domain Bacteria; phylum Pseudomonadota; class Alphaproteobacteria; order Caulobacterales; family Hyphomonadaceae; genus CALLCD01. The sequence goes on from CAYSED010000002.1 coordinate 52,603, forward strand.
CCGAGCCATAGCGCCGGATGCCGGCGACGACCGGTGTCAGCGCGGCCATCTCGCCCCAGAACTTTTCGTGCGCCGCCTCGCCCTTGCCGATCCACGGCGTTCCGGTCGCAACGACTGCTTCGGCAAGCTTTGTCCTGGCGGCAACGCGCAGCTTGCGGTTCTCGAGCCATGCGCCGCGGCCCGTCTCGGCCCAGAATATCTCGTTCTTGGTGACATCATAGACGACGCCCGCAAGCAGCTTGCCTTCCCGCTCAAGGCCGATCGAGACGGCATAATGCGGCTGGCCATGGAGGAAGTTCAGCGTGCCGTCGAGCGGATCGACGATGAAGCGGTTGGTCTTGTCGGAGCCTTCGACAATGCCGGATTCCTCCATGACGAAGCCATAGCCGGGCCGGGCTTTCTTCAGGCTCTCGAAGATGATCTCCTCGGCCTTCCGGTCGGCATTGGACACGAAATCGCCGGGGCCTTTCTTCGAGACCTGCAAGTGCTCCACGTCGGCAAAGTCGCGCGACAGGGCCGCGCCCGCCGCGCGGGCGGCCTTTATCATGACGGTGCCGACAGGGGAGGGCTGGGACATCAGTCAGCCCGGCGCAGGTAAGTGAAGTCTTCGGTCTGCACGACGATCCGTTCGCCGACGCCGACAAAAGGCGGCACGAGGATGCGCACGCCATTGTCGCACATCGCCGGCTTGAAACTGTTCGCCGCGGTCTGGCCCTTGACGACCGGTTCGGTCTCCAGAACCTCGATGATGACCTGTTCGGGAAGGGCCACGCCGAGCGGGGTTTCCTCGTAGAATTCGATCCGCACGGTCATGCCGTCCTGCAGGAAGGCGCCCTGGTCGCCGACGAAATCCCGCTCGATCCGGATCTGCTCGAAGGTCTCGGCGTCCATGAAGGTGAAGGCGTCATCATCGGCAAAGAGGTACTGGTAGTCCTTCTGCTCGAGCCGGACGCGCTCGACGGTTTCGGAGGAGCGGAAACGCTCGTTCAGCTTGGAGCCGTTCATCAGGTTGCGCAGCTCGACCTGGTTGAACGCGCCGCCCTTGCCGGGCTTCACCGCCATGCACTTCACCGCGCGCCAGACGCTGCCCTGATGCTCGATGACATTGCCGGGCTTGATCTCGTTGCCATTGATCTTGGCCATTTGGAAAATTCCTTGACTGGAAGTGTCGCGGGCGTAGCGCGGGGGAGGCAAACCGGTCAAGCGCCGCGTGGCAGGGACGGGGGAAGGCAAGCCTAGCGCGCGAGCCGTCCTTCGCGCCAATGCGCCCGGCAGAGGCTCGCATAGCGCTCATTGCCGCCGATCTCGACCTGGGTTCCCTCGCGCACGACGACCCCGTCCGCCCCGACACGCGCGACCATGCCCGCCTTGCGTCCGCACCAGCAGATCGTGCGGATCTCGCGCAGGCTGTCGGCAATCGCGAGCAGCACGGCGCTCCCCTCGAACAGTTCGCCGCGAAAATCGGTCCGTATGCCATAGCAGAGCACCGGGATGCCCGCCCCGTCGCTAACGCGGGCAAGCTGCCAGGCCTGGTCGCGGGTGAGGAACTGCGCCTCGTCGACGAGCACGCAGGCGAGCGGCTCGCGGGCATGATGGGCAAGGATATGGGCTTCAAGGTCGGTCTCCGGCCCGAACGTGTCGGCAGGGGCCGAGAGGCCGATGCGCGAGCGGATCATTCCGGTCCCCTCGCGGCGGTCAAGCTCCGGCTTCATCAGCAGGACGTGCATGCCGCGCTCGCGATAATTGTGTGCCGCCTGCAACAGGATCGCCGACTTGCCGGCATTCATCGCCGAATAATTGAAATAGAGCTTCGCCATCAGCGCGCCTCGCCGAGCGTGCGGGCGATGACCTCGCCGAACGCTTTCACCGCCGCGACGGGGCCGTCTGCATGGTTCCAGACCCCGGCGCTGACGGCGAGGAAATCGGCTCCGGCGCGGATGAGCGGGGCGGCATTGTCTGGCACGATCCCGCCAATCGCCACGCAGGGGATTTCCATCACGTCCTGCCACCAGGTCAGGATGTCCGGGTCCGGGCGGTGCTCGGTGTCCTTGGTATTTGTCGGATAGAACGCGCCGAAGGCGACATAGTCGGCACCCGCTTCCCCGGCCTCCATGGCGAGGTGGCGGCTCGCATGGCAGGTCGCGCCGATCAGGGCGTCGGGTCCGAGCCGGGCACGGGCGTCCTTGACGCGCATGTCCGACTGGCCGAGATGGACCCCGTCCGCGCCGGTCTCCACGGCGATGTCCGGCAGGTCATTGATGATCGCGACGGCCCCGGCAGACTGGATCAGCGGCACGGCATCGCGGGCGAGCGTGGCGAGCAGGCCCGGATCGCTCTGCGCCTCGCCGCGGCGCTTCAAGCGGAGCTGCACGGCCGTCACCATCCCGGTCGCGAGCACCTGTTCGAGCAGCGCGAGGAAGGCCGCAGCATCCGGCACGTCCGGCGGCGAGATCAGGTAGAGCCTGGTATCATGGTCCATGCCTCGCCTATAGGCGGGGGCCCCGCCGCTCGTCCAGCCTGTTCGGGAGCGGTCCGGTCCCCGGCTTGGCGTTTCCCCGCGACTTGATCGCGGGGGCCATCACCAGAAATTCCTGTCAAAGACGCCAATGCGGGTGATGGGTCCCGCGATCAAGTCGCGGGAAGTCGCCGCGATCCCCGGCTTTCGCCGGGGCAGGCAAGTCGCGGGAAGTCGCCAGTTCTGAATATTGGAGCTGCCCTCAGCCCCGGCGGGAGGCCTCGTAGATGCCGTTGATCGTTTCGGCGAGGGCGGCGTCGAATTCGGCGTCGCTCTGGCCGGCTGACAGGCCTTCGGTCAGGGCGCGCGAGAAGCTGGCGATGATGCCGGTATTCGCGGCGAGGCGGCGGTTGGCTTCCTCGCGGCTGTAGCCGCCCGACAAGGCAACGAAGCGCATGACGCGCGGATGGCGGACGAGCGGTAGGTAATGGTTCGGCACTGTCGGCAAAGACAGTTTCAGCATCACCTTGGCGTCTTCGGGCAGGGCACCCAGATGCTTCAGGAGCTCGGCTTTCAGGATGGCTTCGGCCTCGGCCTTGTCGGCAATGGTGATCGTCACTTCCGGCTCGATGATCGGGACGAGCCCGTGGCCGATAATCTGGTTTGCGACCTCGAACTGCTGGGCCACGATGGCCGCGATGCCGGTCTCGTTCGCGGCATCGATGACGGACCGCATCTTGGTGCCGAAAATGCCCTTGGAGACGGCGCGCTCCAGCAGTGCATCGAGGCCCGGCATGGACTTCATCAGGCGCACGCCGTCCGCTTCGCCCGCAAGGCCCTGGTCGACCTTCAGGAACGGCACGACGCGGCGTTTCGTCCAGAGATATTCAGCGGTCGGGATGCCGTCTATGTCGCCGTCCATGGTGCGCTCGAACAGGATCGCGCCGATCACCTTGTCGCCGGAAAAGGCCGGCGACTTGATGATCCGGGCGCGCATCTCGTGCATCAGCGCGAACATGTCCCCGTCGCTCGACCAGGCGCCTTCCGCAATGCCGTACTCGCGCAGCGCCTTCAGTGTCGATCCGCCGGACTGGTCGAGCGCGGCGATGAAGCCGTCCTTGCCGGAAATCTGCGCGGCCATGGTCGTTGCGGTCATGTCGGTCCCCTCGTCATACATAGTCAGTCCTGCCTCATGCGGTCTGGAGTTCGGTCTTCAGGGCTTCAACGCCCGGAAGCGGCTTGCCCTCCATCCATTCAAGAAATGCGCCGCCCGCCGTCGAGACGTGGGTGAAGCCTTGGGCGACGCCGGCATGGTTGAGCGCCGAGACCGTATCGCCGCCACCCGCAACGGCGACGAGCCTGCCCTCCCGGCAGAGCCCGGCGGCCGCTTCAGCGACCTTGACCGTGGCGGTGTCGAACGGGGCCAGCTCGAACGCGCCGAGCGGGCCGTTCCAGATCACGGTACGTGCCTTGCCGAGCGCAGCGACGACATGGGCGATGCTCGTCATGCCGGCATCGAGGATCATGTCGTCATCGGCGACATCATCGAGCCCGCAGGTCCGGTGCGGGGCATGGGCGGCGAAGGCCTTCGCCACCACGAGGTCGCGCGGCAGGATGATCTCGCACTTGCAGGCGCGGGCATTGCGCTCGATTTTCCTGGCGGTCTCGACGAGGTCATGCTCGCAGAGCGACTTGCCGACACCGTGTCCGCGCGCGGCAAGAAACGTGTTCGCCATGCCGCCGCCTATGACGAGCATGTTCACTTTGGCGACCAAGTTCATCAGGAGGTCGATCTTGGAGGAGACTTTCGCGCCGCCCACCACGGCGAGGACCGGGCGTTCGGGATTGCCGAGCGCGGCATCAAGCGCGCTGAGTTCGCGTTCCATCGAGAGGCCCGCATAGGCCGGAAGCAGCCGCGCGATGCCTGTCGTGGAGGCATGGGCGCGGTGCGCTGCCGAGAAGGCATCATTGACATAAAGGTCGCCGAGCCGGGCCATCTCGGCGGCGGTCTCGGGATCGTTCGCCTCTTCGCCCGGCAGGAAGCGGACGTTTTCAAGGAGGATCACGTCGCCCGCCATCCGGCTGTCGATCAGGGCCCTGGCTTTCGGTCCGACCGTACAGTTCCCGGCGAAGGTCACCGGGCTGCCGAGCACGTCGGAAAACGCCGCTGCGACAGGCTTCAGGCTCATGTCCGGCACGATGGTGCCGTTCGGACGGTCGAAATGGGCCAGCAGGACGGTTTTTGCGCCTTTCTGGCGCAGGAGATTGACGGTCTCCAGCGAGGCGGTCAGCCGCGTGGCGTCCGACACTTTGCCGTCGACGATCGGCACGTTGAAATCGACCCTGACAAGGGCCGTCTTGCCGGTGAGGTCGCCAGCGTCCCGGATGCTGCGGAACGAGCTCATGAGTCCGCCACCTCTTCATAGTGCCGTGCGCCAGCCGACCAGGCGATTATCATCACTACCGGATCGCCGCTCGTGCAGCGTGTCTGGTGCACCTTGCCGGCAGGCACGAAAACTGTCTCGCCTGGTCCGGCCGGAACCCACTCTTCTCCAACCCGCTCGGCCATGTGACCGGACAGGACATGTATGGCCTCATTGGCATTGTCGTGCCGGTGCGCTGGGCTCGTTTGACCTGGCAGGACAGTCATCTTCGCGAGGGATAGGTCCGCGCCGGGATGGGTGCGGTTTTCGACCAGCCACTCCATGCTTCCCCAGTCGGCGTTCACGTCCGGCGGCTCTAGTCTTTGCCAGCCGACAAGAGCGGCGCAAGAGAGACTAAGATCGTCGCGAAAGCGAGCGGCGAGATCATTTCGGTCGCACTGAATACCTGTTCGCTGCGATAGGTTTCGCGCTCCGGATCGCGGCAGACGCGCACCGTCCCCGCTTCGAGATCGATAAGCCAGAGCTCGGGCACGCCGGCGCTCGCATAGACCGGGCGCTTGATCTCGATGTCCCGGTGCTGGCTCGATGCCATGATCTCGACGACGAGAAGGATGTCCGTCCCGGCGAAGTGATTGGTCGAGACACCTTCGCGATGCACGAGAATATCCGGCCGAAGCTCGGTATCCTGCGCGAAGAACACGCTGCCCTCGCTCGTCACCCGCGCGCCTTTCCCTTTGCCGATGGCGAGTGTCAGTTCCCGGAACAGTTCGCTGCGCACATTCCAGTGCTCGAAGCCCTCGCTCGGCATGTCGAACCATTCTCCTGCGATGAGTTCCCAGCGATCCTCCGGATCGATCAGCCCGTCCGTCACCATCCGGGCAATGTCCGCATTGGTGAAATAGCGCCGCCCGTCGGGTCTGCGGCTGTAGGAGATGGTATTGCCGTCCATGCTGCAATCCTAACCGAAAGTCATCCAATAGGCGAGAAAGGTCCTGTCCTCAGATATGCTTTGCCAGCGCGACCGCCGTGTCGGACATGCGCGTCGCAAAGCCCCATTCATTGTCATACCAGCTCAGCACGCGGACCATGGTCCCGTCCGTCACAGTGGTCTGGTCGAGCGCGAACGTGGACGAGTGCGGGTCATGGTTGAAATCGGCCGAGACGAGGGGCTTGTCGGTATAGCCGAGCACGCCCTTCATCGCCCCGTCGGCGGCGGCCTTGATGGCGGCGTTGACTTCCCCGGCGGTCGTCTTGCGGGAGGCGTCGAACACGAGGTCGATCATCGAGACGTTCGGCGTCGGCACGCGCACGGCAGAGCCGTCGAGCTTGCCCTTGAGTTCCGGCAGGACAAGGCCGACCGCTTTGGCCGCGCCCGTCGAGGTGGGGATCATCGACATGGCGGCAGCGCGGCCGCGATAGAGGTCCTTGTGCATCGTGTCGAGCGTCGGCTGGTCGCCGGTATAGGCATGGACTGTCGTCATGTAGCCCCGCTCGATGCCGACCGCGTCGTTGAGCACCTTGGCAACCGGCGACAGGCAGTTCGTGGTGCAGGATGCGTTCGAGACGACCATGTCGGCGCTGGTCAGCGTGTCATGGTTGACGCCGTAGACGATGGTCTTGTCGGCGCCGGTCGAGGGGGCCGAGACGAGCACGCGTTTGGCCCCGGCGGCAAGGTGGGCGGCGGCCTTGTCCCGGTCGGTGAAGAGCCCGGTGCATTCCATGGCGATGTCCACGTTCAGCTCGCCCCAAGGGAGCTTTGCGGGGTCGCGCTCGGCGAGGCACTTGAAGCGGCGCGTTCCGGCAATGATCGTGTCGCCTTCGACCGAGACCGGGACGCCAAGGCGGCCGTGAACGCTGTCAAATTCGAGGAGATGCGCGTTCGTCGCCACCGGGCCGAGATCATTGATCGCGACGACCTCGATATCGGTGCGGTCATGTTCGATGATCGAGCGCAGAACCAGCCGGCCGATGCGGCCAAAACCGTTGATCGCAACGCGTACTGCCATGTGACGTCTCCTGAAACTGGCCCGTGGGGCGACCCCCTGCGCACGGGCCTGTCAGGCGCGCATGCAGGAATCACGCCGGTACCTACTCTGACCGTTCCGGCCCGTCCAGCCTGTGGCGGAAGCTTGCCACGATCAGATTGCAGCGCGCGCCGCAACGACGCGGACAAGCCCGGCGGCAGTGCGCGCCCGCTCGCGCGCCTCGGCCGTATCGGTGCCGCGCGCGAGGGCAACACCCATGCGGCGTTTCTCATAGCTGACGGGCTTGCCGAAGAGGCGAAGCTCGGTTCCGGGCACTGCGAGGGCGGCATCCAGCCCCTCAAATTCAACGCCCTCGGCCTCGACGCCGCCATAGATGACCGCCGAGGCACCCGGCTCGCGCAGCCCGGTGTCGACCGGCAGGCCGAGAATCGCCCGCGCGTGGAGAGCAAACTCGCTCTGGTATTGCGTGACGAGGGTGACGAGCCCCGTATCGTGGGGCCGGGGGCTGACCTCGGAAAACCAGACCTCGTCGCCCTGCACGAAGAGCTCGACGCCGAACAGGCCCCGCCCGCCAAGCGCGTGGGTCACGCGGAGGGCGATCTCCCCGGCTGACTTGAGCGCAATCGCCGACATGGCCTGCGGCTGCCAGCTTTCGACATAGTCCCCGGCGACCTGGCGGTGCCCGACCGGGGCGCAGACATGCGTGCCCGATGCGGCCCGCACGGTCAGGAGTGTTATCTCGAAGTCGAAATCGACCGCGCCCTCGACGATGACGCGCGTCTCGCGCCGTCGCCCGGCGCCGAGCGCATGTGCCCAGGCGGCCGGAATGTCAGCGGCGCGGTCCACCCGCGATTGTCCCTTGCCGGACGAGGACATGACCGGCTTGACGAAGACCGGATAGCCGATGCGGTTGGCGGCGGCTTGCAGGTCTGCTTCGCTCGCCGCGAAGGCATAGGGGCTCGTCTTGAGGCCGAGGGTTTCGGCGGCAAGGCGGCGAATGCCCTCCCGGTCCATGGTGAGCTGCGTCGCCCGCGCCGTCGGGATGATCGTGGCGAGCCCGTCCGCCTCGATGCGGGCCAGCTCGCCGGTCGCGATGGCTTCGATTTCCGGCACGATCAGGTGCGGCTTCTCGGTCTCGACGAGCGCCCGGAGCGCGGCACCGTCCGTCATGTCGATGACGTGCGACCGGTGGGCGACCTGCATGGCCGGGGCGTTGGCGTAGCGGTCAACCGCAATCGTCTCGACGCCGAGGCGCTGGAGCTCGATGACGACCTCCTTGCCGAGTTCGCCCGCGCCAAGCAGCATGACGCGCGTGGCGGACGGGGAGATAGGCGTGCCGATGGCCGTCATCTGGCTAGAGCACTGCTTTCGCCGCCTCGACGACCGCCTCGGCGGTGATCCCGAAATGGCGGTAGAGATCGTCTATGGGGCCGCTGGCTCCGAAGGACGACATGCCGATGAACCTGTCCTCCGGGCCGAGGAACGCGTCCCAGCCCTGCCGGACGCCGGCCTCGATGGCGATGCGCGGGGCGCTGGCGAGCACGGCGCTGCGATAGGCCACGTCCTGCATGGCGAACAGTTCAAAACAGGGGGCCGAGACGACCCGTGCCGTGATCCCGGCCCTGGTCAGCAAGGGCACCGCGTTCATGGCGATTTCCAGTTCGGACCCCGTGGCGATCAGGGTCACGTCCGCGCCGTCCGCCTCGTGCAGGACATAGGCGCCGCAGGCGCAGAGGTTCTCGCTGACATGGCGGGTCCGCTGCGGCGTCAGGCCCTGGCGCGTGAGGGCGAGAATGCTCGGGCTCCCCTTGGCTTCGAGGGCGAGTTGCCAGCATTCGGCCGTCTCGACCGCGTCGCAGGGCCGGAAGACGAGCAGGTTCGGCATGGCGCGGAGGCTCGCGAGATGCTCGACCGGCTGGTGCGTCGGCCCGTCCGCGCCAA
>CAYSED010000003.1:0-358 GCA_964429935.1 uncultured Hyphomonadaceae bacterium
AGATAAAGCCGATCGCCCACTGCATCGGCACGGCGAAGGTGATCGAGCCGCCCCACATCGTCGCGATCCACGAGAAGATCTTGATGCCCGTCGGCACGGCGATGACCATGGTCGCGGCGACGAAATAAGCCTTCATGTCGACCGGCATGCCGACCGTGTACATGTGGTGGGCCCAGACGATGAAGCCGACCACGCCGATCGCGACCATGGCATAGGCCATGCCGAGATAGCCGAAGATCGGCTTCTTCGAGAAGGTCGAGATGACATGGCTGACGATGCCGAAGCCCGGCAGGATCATGATGTACACTTCCGGGTGGCCGAAAAACCAGAACAGGTGCTGGAACATCACCGGGTCGCC
>CAYSED010000003.1:368-5112 GCA_964429935.1 uncultured Hyphomonadaceae bacterium
GAAATTGCGGTCCGTCAGGAGCATGGTGAGCGCGCCGGCCAGAACGGGGAGCGCCAGGAGGAGAAGCGCGGCCGTGACGAGGATCGACCAGGCGAACAGCGGCATCTTGTGCATCGTCATGCCGGGGGCGCGCATGTTCAGGATGGTGACGATGAAGTTGATCGCCCCGAGAATGGACGCGATGCCGACCGTATGCAGCGAAAGGATCACAAGGTCCATGGCCGGCCCGGAATGGCCGCGCAGGCCAGACAAGGGCGGATAGAGCACCCAGCCGCCGCCGAAGCCGTTGCCGCCGTTTCCGCTAGGCGTGAACATCGAGATGATGAGCAGGCCGAAACCGGCGACGGTCAGCCAGAACGAAATATTGTTCATGCGCGGGAAAGCCATGTCCGGCGCGCCGATCATTAGCGGCACAAACCAGTTGCCGAACCCGCCGATGAGGGCCGGCATGACCATGAAGAAGATCATGATCAGGCCGTGATAGGTAATCACCGTGTTGTAGTACTGCTTGGCCTGCTCGATGGCCTGGTCACCCTGCACGCCGTACATCCATTCCATCATGCTGGCGAGCGGGCCGATCCCGGGTTCGGCAAGCTCAAGCCGGATAAGTCCGGACAGCGAATAGCCGACGATGCCGGCAATCAGAGCGAAGACGAGATAAAGCGTCCCGATGTCCTTGTGATTGGTCGAGAACAGCCAGCGCGCCGGACTGTAGAGGGACGGCCTGTGGCCTTCGTCGTGATGAGCCTTGTCGAGGGCGATTTCATCCATGGGCATGGGTCGGTCTCACTTCGGGATCAGTTGGCGGAGGCCAGGCGGGTTGTCCCGTCCAGCGGCTCGATGGTGGCGACAAGCCTTGCGGCGCTGTCGAAGTCGCCGCTCTGCATCGTGGCGACCCAGCGGTCGTATTGCGCCTGCGGAACGACGCGGATTTCGATCGGCATGAAGGCGTGATTGCGCCCGCAGAGCTCCGAGCATTGTCCGTAATAAACGCCCGGCCGTTCGACGCGGAACCAGCCCTCGTTGAGACGCCCGGGGACGGCGTCCGTCTTGATGCCAAAGCTCGGCATGGCGAAGGAGTGGATCACGTCTGCGGCGGCCGTGTAGTAGCGGACGTAGCGCCCAGCCGGGACAACCATGGGATAGTCGACCGAAAGGAGCCGTTCGCCGGTTGCAGGATCGGTGCTGAGCCCGGAATGGACCGGGTTGGACGTGAATTCGAGGGCAAAGCCGGAGCCGTCGACCACGTCCGGATAGGAGTACGTCCAGTTCCACTGGTTGCCCTGGGCCTTGACATTGACCCAGCCAAGGCCGGCGGCGGCCTGTTCCTCGACCGACGCATTAATTTCGCCGGAAGCGATCTGCTCGAGATCCGGCTCGCGGTCGATATAATAGAGAAGCGGGAAGGATACGACCGCGATGGCAACGAGTATCATGACCGGGACGACGGTCCAGACAATCTCGACCGTCGTGTTGTGCGTGAAGCGCGACGGGACCGGGTTTGCTTTTGCATTGTAGCGGATGCTGACCCAGACGAGGAGGCCCAGGACGAAGAGCGTGATGACGATGCACATGACAAGCAGCGGGCCGTCATGAAAGGCCATGCCCCGCCGGGCAATCTCGGTCATCGGCTCCTGGAAGCCGAGCCCGCCCGGGTCCGGCTTTCCCTGGGCCAGCGCCGCCGGAGCGGCGACAATCATGGCGATGAGGCTGGCAAGATATCGCACGCGCGACTCCTTCGGGCTGCATTCACGGGTGTCTACTTACACCGATGCGCGGCGTCCACCCACAACCAACATGGATCAAAATTGTCGCAGGCACAGCAGGCCGATAGCCGAGATACTTCGCTCCTTCCGGCGGCGGCTGAAAGATGATAATTTCAAAGCACACAGGCCCGGCAAACAATGCGGGTCGTGCGAGGGAGATAATGAACATGAGATCGCGACTGGCCCTGCTTGTTGCCGCCACGTTCATCGGGCTTTCGGCGAATGCCCAGGTGACGGTCATCGGCAACAGCATCGGCAAGGAATGCTACGAGGCCGCCTTGCTTGACCTGTCCCCGACGACTTCCGACGAGCGCAGTTGCACCCACGCGATAAATTCCGGAGCGCTCGACGAGCGCAACCTGACGGCAACCTATGTCAATCGCGGCATCCTGAGGATGCGCATGTCCAATTATCAAGGAGCGCTCGCTGACTACCGGATCGCAAAGGAGCGGCGGCCGAACCTCGGAGCCATCTACGTCAATGAAGGGGCTGCCCTGATCGGGCTCGGCGATGCTCAGGGCGCGCTTGTCGCCCTCAACCGCGCCCTGGAACTCGACACGCGCGATGCCCATGCCGCGCACTATAATCTCGGGCTCGCCCATGAAAAGCTCGGCAATCCGACGGAGGCCTATTTCAGCTATCGCAAGGCGCTCGAACTGCGCCCGGGCTGGGAACTGCCGGAACGCGAATTGACACGGTTCACGGTGCGGGGCGAAGATTCCTGACTTGCCGCCGCCTGCGCATGCCCCCATTCTGACAGCATGACCCAGATACATGACCTGCCGGTTGACCGGACCGCCGCCAGCCGCCTGCTCGACGATGCCACAAGCGGCGCGGACGACGGCGAGCTTTACTTCGAGCGCACCCGTTCGGAATCCTTCGTCTTCGATGACGGGCGGCTGAAATCGGCAGCCTATGACACCGGCCAGGGCTTTGGCCTGCGCGTCGTTGCGGGCGAAGCCTCAGGCTATGCCCATGCCTCTGAGCTCTCGACAGCGGCCATAGCCCGGGCCGCTGCGACCGCCGCCGCCGCCAAGCGCGGCTATTCCGGCGTGCTCGCCGACGGCCCGCGCCCGGCGAACCGCCGCCTCTACAAGCCGGTCGATCCGACTGACTCACCGGACTTCGCCGCCAAGACCGGCCTCATGGCCGAGATCGACGCCTGGATCCGGGCACAGGACCCGCGCGTGGTGCAGGTTTCAGTCTCGCTGACCGGCAGCCTGAAACAGGTCGACATCCTGCGGCCGGGCGGCGCGGCGATGCAGGATGTGCGTCCCCTCGTTCGGCTGAACGTGTCGGTGACGATGGAACAGGACGGCCGCCGGGAAAGTGCCGGAGCCGGCACTGGCGGGCGGGCCGCCTATGAGGAATGGATCAGGCCGGACCGCTGGCAGGCGCTCGCCCGGGAGGCCCTGCGCAAGGCCGAGGTGAACCTCGGCAGCGTCGCCGCGCCCGCCGGAGAAATGGAGGTCGTGCTCGGCCCGGGCTGGCCGGCCATCCTCCTGCACGAGGCGGTCGGGCACGGGCTAGAAGGCGATTTCAACCGCAAGGGCACGAGCGTCTATTCGGGCCGGATCGGCGAGCAGGTCGCCGCCAGGGGCGTCACCGTGATCGATGACGGCACCATCGAGAACCGGCGCGGATCGCTCTCCTTCGACGATGAAGGCACCGAGACGCAGCGCACCGTCCTGATCGAGGACGGCATCCTCAAGGGCTACATGCAGGACCGCCAGAATGCCCGCCTGATGGGCGTCGCGCCAACCGGCAATGGCCGCCGCGAAGCCTATGACGCCCTGCCTATGCCGCGCATGACCAACACGATCATGACCGGCGGCAACCATGATCCCGAAGAGATCGTGAGATCGATCAAGCGCGGCATCTGGGCGGTCGATTTTGGCGGCGGCCAGGTCGACATCACCTCAGGCAATTTCGTCTTCCAGTGCACAGAGGCCTATCTTGTCGAGAATGGCAGGGTCGGACCGGCGGTCAAGAACGCGACCCTGATCGGCCACGGGCCGACCGCGCTCGGCAAGGTGTCCATGATCGGCCATGACTTCGCCATGGACGACGGAATCGGCACCTGCGGCAAGGCCGGACAGTCTGTTCCCGTGGGCGTCGGCCAGCCGACGCTGAAGGTGGACGCCCTGACGGTTGGCGGGGCGGGTTAGCGCGTCTCGGTTGCCACGCCGTCACCTGCACCGACGGCCGCCGGTTCGCCGATTGCGCCCTGTCCGGCGAGGCTGAGGCCACCATCAGCATCGGCGAGCGTGTCGAGGTGCATGAGGCGGCGGATGAACGGCGAGACGATCATGACGAGGACGCCGAACCCGATCGCCCACAGGCCGATCGTCTGGTAGACGCTGAGGACGAGTTCCTTCGCCGCGCCCTCGCCGGACGCCCTTTCCGAGCCGGTCGCGGATGCGATCAGTCCGGCCGCGAAATTTCCGGTAGCGGAGGCAAAGAACCAGGTTCCCATAATGAGCGAGGCGAGATGGGCCGGGGCGAGCCGGTTCATCGCCGACAGCCCGACCGGCGACAGGCAGAGCTCGCCCGTCGTATGCAGGAGATAAATCAGGAAGATGAAGAGGACCGGGGTTGCATTGTCCATGCCGACCGCCTCCGCGCCCCATTTCAGCACGAGGAAGCCGAGGCCGAGCTGGAGCATGGCGAGGCCGAACTTCATCGCGGCCGACGGTTCAAGGCCGCGCTGCCCGAGCCAGGTCCAGAGGATCGCGAACACCGGCGCAAGCAGCACGATGTAAACCGCATTGACGGACTGGAAGACCGACGCCGGAACGCCGGCCCTGTCGACATAGCGGTCGGTGAAAAGATTGAGCGAGGACCCGGCCTGCTCGAAGAGGGCCCAGAACAGGATCGAACCGAAGATGAGGAACATCGCCGCAAAGATGCGGTCCCGGTCATGTCCGCCCATCTTGATTGCCTGCCAGATAACATAGGCGACCAGCAATGCACCAAAC
>CAYSED010000003.1:5122-7091 GCA_964429935.1 uncultured Hyphomonadaceae bacterium
GATGAGGAACATGGCGGCGAAGATGCGGTCGCGCTCGTCGGGCTTCAGCTTGGTCACCGCGGTAAACGCGATATAGGCGACGAGAATGAGCCCGGCGGCCCCGAGGAACATGCCGACTATGTCCTGGTTCTGGACCAGCCACCACACGACGCCGACGGCGAGGATGCCTGCCGCGTAGAGCAGCCACTCGAACGGCAGGCCAAGGCGGCGCTCCTTCAGGACTGCCGGCGCAGGCGGTTCGCCCCGGCCGACCAGAAGCGGCTTGCCGAGAGCGAAGACGACGAGGCCGAGCAGCATGCCGAAGCCCGCCGCGCCGAACCCGTAGCTCCAGCCATAGGTCTGGCCGAGCCAGCCGCACAGAAATGCCCCGGTGGCCGCGCCAAGATTGATGCCCATGTAGAAGATTGTATAGGCGCTGTCGCGGCGGGTGTCCGTGCGGGGATAGAGCTGGCCGACGATCACCGATATATTTGCTTTCAGGAAGCCCGAGCCGACGATGATGAAGGCGAGGGCGAGCCAGAAGGCATTCAGGCTGGCCGCATCCTGTCCGCCCTGGCCCTCAAGTCCCATGAGAAAATGACCAAAGGTGAGGAGAATGGCGCCGAACAGCACCGCTTTCCGCTGGCCGAGATATTTGTCGGCAAGATAGCCGCCAAGGACCGGCGTGATATAAACAAGGGCCGTATAGGCCCCGTAGATGACCCCTGACTCGCCGTCCGAGAACAGCCAGTGCTGGGTGAGGTAGAAAATGAGCAGGGCCCGCATGCCATAATAGGAGAACCGCTCCCACATCTCGGCGAAGAAGAGGACATAGAGGCCGAGGGGGTGACCGAGAAACGTACCCTTGGAGTCGCCGCTTGGAAGTATTGCGTCCGTCATGCCCTGAAACCCCTTGGCTTTCTTGCGCCCATGGCCTGTCTGGCAAGGAGTTTGACCATGCGCCGCCTGTCCGCTCAAGGAGGAAACTGCGTTTGCCTGCAATTGCAGGGCGAGGCTTGGCCCTAATAGGCACGCGCCTGGAAGACCGGTTCCACGCGCCGTCCCCATTCGCCATGATAGAGATCGAGCAGACGGTCGGCCGGGGTCTTGCCGCTGGCGGCAATTTCCTGGAGATCGCGCAGGAAACCGGTCTCGTCGTCGCCCGAATGACCGAGCGCGGCTCGCCGGCTGAGCCCCTTGGCGGCAATCGCGAGAACGTCCTTGGCGACATCCTGCAGGAGCCGCCCGCCGGGCGCTGCCGCTTTCAGGCCGAGCGCCGGGGCCGAGCGGCGCATGGCTTCGCGCTGCGGGCCGGTCCAGTGCCGGACAAGTTCCCAGGCCGCATCGAGGGCGACATCATCATAGAGAAGACCGACCCAGAGCGCGGGCATGGCGCAAAGCGAATCCCATGGGCCTGAGTCAGAGCCGCGCATTTCGAGGAAGCGCTTCAGGCGCACTTCCGGGAAAATCGTCGAAATATGGTCCTGCCAGTCATCGAGGGTCGGGAGTTCGCCGGGCAGCGTTGCGAGCTTGCCGTTCATGAAATCGCGGAAAGAAAGCCCGGCGCAATCCACATAGGTGCCGCGGCGGCGGGCAAAATACATCGGCACGTCAAGCGCGTAATCGACGTAGGCTTCAAAGCCCGCCCCCTCCTCGAACATGAAGGGCAGCATTCCGGTCCGGTCCGGATCGGTGTCCGACCAGACATGCCCCCGATAGGACAGGAAGCCGTTGGTGCGCCCCTCGGCAAAGGGCGAATTGGCGAACAGTGCCGTCCCGATTGGCTGGAGCGCGAGCGACACGCGCATCTTCTTCAGCATGTCCGCCTCCGACGAGAAATCGAGGTTCACCTGAACCGTGCAGGAGCGGAACATCATCTGGTGGCCGAGCCGCCCGACGCGGGCCATGTATCGCCGCATGATCTCGTAACGGCCCTTCGGCATCACCGGCGTCTCGTCGAGCGACCAGAGCGGGGAAAAACCAAGCCCGA
>CAYSED010000003.1:7101-54127 GCA_964429935.1 uncultured Hyphomonadaceae bacterium
CGGCGATGGCGCTCACCTCGGAAAGGTGGCTGCCGACCTCGGTACAGGTCTGGTGGATGGAGCGGAGCGGAGCGCCGGAGAGCTCGAACTGTCCGCCGGGTTCGAGGGACACGCTCGCGCCGTCCTTCTTGAGGCCGATGATCCTTCCTGCCTCGGCGATCGCTTCCCAGCCGAACCGGTCTCGCAGGCCTTCCAGCAAGGCCCGCACCGAGGCTGGCCCCTCGTAAGGCAAAGGCCGCAGGCCATCCTTCAGGAATCCGAATTTCTCGTGCTCGGTGCCGATGCGCCAGTCGGATTTCGGCTTGTTGCCGCCTTCCATCCATTCGACGAGTTCGGCCTTGCCGGAGATGCGGGGAGCCGATTCATCGATATCGGCGGTCGGCGTCGTCATGGGCCATCTCCGGCTGTCAGGTTGGGTCGCACATAGGCGCTTCAGTGCCAGTCGCCAAGCACGGCCTGCCAAATAGTCAGGGCGGCGACGATGGCGGTTTCGGCCCTGAGGATGCGGGGGCCGAGGCTGACCGGAAGCACGAAAGGCAGGTCGCAAAGGGCCGCTCGCTCTGCCGGGGTGAAGCCGCCTTCGGGACCGACAAGGATGCCGCCGCACGTGCCGCCCGCGCGTGCGGACAGCGCTTCGGCCATGGCCGGGGCGGATGGCAAGGGTCCGCTCGAGGGCCCCTCGCCCTCATCGCAGAAGACAAGGAGGCCGTCCGTATTCCAAGTGCCGAGCGCGTGCGCAAGGCTCACCATTTCGTGAACGGCCGGCACGTCCATGCGCTCGGTCTGTTCGGCTGCCTCGACGGCGAGCGCAAGCAGGCGTTCAGTGTTAACCCGGCCGGTCTGGGTGCGTCCGGTCATGATCGGGCAGATGCTTGCCACGCCGAGCTCGGTCGCTTTCTCCACGGCAAAATCGGTGCGGGTCTTCTTCAGGGGCGCGAACAGGATCGCCGGGGCGCTCGCCGGGACTGCCGGCTGCTCGCGGCGGCGGGATACCGGCGTGGCCTCGACCCGGCGGCCGGATATGGCAAGCTCGACTTCCCACTCGCCGTCGCGGCCATTGAAGGCGCGCGCCCGGTCGCCGCCGCCAAGGCGCATGACGCGGGCGAGATAGTGCCCCTGGCCCTCGGCGAGCGCAAAGCGGGCACCTTCTTTCAGGTCGGCATCGACATGCAGGCGGGCAAGCGAACTCATGGACCCAGCGCTATAGCGGAGGCCGCACCGGGGGTGAAGCGAAACGTCGCGGCGGGTCCGTCCGGCCGGCAGGTGCTTGGCGCGCGGGGTCTGCGGGTCTAAGGCTTGCCGAACCATGGCCTTGAGGAGCCCGCACATGATTGTCGTCCACCACCTGCGCGTCGGCCGTTCGGTCTACACGGTCTGGCTCCTCGAAGAGCTTGGTCTCGACTACGAGCTGAAGATCTACATCCGCAACGCGATGGGCCGCGCGCCGCCGGAACTGAAAGAGCCGCACCCGCTCGGCAAGTCGCCCGTGATAGAGATCGACGGGTTCACGCTCGCCGAGTCCGGGGCCATCGCAACCTACCTGACCGACTATCACGACCCGGACGGTACGCTGGCGCCGAACCGGAGCGACCGCCCCGCCCGCGCGCGCTGGGCCCAGTGGCTGCACTATTCGGAAGGCTCGGCCTTCGCCCCGCTCCTGATGAGGATGCTCATCTTGCGCGAACAGGAGCCGAAGCCGGCGCTCATCTCGATGTTTGCCGCCGGCGAGGTCGCCCTCCAGCTCGGCTACATGGAGACCTCGCTCGGCGACAAGCCGTTCATCCTCGGCGATAATTTCCAGGCCCCCGACATCGGCTTCACCTATATCTGCGGCATGGCCGAACGCCTTGGCGAGCTTGGCCCATATCCGGGGCTGAAGGCCTATCTCGCCAGGAACACGGCCCGCCCAGCCTTCTTGAGAGCGATGGAGCGGACGGGAGGATAGGCACTACCAGAGATGCATGGAGGCGACCTATCCGCATAGCGACTCGCCGCAGCTTGCCCGGGGTGCCCATCTGCCCATCACCGGAAGATTTCCGGGTCCGCTTGCGGGAGACCGATCCCGTCAGCAAGTCGCGGGAACCCGCAACCAATCGGCATCGGCCATCATTGAGGCCTTGCCCGCTGCCAGATCACGCGCGAGACCGGCTTCCAATCGGGGTCGCAAGCCGGTAAGCCCACGCCATGAGCGACAAGACAGACGAAACCCCGGACGTCTCCATTGAAGGGACCGGGCGGCGCATCCCGATGCCGGCCGACGCGATCCCGTTTCCTGCGCTCGACCGGTTGCCGGAAGGCTCGCGGCCATTCCTGTCACTCTCGCGGATCGACCGGCCGGTTGGCATCTGGCTCCTTGCCCTGCCCTGCTGGATCGGCCTTGCCTTTGCGCGCCTGCCGCTGGGCCTGCGCTGGATCGACCTTGTCTGGATCACGCTGTTCGGCCTCGGCGCCGTCGCCATGCGAGGAGCGGGCTGCACCTGGAACGACATACTCGACCGCGATGTCGACGGGCGCGTTGCCCGCACCGCAGGCCGCCCGCTGCCGTCCGGGACCGTCACCGTGCGGGACGCCTATGCCTGGCTCGGCGCGCAGCTCTTTGTCGGCTTCATCGTCTGGCTCGCCCTGCCGGGCATGGCCAAGATCGTCGCGCTCGCGGCCATCCCGCTCGTCGCCGCCTATCCCTACATGAAGCGCATCACCTACTGGCCGCAGGGCTGGCTCGGCCTGACTTTCAACTGGGGCGTTCTCGTGGCGGCGGCGACCGCAAACGATCTCGACCTGTCGGCGGTGATCCTCTTTCTCGGCCTTGCCTCGTGGACCATCGCCTATGATACGATCTATGCCCTGCAGGACCGCGAGGACGACGCCCTGATCGGCATCGGCTCGACGGCGCGCCTGTTCGGCAAGCGGGCAATCACCGGCGCGTTCTGTTTCCATCTCGGCGCAGCGGCGCTCATTGCCCTCGCCGGCTGGCTCGCCAATGCCGGGGAAACCGGTGCCCTGACTGCGCTCGCCTTTCTCGGCCACGGCCTCTGGCAGGCCGCCCGGCTGCGCCGCAGCCGCGAACGGGACGCCCTTGCAATGTTCAAGGCCAATGTCTGGGCCGGGGCCATCCTGTTTGCCGGGTTCGTCTTCGCCGCCGTCTTCTGAGCTGATCGGCTCCTGACGCCGGGGCACGGATTGGCCTCGCGGTGCGAAACGCGTACTATGGAAACATGGCAGTTGCGAAACGGATCCGCCCGCTCGACCTCTTCACCCGGGAGGAATGGGAGCATGTCTCCCGCCGCAGCACGTTTGCCGGTCCGTGGATGGTCCTGCATTGCTGGTGCGTCATCGCGCTCGCCATAGCGCTCGGCGTCTGGCAGCCCTGGCTCATTCCGGTTTCGATCATCATCATCGGGACCCGGCAGCTCGGCCTTGCAATCCTCGTCCACGAAGCGGCCCATGGCGGGCTGTCGGCGAACAAGGCGGTCAACGACTTCCTCGGCGAACATGTCTGCGGCGCGCCGATTGGCCAGAGCCTGCGGGCCTATCGTCCCTACCACCTGACCCATCACAAATATGCCCAGCAGGAGGAGGACCCGGACCTGATTCTCTCGGCCCCGTTCCCGATCACGAAGGCGTCGCTGCGCCGCAAGATCATCCGCGACCTGACCGGGCAGACCTTCTACAAGCAGCGCGTCAACCAGATCGCCAACGCGTTCGGCATCGGCATCAAGCCGGGACCCGGACGCGAGAACCGCGCCCAGAGCGCGCGGGAGGCCGTGATCCCGTTCCTGGCGGTCAATGCCGGGCTGCTCGTGCTATTGACAGTTCTCGGCGCCTGGTGGGCTTATTTCGTCCTCTGGCTCGTGCCCATGGCAACCTGGTTCCCGCTCGTCACGCGCCTGCGGAACATTGCCGAGCATGCCGTGGTGCCGGACCATGGCGATCCGATGCGCCATGCCCGCACGACACGGGCGAACTGGATCGAGCGGGCCGTGATCGCGCCCTATTGGGTGAACTATCACTGCGAGCATCACATGTTCATGCACCTGCCCTGCTACCGGCTCGCCGAAGCGCACCGGCTGCTCGAGAGAAAAGGCATCACCGCACGCATGGAGGTGCAGCCGGGCTATCTCGCCGTGCTCAAGCAAGCCGCCTCGAAACCGCAGCGGGCGACTGGCGCAGGGATGCCGGCATGACGAAGACCGTCGCCATCGAAATGGTATCGGACCTCGTCTGCCCGTGGTGCTGGCTGGGGCTCCGGCGGCTGAAGGCGGCGACCGATCTCGTGCCCGAGGTCGAGACCGAGATCTGGTTCAGGCCCTACCAGCTCGACCCGACAGTGCCGGAAGGCGGCATGGACTATCGCGCCTACATGCGCGCCAAGTTCGGATCTGATGCCCATGAGGGCTCCGAGCACAACGCCTCGAAAAGCCGGTGGAAACTGATGCGGGAAGCTCTCGAAGAATATGGGGCTGCGGAAGGCATCCCGTTCGATTTCGACAATATCCTGATCCGCCCCAACACGATGAATGCCCACCGGCTCGTGCACTGGGCCCAGGGCCAGGGCCTCGGCGTGCAGGCCAAGGAAGCGATCTTCCGGGCCTACTTTGCCGATCACCGGGACATTGGCGACAAGGTCGTGCTCGCCGGCATTGGCGCAGAGATC
The DNA here is from genome assembly GCA_964429935.1 of uncultured Hyphomonadaceae bacterium. Lineage (GTDB taxonomy): Bacteria > Pseudomonadota > Alphaproteobacteria > Caulobacterales > Hyphomonadaceae > CALLCD01. Next base: position 11,756 of record CAYSED010000003.1, read on the forward strand.
GGCCTCGACCGGAACATCGTCGCCGACCTGCTCGAAAGCGATGCCGACCGCGACACCGTCGCCCGCGAAGCCGACCTCTTCATGCAGATGGGCGTGCGCGGCGTGCCCTGTTTCATCGGCAACCGCGCCATCGCGGTGCAAGGGGCGGAGACGCCGGAGAAAATCGCCAAACTCATCCGCGCCACGGCGGCGCAATTGCCAGAAGAGCGCGGCCGGAAGGCGCCGGCCTGACGGACGCCCTCAGAACCGCCCTATCCTTCGGCGGATATCGATGAGGCGGCCAAGCTGCTGAACGACGCCCGGTATTTCGTCGATGCTGTCGGCGATGCGGATGACATAGGCAAGGCTTGCAAAGATGTCGCCAGCCAGCACACCCGGCAGGGAGGCAATCCGCAACAGGACGAGCGTGATCGCCACGAGGGTCAGGAATTCGGCGAACGTCCAGCTTGCCGCATCCATGTCCGACAGGCGAATGCGCAGGCGCGCAAGCCGGCCGAAATGGGCCCGGACGGGTCCGGGCCGGCCGGTGGAGATGACATTGACCTGGTTTTCCCAGCGCGAGTTCAGGTCATTATTCGCCCGCATGGCCCGCTGCCCCATCACGGCATTGATGAGCCCGACCGGCGCGAGCAAGGCGAGCATGACCAGCCCGGCCCAGAGATCGTAAAGCACGAGCAGCACGACGCTGCCGACAAGGCTGATGAGGGCGGCCACGATGATTGGCACTTCAGTCTCGAGGAATTCTGTGAACTCCCGGGTCATCTCGACACGGGCTGACACATCGCTGACGGGCTCTCCCTGCTGTCTCTGCAGGGTGACGATGTCGGCGGCCATGGCAGCATATATGCGGGAGAACAGGCGCGTGTCGTAGAGCTGGCGGCAGCCGCCCAGGAGTATATGGGCGAGCCAGATCGCGACAAACGGCACGAGCATTTCTTCCCGGCCGACAAGCAGTCCGTTGATCGCAATGCCGATCGCCCATGGATACATGAGCTCGAACGCATTCTCGAGCAGGGTGAGGAGATAGGTGAACGCGATCCGGCCGCGGGACGACCGGATGCGGCCGAGCACGAGACGGGTCCGGTCCTCGCCGGGTCCGGAAGCGGGCATGGTTCACCTGCAGATATAGCTGCGTCCCTATAGGTCTCGCCCGCATTCAAAGGCCAGTCACGACTGCGAGATGGCCCGGCCGTCAGACCGATGCGAGGACCACGTCGAACCGGAAGGGCGAAGCCTCGCTGTCACGCCTGGCCACCAGTGCCGGACGAACACTCTCAGCCGTCTCGTTGAGCAGCAGGTCAATGTCGTTGAGCGGCTCGCCTTCAAAATACATTTGAGTCGTGATTTCTCGGTATCCGCGTCTCGAGACCTTGAAATGGATATGCGGCGGCCGGGTCCAGCCGTTATTGACCGGATAGGCACCGGGGCGGACAGACTTGAAACCATATCGGCCGTTTTCGTCTGTCGTAAGGATGGCCCAGCCCTGAAAGTCCGGATCGACAGGTGCCGGGTTCGGATCGCCCTCGTGATCGTACCTGCCGGCGGCATTTGCCTGCCAGATATCAACGACCGCGCCGACAATCGGCGCACCAATTTCATCGAGGACCCGGCCTTCGACAAGTATGATTTCTCCAGTCGCCGTGCCTTCGCGCCCCTCGACCCGGGTCAGGTCGGCATCCTTGTCGTCTTGCGATGCGACCGGATAGAACGGGCCTTCTGTTTGTGGCGGCGTGACGACCGTGGCAGGAGCCGCCGCGCTTTCGCACGCCGTTGCAACAAGGCCGGTCCCGACGACGACACTTGCGCCGAGAACTTCGCGGCGGGAATAGGTGGATTTGGTCATTTTGCGTCTCCCTTAGAATCTCAAGGGTACGCCTGAACCCGCTTGCCTGCTAGCCCAGCCCCGCTTTCACGAGGCGGGCATAGGCGCCGCCTGATCCTTCGAGCGCAGCATGGCTGCCCTCTTCGGCGACGCGGCCCGCCTCGAGCACGATCACGCGGTCGGCCCATTGCACGGTCGACAGGCGGTGCGCGATGACGAGGACCGTGCGGCCCTTCGCGAAGGCCTGCAGCGCCTTGCCGATGGCTAGTTCGGTCTCGGTGTCGAGCGCGCTCGTCGCCTCGTCGAGGAGAAGGACCGGCGCGTCGCGCAGGATTGCCCGGGCAAGCGCGATCCGCTGGCGCTGGCCACCCGACAGCCGGTTGCCGCGCTCGCCGACACGGGTCTCCCAGCCGTCCGGAAGGGCAGTGATGAAGCCGTCCGCCTGCGCCGCCCTCGCGGCCGCTTCGACGTCTTGGCGGGAGGCACCGGGGCGGCCGAGCGCGATATTGGCCGCAATCGTGTCGTCGAACAGGGCCGGGTCCTGCTCGACAAGCGCCATGGCGGCCCGGAGATCGGCGAGGCGGAGCGCACGGATATCCCTGCCATCCAGAGTGACACGGCCGGCCTGAGGATCATAGAGCCGCAGGAGGAGGTTGAAGAGTGTCGACTTACCGGCCCCGGACGGACCGACAATCGCGACCGTTTCGCCCGCTCTGACCGAGAGGGTCAGCCCGTTGAGCACCGGTTCGCCGCGGGAGTAGCCAAAATGGACGCCCTCGAAAGACAGGGCGCCGGACACGCGGCCGAGCGGTTCGGCATCCGGGGCGTCGGACACCGCTGCCGGAGCGTCTGAAAGGTCGAAATAGCGGGCGGCAGCGGCCTCGCCCTCCTGGGCGGCAGCCCCGAGACTGCCAAGGGAGCGGATCTCGGGCGCGGCAATCCCGACCAGTGCGATGAAGCCGAGAAAGTCGCCAATGCTGGACGCGCCCTCGCCGATGCGCCAGGCGGACAAAGCGAGCACGCCGGCAATGGCGAGGCCGCCAGCGATCTCCAGGATCGGGTCGACGCCCGCCTTGTCGCGCAGAACCTTGAGGAAGAGCCGGGACCGCTCGCCGAACCCTGCGGCGGCCCGGGCCTTCTGGTAGCCCTCCAGCCCGTAGGCGGCGACCGCCCGGGCCGACTGGAAGCCTTCGGAGAGGAAGGCCGTGACATCGCCGGCCTGTTCCTGCGAGCGCCGCGCCCGGTTGCGCACCTTGTTTCCGAGCGCGATGACCGGCGCAAAAGCGACCGGATAGACGAGGAGCAGGACGAGGGCGAGCAGCCAGTCCATCCAGAGCATCGCCGCAAGAGCCCCCGCGACGGTCAGGATGTTCTTGGGCAGGTTGTTGGCGAGCCGCAGGGTGACATCGCGCAGTGTGTTGATGTCGTTGAGGAAACGCGAAACGTATCCGCCGGAAGCCTGCGAGGCGAGGCGGGCGTGGTCGCCGTCAATGAGGGCGGCGAACTGGGCGTTCGAGACATCGACAAGCGCCCGCTGGATGCCCGTATTGCTTGCCAGGGTCATCGCGTAGAGCGAGAGCGCGCGAACGACGGCGGCGAGCACGATAAGGCCCGGCAGGAGCCAGGAAGCGTCGCCGATATTCCCGCCCGAGGCTGCGTCCTGCAGCCGGTCGCCAAGGACCTTGACGAGGAAGCCATAGGAGACGACGGCAAGCGACGTGACGAGGGCTGCGGCCGACGCGGCGGCAAACCAGGTCCAGTGCCGCCGGAAATGCCGGGCGATGAGCCGCGTCAGGGCGCTATGGCGGGGGCTAGACGTGGTGCTGGGTTCCGGTTTCCGGGTCGAGGAGCCGGTGCGCATGCAGGATGAAATAGCGGGTCTCGGCGTGGTCGACGGTGCGGTGGGCCGCGCTCTTCCAGGCGTCATAGGCCTCGGCATAGTTCGGGTATGCGCCGACGAAATCGATCGCCTTGAGGTCCTCGAACTCTATGCCGGACACGTTCTTCAACTCGCCGCCGATCACGATGTGAAGGAGTTGTCTCCGGGCTGCGGGGGCATCGGTCATTGTCAGGTCAGGGTCCTTGCGCCAGGGGTTTGTCAGGCTTGTGCCGTCTCGCTGTCCGCGTTCGGGTCCGGCAGGGCAACGGCTTTCATGCGCCGCACTAGCAGAGGATGCAGGTCCTTTCCAGCAGCGAGCATGCTGCGCTGGGCCGGGACGGTCCGGTTGAACCGGAATGGCTCGCCGGCATGGGTCGTCGCGAACCCCCCCGCTTCCTCGACGAGCAGGGCCCCGGCGGCAAGGTCCCAGTCGGACTTGCGGAAGAGAACGAAGCTTGCGTCCCAGCGCCCGGCTGCCACGAGGGCCATGCGGTAGAGCGTGGCGTTGGGGTTCGGCTCGGGCACTGTCACGGCTGGCCATGGGTCCCGCCAGGCGGGATGGTCGACCAGCGAGCGGCTGACGACGAGGCGGGACCCCTCGATCCTGGCCTGCGCGGAAACGGAGATGGCGGCACCGTTAAGCCGCGCCCCGCAGCCTCGCTCCGCCTCGAAGAGCTCGCCCGGCACCGGCGCGTGGACGACCGAGGCGACCGTGCGCCCGTCCTCGACGACGGCAAGCCCGATGCACCAGTCCGGACCACCGCGCATGAAGGCGCGCGTCCCATCGATCGGGTCAACCACCCAGACGCGCCGCCTGAGCCTGTCTTCCGGCCGGTCGGCCGTCTCCTCGGAGAGCCAGCCATAGTCTGGGCGCGCGGCCAGAAGCCGGTCGGCGAGGAGGCGGTTGACGGCAAGGTCGGCCGCCGTGACCGGGTGATCGGGCGCCTTGTCCCAGCCCTGAGTGTCTCCGCGCGCGGCAAAGCCGAGGGCAAGCGCGCCTGCCTCGCGGGCCGCCTCGCGCATGATCGCGAGGTCGCTGTCGCTCGTCCGGTCAGCTCCCGGCAAGCGTCATGTCCTCGACGAGTACGCTTGGCGCGTCGCGCGAGCCGTGGAATTCGAGGTCGCTCGCCGGGACGAGCCGCCGGAACATGGACGGAAGATCCCCGGCAATCGTGACCTCGGCGACCGGGTGGACGATTTCCCCGTGTTCGAACCAGAAGCCGTTGACGCCGACCGAATAATCGCCCGAATTCGGGTTGATCGACGCCCCGAACATGCCGGTGACCAGCAGCCCGCGGCCTGCGGCTGCCATCAATTCCGACGGGCTTCTCGTCCCGGCCTCGAGATAGAGGTTCGATGTCGAGATGCCCGGCGGATCGCCAAAGCCGAGCCCGGCAAAGCCGTTGGGGTCGAGGCCGAGCTGGCGGGCGGACGGGCCGTTCAGCAGCCATTGCGTCAGGCGTCCCCGGTCGACTAGCCGCGTCACCCTGACAGGACGCCCCTCGCCGTCGTGCTGGCGGGTGCCCATGCCGCGCGGCCGGAACGGATCATCGACCATGGAGACCTCGGGCGAGAAAACCGCCTCGCCGAGCCGGTCCTTCAGGAAACTCACGCCGCGCGCGATGGACGGACCGGAAACGGCCCCGACAAAGGCCCCGATGAGGGAGGCCGAGACGCGGCGGTCGTAGAGCACGGCGGCCCGCATGCTCTTCAGCTTGGTCGGACCGAGCCGGGCGACGGTGCGCTCGCCGGCAAGCTTGCCGATTTCCGAAGGCGACAGCCGCTCGGACCGCAGGCGCGAGGATCGGCCGGCATGATCGCGTTCCATCGCCCCGTCCCGCTCGGCGAGGGCGGACAGGGAAACCCCCGAGCTGCCGCTCGCCTTGTGCGAGGCAAAGCCGTTCGTCGCAGCGACCCAGCGTTCCGAACGGCTCCACCCGGCCTCGCAATCGGCCACCTGGCGCACGCCCGGCACCGCAAGCGCTGCAGCCTCGGCTTCGAGCGCTTCCGCTTCGAGCCGGTCCGCCGTGACCGGTTCGTCGCATGTCAGGTCGATCTCCGGCAGGTCGCGGGCAAGCTCGGTCATGCCTGCAAGCCCGCAATACCTGTCTTCCGGCGCTGCCTTTGCCATGCGCACGCAGCGCTCTGCGAGTGCGGCGAGGCCGTCGCGTGACAGGTCGGTGCCCGAAACGTGCGCCTGCCTCAGTCCCGAGAAACATCTCAGGGACAGGCCCGCCGACTCGTCCCGTTCGATCGTTTCGAGGCGGCCGTTCAGGACCGTCACGCCAACGCCCTCGGACACCCCGAGCCGCGCATCGGCGTCGCTCGCCCCGAGCCTGAGGCAGGCATCGAGAACGCGACCAAGGAGGTCTTCCGGCGGCTGGGGGAGATCGGTCATGGCCGGTTCATGCACGGGCGGGCCCGCTAAGGCAACCGGCTATGGCGGCCGTATGATCCCCTCAGAGCGGCCCGAACGGGCGCGCGGCCCTCAGATGTCCTGGCGGGCGTCCGGCAGGCGGTCGTTGATGTCGTCGCGGATGTCGAGCAGCGTCACGATCAGGCCGCAGACCAGGCTCGCCACGATCCAGCCGCCGACGAGGCCGAGAAGGACATCGACCACCTGGGCAATGTCGCCGGAAATACCAGGAAGGGTGCTGGATATGGCCCCCTGATTGTAGAAACCGGTCCAGATTCCGTAAGCGATGATCGCGAAATACGCGACATAGACCATTGTCCGGAAACTGTTGATGATAAGGAATTTCATGCCGTCTTCCCTCCACTTTCTGCGGACGTGTCCCGCCGCGGGGAAACTACCTTGCTGCAGCGCGATCGATCAAGCCGGAGATGCCAGTGCGGCGGTTTATTCCGGGACGCCGAGCCCGGCGCCGCAACTGACGGCGGCGGCCATCGCGAAGCTGAAGAGCTGGCCCTGCTGCTCGGTGGTCAGCCCGGACATGATCTCGGCCGCCTTTTCGTCGCCGACTTTTGTCACTTCCACAAGCTTGCCGTAGAGCTTGGCGTCGAGTTCCTCGTCGGCAGCATTGGCAAGGCAGGTGCAATTGGCCTCGCTCTCGCCGCCCTCCATGCAGGCATCGACGAGGGCCTCCCGGTTGCCCGTGCCGCCGCAGGAAGCGAGTGCAAGCGTGGCAAGCACGGCGAGAATTGCCAGTTTCATGGTGCGTCCTTCCCTGATCCCTGAACCAAGACTTTCACGAAACCGGTCCCTTGGCGAGCCATTCCTGAAGGCCTATTCGCGGCCGAGCAGGCGGTCGAGGTCCGGCATTCGGCGACGGCCCGCGAGAAACTTCGCCTTCACGGCCCCCCGGTCATAACCGGCCGAGATCCAGCGGAAAAAATCATCGGGCGCATCGGCTCCGGCCTCGATTGCCGCCGCGAGGAAGGCATCGAGCAGGCCCGTCTTGCCCTGCCGGACATGGAGGTAGCGAAGCGAAAGCTGGCCGGCCGCCTCGCTGACCGGCCGGTTCTGCCTGGAAATCAGGTAGAGCGCCGACATGAGCCCGGCCCGGTCCGCGCCCGACTTGCAGTGCAGAAGCGCCGGATAGGCGATGGTCTCGAACAGGTCGCGCGCGCCGAGCACCGTTTCAGGCAACGGCGTGTCGCGGGAGAATACCTGATAATCGACGAGGCGAATGCCGGCCGCCTCGCACGCTTCCTTCTCGAGGAGATAATGGCCCCTCGGACTCGGTCCGCGCAGGTTGACGATGGTGCGGATGCCGCGTTTTGCCGCGTGCGCGCGAACCTGTTCAGGCGACGGCTGGTTCGACCGCCACACTTCGCCGGAAACAGGATGCAGGTTCGAGAAGGCGAGCCGCAGGAACCCATGGTCGCCCCATATCAGTTCCGACCTAGCCCGGCGGCGTCCGCCGGCCAGCGACAGGTTGGCGGGCGGATGTGGCATCTTCGGTCTCTTGCGCGTCGGCATGGCTCCAGTGCGCTAGCTCGCAGCGCAGCTTCCGGCAAGCCGGAGCACGGAATAAACGAATGCGTAACCATAAGCGGGCAGAAGCGTGGTTGCCTGATTCATTGAAGGATTCAACGCGAATGACGGCCAGATTCTTGCGTTCGCTTGCCTCTGCTGCGGCTCTTGCGGCGCTCGCCCTGCCGGCCTCCCCGTTCGGAATAGGACTTCAGCCAACCACGGTCGAAATATCCGTCACCCCCGGCGAATCGAGCCGGCAGGTCATCAATATCGCGAATGTGCATACGGAAAAGGCAATCTCCCTGACGCTCGGCCTTGCCGACTGGGAACTCGACGAGACCGGCCAGATCGTATTGACGCCGCCCGGCGAGAGCGTGTCTTCGGCGGCAGGATGGGCCCGGTTCAGCCCGGCTTTCCTGACGCTGAAACCCGGAGAATCGGAACAGGTGATCGTCGACATGGTGACCCCGACGAGGCTCGCCCGGTCGGGCGATTTCCGCTTCGCCCTTCTCGCCTCGACCGTCCTTCCGGAACAGCGCGCCGGGCAATCGGGCATCTGGAAGAAATACCAGATCGCGACGCTCTTCTACCTGACGGTCGGGCCCGCCTCGAGCGATCCGGCGATTCTCGGTGGCGAGATACGTACCCGCGCGGAAGACGGCGCGCGCATGCTGCACGTCTCGATCGGGAATGCGGGCAATGCCCATGCCCGCCTGCAGGGCAGTGTCGAGATGACCCATGGCGGGCGTACCGAGACGCTCGATGTCGGCAATCTCGTCGTGCTCCACAATGCGCGCCGCGACTATGTCACGCCGCTGCCGGTAGACCTGCCCGCCGACGCCCGTATCGAGGTCAAGCTGGAAAACATCTTCACCCCGCAGACGGACGGCCGGAGCCTCGCCCTGCCGTCCTATCGCCTTCCCGCCGGACAGAACCGGGACGGCACAGTCACGGGAGACGGCCGATAGGCGGCACATCCCTCAGCCGCGCTCTCGCACTGGCCGCATTTGCGAGCACAGCCTCGCTACCAGAAGCGTCAGCCTCGTTTCTCGATTCGGACTTCTATTGCCGGGTCAAGGGGTGTGTCATCGTCCATGACGGCTTCAGCTTCGATGTCTATGACCTGCACATATTCGAGACGGGCGGCACGGTGCCGCGCGGCAGTGAACTGATCCGCTGGACCGGCAATCCGGTCTTCGGCACCGGCACCGTCCGCCCTGTCTTCACCGGGACCCGGACGGAGGGTTTCCACGTCATCCTGCGTGATGGCGAGGGCGTGCTGCTCGGCTTCGACGAGAACCTGAATGGCAATGACCCGGTCAACATATTGCCCTCCGGGGACACGAACGGGTTCCTTGACGCGGCGGACGTCTTCCTGCCGGTTTCCCTGCGCACGAACACTGCCCTCAGGGCGCTCGAGACGTCCGTCCAGCGCAGCTTCTACCTCTCCTCGCGAACCGAAGGCTTCCAGATCGTCGCATCGGCGAGGACGGTCGGTCCGGCGGACGATCTCAATCGCGTCGCCAGCCTCGGCAATGTCGTCTTCGACTACGACGTCACGGCGCGCGGGCTCGATGACGGGATGGCGTTCGGCCTCATCGCCTCGACAGGCCGGTACCGGCGGCTCGGCAATGCGGACACGCTTGGCGATCTCGCCGGGCCAGGCGTCGCCATTGCCGAGTTTCGCGATCCGGTCTGGCGGGGCTTTGCCATCGGCCTGCCGGAACAGTCGATCCGCTTCGACTATGTCTACGGCTTCGAGGGCTATGACCTCTCGCTCGGCGCGGGCGACCTGAATTACGAGATCGAGTTCCGTTTCTTCCGCCGCTAGGCTTCAGCGACGATCTCGGTGGCGAGCGGGGCGGGCGCAGGCGAGCCCGTGTCCGACGGCAGACCGAAGGCCAGGACGGCGAACAGGCCGGTTTCGGTAAGCGTGACGGTCCGGGAATAGATCTCCCCGCCATGATTGGTGCTGATCTCGTAATCGCCGGGCACAAGGGTCTCGAAACTGTACTGGCCGAAGGTCGCGGCGAGCGCGATCTGCGGAGCCTCGTCCGGCGCACCGGCCCTTTTCAGGCGGACAAGCGCCCCTTCGAGCCGCGTTTCGCCGGGATCGGTCGCGCCATTGCCATTGCCGTCAATAAAGAGCGTGCCGCGGATCTGGCCCGAGGCAATGACCGGTATGTCGATTTCGGTCAGCCGTCCCTCGCCGATGGTCACCCTCGCCGCGCCTGCTTCGGGCACAAGCAGGCCGAGCGGCAGCGTCCGCCGGTCGACGACAAGGCCGTAGAGCCCTTCCTTCATGTTCTGGATCGTGAAATTGCCGGACCGGTCGACGCCGAGGCCGAGACGCGTGCCGGTGACCTGGACGCGAACGCCCGGCAAGCCCGGCTCCTCCGGCTGGCGAATGCCGTCGCGGTTCCGGTCGAGAAACACCTTGCCCTGCAGGATACCAAGTCCGTCGCGGGGCCGCGTATGCTTGCGCGGATCGTTGAACGTGATGCGGCCCCGCAAAGCGACGGACACGTCGCGCACGCCCTGGAGATCGTCGAAATAATTCGCTTCGAGGCGGAGGCTGCGGGTCAGGTCATAGCTAGCGAAGACGCCGGCAAGGAAGCCGGTCCGGCTGTCCTCAGGGTCGACCGACTGCAGCGCCGAGACCTGGCCCTGCACGTTCAGCCGCGTGCCGAAGGCCTGGCCGCTATTGGCCGAGAGGGTTGCGCCGAGCCGGGCGAAGACCTCGTCAGGCGTCCACACGACCGAGGCCGAGGGCCCAGCCGCGACGGTTGCGCCGCGGCCAAGATTGCGACGGATTGGGCTCGCCTGGACATTCGACACGAACCGCTGGCCGGTCACGCCATCCGTCGTGACGGCCGTATAGGTCGCCTGCGCGGTACCCCAGGCGAAGCGCTTGAAGGCCCGGACATTGATGCCGTTTGCAGTCGTGGTCTCGCCGGCGAGACCTGTCTGGCGAGACAGGTCGGCATCGACCGTCACATCGACCCCGAGCGAGGCGACCCGGCCCCGGACCGAAGCACCTCCGGCGATGGCCTCGCTTCCGCGTTCCCCGCCAGTGCGGGCATAGGCAGCCCGCGCCCCTGCCGAGACGCCGGAGACCGGGCCCCAGTGGCGGAAGGACCGCCAGTCCGCCGAGACAGTGCCGACGAACCGCGCGCCGAGCCCGTCGCCGAGGACGCCCTCGAAGTCCGGCACGCCTGCCCCGTCTCCCCCGAGGCCGCCGGGCTGGCTGAAGCGCTCCCCGTCATAGCTAGCGGTGGCATTGAAGCCGATTTCCTCGCTGAGCTTGTAGCGGGCCTGCGCCCTCGCCCGGACATCGACATCGGTCCCGCGCGGACCATCGAACAGGCCGAGATCACCCGACAGGAAAACGCCTTTCAGGCCGGTTTCGCTGCCCGGCCGGTCAACTTCCCTTTGCAGGCTGAAGACGGCGCGACTGTCGCCGCCATCACCGGCAAGCGCGCCGGAGAGACCGATCTCGCGCGTGCCGTCGCCTGAAATCAGGCGCGCCCCGCCGGCAAATCCGCTGAAGACCGGGCGCGCGACATTGGCCGACACGACCTGCGAACCCGACAGCGGCACGCCCGCCGCAACGGCAAGAAGGGTTCCGTCGGCCTCGCTCTGGCGGCGATAGGTCGCGCCGCGTATCCGGGTCTGGTCGATGCCCGACAGCTCGCGGAAACGGGTGCTTGCATCGCCGGCCGAACCGACCCAGCCGCCGAGCGAGCGGACGTCAAGCGAGACCCATCCCGGGGCGAGCTCGGGCACGGACGCGACCCCGCCGACCGTTTCGTAGCGCAGCGTTGTGTTGTAGTCGCGGAACCGGGAGTCGAAGCTCGCGATGGCCGGACCGCGATCGCTGACCTGGAATTCGAGGGATTCCGGCGTGAACCCGGTCGCGGCAGCCTCATCGACGACCCGTTCTCCCGGCAGGGCGCCGCCAGCCAGCCGGTCATCGAGGACGACATCGATCCGGTTCGAGCCGGGCGCGAGCGTGATGTGCGTGCCAGTGAGCGTCTCGACCGCCGTGAACGGCAAGAGGAGGCTGGCCGGATCGACATAGGCAATGTTTGGCGTCACGCCCCGCGGCGTGCCGTTGACGGTCACGAGGCCGGTTGAGAGATCAAGCGTAAGCCGAGCGGCGTCCTGGATGCGCCGGACGCTGACAATGTTGCCCTCCCGCTCGAGGGCGTGTCCTAGCTCGCGGACCACCGCCTCCAGCGGCACGAGGAGCACCGGGCCGATGGTTCGCGGTTCGGCGCGGAAATCGTCCACCTGCTTGCCGTTGACATAGAGATCGAGATCGAACTGCGGGCGCAGGCGGTCATCCAGGGTGAACGTCCAGATGCCGTCCTCGCCCTGCGCCGCGACCGTGCCGGTCAGCACCGAAATGGCATTGGCCGAAAGCCAGAGGCTGGCCGCCGATTTGGGCGCGAAGTCCGGCAGCGCGCCGAGCACGAGCCCGCTGGCGCGCACCTGGCCGTCCGCGAAATCGAGCGTCATGACCGCGCCGTCCTGCGAGCGCTCATAGGAAAGGACCGTGCCCTCGACCGAGGCCTTGCCATTCAACCGGGCGAAGACCGCCGACGCCTCGATGAGGACACCATCAGGGTCCGTACGTCGCGACCGCACGGAAAGGAGCTCGCTTTCAACGATGATGTCGAGATGCTCGACGCCCAGGGCAATCCCGGGAACGGCCTCGCTGTCCGTCCCTGCCCGCTCGGCGGGGACAGTCGTCCGGACGGGCACGCCGGCTTCGGTCCCTGCCGGGACATCCTCGGCAAGGGCGGGCAGGCAAAGGCCCGTAACGGTCGCTAGAACGACCGCGCGTATGGCAGTCGAGCAGGTCATGGAAAGCGCCTGGATAGCCCGTCAGTCGGGCCGTCCGACTAGCAGGCTGGCGCGTCCAGGATTGCCCGGCAGGCTTGCGAAGACTGGCAATCGGCCTCGATCCGGACAGGAAATTCCTGCGGACCGCCCCGATGGACCGAGGTTACCGTCAGCACGCTGGAATCGAGCGTGAACGTCTGGTCGAGCACCATGCTCGCCCGCCCGACCGACACAAGCTCGACCGTGCGGGACTGCCAGACATTGCCTGTCCTCACGGCCTTCGCGACCGGTTTCAGGCACCGGCCCGTCAGCCAGGCGTCGCCTGTCTCTTCGTCAATGAGAAGCCCGTCCACGCCATTTTCGGTGACCGCCCAGAGATCTGCGTCTCCTGGTGCGGACATGGCGGGGCACGGACTGGCCATGGCGAAAGCCGCCAGGCCAATAAACACCCGATACATCATTTCAATCGCCCAATCTGGTTCTGTTATGACACTGAGCCTGACGGAACATGGTTAATATCCGGTTGGAATGCGGGGGCGAACCGCAGGACAAGGGGTTAATGCCTGCCTCCCGAGCGCCCGATAGCCGTTTTCTTGCATTTTTTCCGGGCTTTCGCCCCCGAAAGCTGGAAAGCCACGTTTTGACGCCCTGTCTCACGGTCCGGCTCCAAGATACAGATTTCAAACACTTTTCCGAGAATCGCGCCAAGCATTGACAAAATCGGTTGCCGTCATCCTGCCCGGATGAAAATCTGTCTTGGTTGTCTCGAACAAGGGTCTGTTTTCATGCGCTTTTTCTTTGCCACTCTTCTTGTCTCAGCCGGTCTTGCCGGTCTCGCTGCATGCGGAGACGGCGGCGATACCGTGCCCGCAGAGCAGAATTCCGTTTCAAGTCAGCAAGCTGGCGCAGAACCCCGGAGCCCTGATCGGGGTGCGGCACCTGAGCCCGGCCCTGCCAGCGAACCGGACGGGCCCGGCGAGACCGACGCACCTGAAGCGGCCCCCGTTGCAGAGCCGTCGCCGGAATTCGCAAACCTTCCGGCTCCCTACAGCGAAGCGAACTATGCCATCGGGCAGCGGACTTTCCGGACCTGTTCGTCGTGCCATCTGATCGCCGAAGGTGCCGGAAACCTCGTCGGCCCCAACCTCTATGGCCTGTTCGGGCGGAAAGCGGGCGGGGTCGAGGGCTTTGCCTATTCTACCGCGCTGCAGGAGGCCGGCTTTGCCTGGACCCCCGAGCTTCTCGACGAATGGCTTGCGAGCCCGCGCAGCTTCCTGCCTGGCAACCGCATGAGCTTTGCGGGCGTCCGCAAGCCCGAAGACAGGATCGCGGTCATTGCCTACATCATGGCCGAGGCCACCCCCGACACGGCAGGCCAGGATAACATCCCGGCGGGCGAATAGGTCAGAACCGGTGCTCGAGGCGGAGGATCACGCCCGCTTCCTGAAAAGTACCGCCGAATTCCTGCCGGTAGCCAAGCCCGATGTCGGTTGACCCGAACCGCCGGGACACGACCGTCTCAACCTTGGCCGAACGGGCATCGCCGCTGCCTGTCTCGAGATACAGCTTGCTCGTCGAGAACCAATTTCGGGCGACCTCCTGGCCGAAGCCGAGTTCGGCGCGCTGGCGGCGGCAATTGCCGTGTTCCCGGACGATGGCATCGGCAAACAGAAACCAGTCCCGACCTGATCCCGTCCGGCCTCCCCCGCCGAACGACAGCCGGGCTTCGCCGCCGACGGTATCGCAACCGCTGAAGGTGCCGCCAATCGCCGCGCCGCCCACGGCACCGGCCTCGACAGCGGCGAGGAACCGGCCCCGGCGCCAAATCCCGCGCCGTGCCGTGGCCCGCCATGCGGTCTGGTCGAAGCCGTCAATTCCGGTAAACACAAGCCCGTCGACCTGCCCTGTCAGGAGCCATTTCGACGTCACGCCAATCTCGCCATAGGCCTCGAGCCGGACAGCGTCCTCGCCGTCGATCCGCTGGCCGAGCACGGCGAAGCTCGCATAGCCATCGCCTTGCGGTCGCGTCCAGGGTCCCGCCTCGGCGTGGCCTGCCGCGACGGCGAGCCCTATTCCAAGCGCCAACCCTCTCCCCATGCGGGAAGAATGCGATCTCTCAAGTCACAATGGCAAGCAGATTCTGGCGTTCAGGCATCATAACCCGGCAATTGCCTGTCCAGCTTCCGCAACAGGCCCGGCCAGGCGAGCATGTCGGCGAGGACCTTCATGCCTTGCGGATTGCTCTGGCTGCGAACGACTTCCTGCACGTCGCCAGCACATTCGATCAGGTTCTCACGCCCGGCAGACAGCGCGCGGACCTGCATGGCGCAGGCACGCTCGAGGAAAAACATGCGCATGAAGGTCTGCCCGGCCGAGGACCCGCATGTCAGCGTGCCGTGATTGCGCAGGATCAGGAGCGACTTGCTGCCGAGATCGGCGACGATGCGTTTGCGCTCGTCATGATTGAGGGCGACCCCTTCATAGTCATGATAAGCAACATCAGCCATGGCAATCATTCCGGTCTGCGAGATCGGCAGCAGGCCGTGCTTCTGGGCGGACACGGCGACGCCGTCATCGGTGTGCACGTGCATCACGCAGGTCGCGTCCTCGCGAGCCATGTGGACAGCCGAATGGATGGTGAAGCCGGCCGGATTGACCATGGCGTCGCTCTCGCCGACCACATTGCCCTCGAGATCGACCTTGACGAGCGAGGACGCCGTGATCTCATCGAAGAACCAGCCATAGGGATTGATGAGGAAATGGTGCTCGGGCCCTAGCACGCGCATCGATATGTGCGTGAAGATCATGTCATCCCAGCCGTGCAGCGCCGTGAGGCGGTAGAGCGCGGCGAGATCCACCCGCGCTTTCCATTCAGCCTCGCTTACCGAACCCCTGATATCTATACTGGTTGCTCCATCTGCCATGCTGGCCTCCCTGTTCGCTATCGCGGCACTTTGAAACTTGTATACCCCGGCACATCGGGCCTGCCTATGCCATCGCCTGCAAGGCGCGAATCCTTGACCGGAGTTCCCTCAGTCTCCACGAAAGGCGAATGACCCTTTCACTCGCCTTCTTTGCCAGCAAGCGCCCCGAGGCCCAGGCCGCCAAGGCGGCGCTCACCGCCCGCTATGGCGCCATCGAGGAAAACGAGGCCGATGTCATTGTCGCCCTTGGCGGCGACGGCGCGGCACTCGACGCCCTGCGGCGGCGCTTCGGCGACCGAAAGCCCGTTTACGGCATGCACCGGGGCACAATCGGCTTCCTGATGAACGAGTATAGCGAAGAGGACCTGCCGGGCCGGATCGCGAATGCGACGCGGGCGACGCTTGTCCCGCTGCAGATGATCGCGATCGACCTCCAGGGCCGCGAGCATCACGGGCTCGCCATAAACGAGGTTTCGCTTCTCAGGCAGACGGCGCAGACAGCCAAGGTCCGCGTTCTCGTCGATGGCAAGGAGCGCCTGAAGGAACTGAGCTGTGACGGCATCATGGTGGCAACCCCGGCGGGCTCGACGGCCTACAACCTTTCGGCGCATGGGCCGATCCTGCCGATTGGCGCAAACCTGCTCGCGCTGACGCCTGTCAGTGCCTACCGGCCGCGCCGCTGGCGGGGCGCGCTCCTGCGCCATGACGCCGTGGTGCGGCTGGAGGCGCTCGATGCCGAACGCCGCCTGATCTCAGCCACAGCCGACAATGTCGAGGTCAGGGACGTCTGCATGGTCGAGATTCGCGAGGACCGGACGAAGGCGCTGACCATGCTGTTCGATGAGGGCCACGCCCTCGACGAACGCATCTTGCGCGAGCAATTCATTGTCTGACCGGCTTGTTTTGTTAAGGTTTTGCACTGTCGCGGCAGGGGCTTGTTAAACATGTTCGGGTAAGTTGGCCCGATGATGAAATCGCTTCTGAACCGCTTCACGCCGTCCAGCCGGGCCGAGCCCGAGCCGAAGGCCCCGAGCGTAGACATATCGCGGGCGATCCCCGGTTACCGCAAGCCGGGCCCCCGGCTCGCGGCCCCGGAGCCTCGCGACGAGGCCCTGCTACCGGCACTTGGCGAAACCGCACTGGAAAAGCAGGATGGCAAACTGCCCGGTGGCGAACCCGGCGAGACCGCATCGCCCGCCTTCCTGCATTCCGAACGCCTGACCGAAGCCGAGCGCGCCGAACGCGCCGTTAGCAGCCTCGAGGAGCGGATGTCCGGCTGGATGGCACGCGACCTTGCCCGGCTGACCGGGGCCTGGACCGCCATGCAGGCCGACATCGGCGCAAGTTCCGCCCTGATCCTCGCCGCTCACGACCTGAAGGGAATGGGCGGGACCTATGGCTATCCGGCCATCGCGCGCCTCTGCTCGTCCCTCTGCCGGCTGATCGAGACGCGGGTCGAGCCGCGCGATTTTGCCCTCGTCAATCTCCATGTCGAAGCCTGCCGGGCAGCATTCCTGCAGGGCCGCAATCCTGCCAGCGGCGACGCCGTTGCCCAGTCGGTCTGCGCGGCGCTCGAAGCGCAGGTTGCCCGCCAGCTAGCGGGCTGAGCCTCAGGCCCGGATCCGCTCCAGCGGTTCCGTGGTCTGGCCATAACCGGCCACTTCGGGAATGCGCAGGCAGGGCTTGCCGTCGGTTCCGGTTCCGACCTGCGGCAGGACGGTGATGACCGGCTCTCGCGAGAACCGCCGCAGGGCCGCCCCGACGCTTTCGGCGCAAGCGAGCTTGCGCAGGTTCAGCCGGGTCGGGAAAATGATCGTCGCCTCGCCCCTTGCTTCCCGTTCGAGCGCCTCCGACGGGTTCAGCCAAAGGGCATCGGTGGTTTCCCGCCCGTCATGGCTTGCAAGCTGGGCGTCGGGCGCGGCAGCGACATAGAAATGCGTATCGAACCGCTTCGGCATCATGACCGGCGTGATCCAGTGCCCGAAATGGACGAGCGCATCGAGCGCCAGAACGAGGCCGTTGCCCGCCATCAGGTCAAGAAAGCTTGTCTCGCCGCGATCGACGTGTTCGCGGTGCTGGCCGAGCCGGTCGGCAATGTCGGGGCCGACAAGCGGCGCTCCTTCGCCGCGCCGGTCGGCAGGCCGGGCGAGCAGGATGCCGGATTCCTCGAAGGTCTCGCGGATAGCAGATATGCGCGCCGTCCGGTCAGCCCCGCGTGCATCGCCGTCGACATGGCCCGCCCACTCGTCCTGCTGGTCGTCGGCGCTTGTCTTGCCGCCTGGAAAGACGAGCGCGCCCGAGGCAAAGTCGATCTGGTAATGGCGGGCGACCATCAGCACTTCGAGCATCGCGCGGTCGCGGATCAGGAGCAGCGTTGCCGCGAGCCGGGGTTCGGGTACCGTGCCTGCCATCGACGTGCCTCTCGACAATCCTCGTGAAATTTGCCGCAAATCAGGACGGGTCCCGTGGCGGTATGTTCAGGCCCGACTGCTAAGACGATCCCCTGATCGCAGCAAGCCGGACCTCACACCCATGACCTATGCACAGGCTTCCCGAACGTCAGGGCAAGCGGCAAGGCGCAGTCCCGCCGTCCGCTTCTGCCCGGCCGTGAACCTGTCGTCCGGCGAAACGGTGGCGGCTTTCTGCGAGTGGCCCGTCATGTTCGGCGACCAGCCGCGCTTCGGCCTGCCGACACGGGAGGGCGGCCAGCCAGATGCCACCGGCTGGATCGTCGAGCGGATCGCGGACATGGCCCACGCCTGCGAAGAGTCCGGCCTTCGCCACCGGCCGGTGATCGTTCCCGTCCCGCCTGCGAGCCTCGCCGGCACGGCCTTTGCCGAACGGTGCCTTCAGGCCCTCTCGGCGGGCCGCCTCTGCCCGCAGGAAATCAGCCTCGAACTGGCCGATGCCGTGCTGGCGACGACGGCCGGTGACGCGCTCAGCCTTGTGCGGGGGCTGCGCCGGCACGGGTTCCGCGTGTCCTATGATGCGCGCCACTCCTGGTGCGCGCCGCTTCCTGATTCGGTATGGCTGATGATCGACACGGTCCGTGTCCGGGCCTTCCCGGTGACAGGCGACAGTCGGCTGCGCCAGCGGATAGAGACAGCCGAGGCTGCCGGTGTCGCCATCGTCGCAGAAGGTCCACACTGGCGGGATGGCACAGCTCTCGCCGAGATGGGCATCCGGTATGCGACCCGTCCGGTCGCCGATGCCTGACCCTCAGGCGGCGTCGGTCGCCTTGCTGCGGTCCTCGTCCGAATAGGCGTCGAGCTTTTCAAGAAGATAGTCGAGATCGTCTTTCGCGATGGCCTGGAACTGAGTCAGGACCCGTTCGATCATCCGGGTCCGGAAGCGGCGGCGGTCGCCTGCACCGCCGTCGAGCTCGGTCTCGTGAAAGGTCGCCACCGCGACCTTGAATGCCGGCAGCATCTTGCGCGGCAGCCCGGCCCGGTCGAAGACGGCCTGCAGCCCGAGCGGCCCGGCATCATGGATCATCAGCCAGACGCGGTTGTGAGGCACCCCGGAAAGCTCGGCAAGCGCGTGCTCGACAAAGGCCATGTGTCCCATGCAGAGCGACCGGACGATGAGGGAATGGGTGAGCCGGCCATTGAGGTTTAGCTGCTGGACAAACCGTTCGAGCTCGCGCGTCCGTCCCGCCTGCTCCACGAGATCGACAGTCGCGCGTTCCCGGGCACCGGAGGCAAGGTCGATCGCCATCTGGGCAGGAAGTTCGTGCCGGTTGACGAGCAGGTCGAATATGCTGCCCGAGACGAGGCTGACGAGCTTCTCGGCAATGTGCAGGGGCACGTTCTCGCGCCGGACGAGGGCCTCCTGTACCGCTTCCTCCCTGCCGAAGCGCTGGATCGTGTCGGCAAAAGCCTTGTCGGTCCACTCGGCACCCTCATTGCGGGCGAGCACCTGAACGGCTTCGAGGACGCCATGTTCGGCAAGGATTTCGGTGACGCACTCCGGCACGCGCGGTCGTCCGGCAATCGCGGCCTGCTTGGCCGCCGTGACCGACAGGGAAAGCTCGATGAGGTCGTCCTCGGTGAAGGACGGCGAGAATTCGAGGACGGGCAGCGCGACGGACTCCACGTCCCGCGCAAGTTTCAGGGCAAGCTCGCGCGGCAAGCGCGGCGAATTGCGCAATGTGATGGCGAGCGTCCGGCGGACGAGTTCGGCGATGTCCTCGGCAAGGAATTCCATGATGTCGATCGCATGCTTGCGCTCGGCATCGGAAAGCACGTCAAGCGCGATCCGGCGGCACAGCCTGTGGGCAACCGAGGCCCGCTCTTCCGGCGTCTCGCCCTTGATGAGGCGGCGGATATCCTTCTCGGAGAGTTCCGGCCTGATCGATGCTACTGCCATGTTGCCTCGCTCCTTGCAGGACCTGCCGAAAATCCCGATGCAAGGAGTCTTGCGCCGAACAGTTAAATTTCGTTTACCAAATGGCCGGGATCACGGCTGTGGCCAAAAGGATTTGCCATGCTGGAAGGCATTCGCGTCATCGAATATGCGACCTACATGGCAGCGCCGGGAGCCGGCAGCATCCTGTCGGACTGGGGCGCCGACGTCATCAAGGTCGAGCCGCCGGGCGGCGACCCTATCCGCAAGTTCTTCGCGACGATCGGCACCGACATCGCCGACAATCCGGTGTTCGACTTCGACAATCGCGGCAAGCGGTCGGTCATCCTCGACACATCGGTGACGGAAGGCCAGGACATCCTTGCCCGGCTCGCGGCGAAGGCGGACGTGTTCCTGACGAATGTCCGTCCCGGCGGCCTCGAACGGTCTGGGCTTGGCTATGTACGCCTGCAGGCAGTGAACCCGAGGCTCGTCTACTGCTCGCTCACAGGCTACGGGCTGACCGGCCCGGACGCCGACAAGCCGGGGTTCGATGTCGCGTCTTTCTGGTCCCGTGCCGGCGTTGCCGCGCTGACCATACCGAAAGGGACCGAGCCGTTTGCCCTGCGCACCGCCTTCGGAGACCATACAACAAGCATGGCGGCGGCGGCCGGCATCTGCGCGGCGCTGGTCGAGGCGGCGCGCACCGGCAAGGGGCGGCTCGTCGAAGCCTCGCTTCTGCGCACCGCGCTTTATGCCATGGGATCGGACTTCGCGATCCAGCTCTTCTTCGGGCGGATCGGCTCGACCAAGGGCCGGCGGGAGGCCATCCAGCCGCTGATGAATTTCTTCAGGACCTCGGACGATGCCTGGCTCTGCATCGTGTCCCGCCAGGGCGATGTCGACTGGGCGCCGCTCTGCCGGGCGCTCGGCCTTGACGGGCACATCCCCGACGAGCGGTTTGCGACCGCGAAGGCCCGGCGACAGAACGCCGCCGAACTCGTTGACCTTTTCGATGCTGCCTTTGCCCGGTTCACCAAGGCGGAAATGGCCGCTCGGCTCGACGCCGAAGAGATCGCCTGGGCACCGGTGCAGACGCTCGCCGAAGTTGCCGCCGACCCGCAGGTTGCCGCCGCTGGAGCCATTGCACAGGTGCCCTCGGCCGACGGGACCGGCAGCTTTGCGTCGCCGGCTTCGCCCGTTCGCTTCCCTGGAGCAGACGATGGCCCGAAGGGGCCCTCTCCCCGCCCGGGCGAGCACACGCGTCCGGTCCTGGCGGGCCTCGGCTTCAGTCCGGCCGAGATCGACCGGCTGTTCAGGGCCGGGACCGTGTCCTGAGGCTTCAGGCGGCCAGGGTTTGGCGCGCGACCATAATCGTGTTGCGACCGTTGCGCTTGGCCTCGAAGAGCGCCCCGTCGGCCTGTTCCAGGCATGACAGGATGTCCTGCCCGGCATAGAGCGGCGCGAGACCAAAACTCGCCGTCACGCGCACTTCGGAATCGCCCCTGCGGAACGGCGAGGCAAAGACGTGGCATTTCACCCGCTGGCAGATCTGCTCGGCCTGAACGAGCGAGACATTGTTCAGGAGGAAGACGAATTCCTCCCCGCCCCAGCGCGCCAGCCGGTCGAACGGGCCGCGCAGTTCGGAGTGGAGAACGGTCGCGATCTGCTCGAGGAGCCAGTCGCCGAAGACATGGCCGTGCTCGTCATTGATCGCCTTGAAATAATCGAGGTCGACGATCACGAGCGCGGCACACTGGCGGGTCCGGGCCATCCGTTCGGCATCGCCTTCGACGGCCTGAAGGAAGGACCTGCGGTTCAGGAGACCGGTCAGCGGATCGGTCGCGGCGAGCAGTTCGAGCTGGGCTGCATGCCAGGTGAGCTGCAGGCGTTGTTGCGAAGCGAGGGCCATGAGGGGGATCGACACGCAGGAGGCGACAAAGAGCGTCGCCATGACGAAGTTCTGGGCGTCGGTCGGCACGCCCATATGCAGGAGAATGACCGCGAAAATGACCGACAGGGAGAGGGCCGTGGCAACGCTGGCGGCGAAGAAGGTGACCGCATCCCTCAGCAATTCCCGCGTGTCAGTCATCGTCCCGCTCCAATCCGTTGAAGGACCATACCCTAATGACGATAAGGCCTTGCTAAACCGACACTGGAAACACGCGGCTGTTTCGCAAGGATTTTGTAAGAATTGAATCAGGTGTGGATCGCTTCGGGAGATGGGCCCCGCGATCAAGTCGCGGGGAGTCGCCATCTTTTAGTATTGCTCCAGGTTTCAAAGAGCGGCCCCCCGCGACTTGATCGCGGGGCCCATCTCCCAGCCTGTCCACCCTTGCCAGGCATCGCCGATCAGTAGCTTTTCGGCAGGCCCAGGACCCGTTCGGAAATGTAGTTGAGGATCATCTCCCGGCTGACCGGGGCGATGCGGGCGAGCATGGCTTCGCGCATGTAGCGCTCGACCTGGTACTCCTTGGCGTAGCCCATGCCGCCATGGGCAAGGACAGACGCTTCGCAGGCGCTGAAGCCCGCCTCGGCACCGAGATACTTCGCGGCATTGGCCTCGGCCCCGCACTCTTGACCCGCGTCGAAAAGGCTCGCGGCCTTGTAGGCGAGAAGTTCTGCGGCCGTAAGCTCGGCCCAGCATTTAGCAAGCGGATGGGCAACGCCCTGGTTCTGGCCGATCGGGCGACCGAAAACGACGCGCTCGTTGGCATAGGTCGCGGCCCGTTCCAGCGCGGCATAGCCAAGGCCGATGGACTCGACCGCGAAGAGGACACGCTCGGGATTGAGCCCCTGGAGCAGGTATTTGAACCCCGCCCCTTCCTCGCCTATCAGGTGCTCTTTCGGAACCTCGAGATTGTCGATGAACAGCGTGTTGCATTCGACCGCCTTGCGGCCCATTTTCGGGATCGGCTTCGCATCGATCCGGTCGCGATTCATGTCGGTGTAGAAGAGCGACAGGCCAAGATAGGGCTTGGCGCACTGGTCCTTAGGTGTGGTGCGGGCGATGATGAGGATCTTGTCGGCGCGCTGGGCCCCCGTCGTCCAGATCTTCCGCCCATTGATCGTGTAGCCCGTATTCGTGCGCTCGGCCTTCGTTTCGAGCGATGCCGTATCGAGGCCGGAATTCGGCTCGGTGACGGCAAAGCACATCTTCTCCTCCCCGGAGATGATGCGCGGGAGGTTTTCCTGTTTCTGTTCCTCGGTGCCGAACTTCTCGAGCGGCTTCGGTCCGAATATGTTGAGGTGGATGGCCGAGGCTCCCGAATAGCCCGCTCCTGACCGCGTTACTGTCTGCATGACGATGGCCGCCTCCGTGAGGCCGAGCCCGGCGCCGCCATAGGCTTCCGGCATGGCCACGCCGAGCCAGCCGCCGTCCGCCATGGCCTTGCAGAAGGCTTCCGGCCAGTTGCCCGTCTCGTCGGTCTTCGACCAGTAGTCATCGCCGAACTGCGAACAGGTCCGCGCGACCGCCTCGCGAATGGCGATCTGGTCTTCAGACATCGGGGCGATCTGGTGCATGCGGCAACTCCCTGGCGTTCCGGCAGACTTAGGTGTCGCAGCCTTGCCCGTCCAGCGCCAGCCGCGCACGGGCGGAAAACCGGTCCGGGGCAAACGCGGGCAGCAGGACGCTGTCCTTCCCGTCGAGCAGGGCATCGGCCGCGATGGCCGCCGTGGCAGGGGCGAGCAGGATGCCGTTCCGGTAATGGCCCGTGGCAACGAAGCGGCTACGGGCCCTGTCCCGCCAGCCGATGACTGGAAGGCCGTCCGGGGCGGCAGGCCGCAGGCCCGCCCAGGATTGGAGGACGACGGCATCCGCAAGCCCAGGACAGAGCTGCACGGCATCGGACCGCAGGCGCGCCAGCGCAGGCTCGTCCGTGCCCGTGTCGGCTATCCCCGGCTCCTCGGTCGCCCCGACGATGATCCTGTCGGCCTTTGGGACAATATAGAGCGCGCCGGACCGGATGACCCGCTCCGGCCCTCCGGCGAAGGGCGCGAACGAGAGCATCTGGCCTTTGACAGGGTGGCAGGCTTCATCGGACCAGCCAGCCGTTTCAAGCAGGATGTCCGCCTCGCCCGCCGTCCGGCTGACCGATACGCCAAAACCCGCGAGCGCCTTGACGAGTGCCGTCACGACGGCGCGGTTGTCGACCTGCATGTCGGTCGGCAATTCAAGGGCTTGCCCGATCGCGGGGGACAGGGCTGGCTCCAGGCTTCGCGCCTGAAGCCCTGTAAGGCGGCGCCACGGCAAATCCAGCCTTGCAAGCCGCACGGCGAGACCGGCAAGGGCCGTCTCCGGCTCTCCCCGGCCGGCAATCGCAAGCGCCGGGGCGGTGCGATAGCCGATGGTCCCGCCAGATGCCTCTTCGAGACCGGTCGCAAAACCCGGCCATAGCGCAGCGCTCTTAAGGCAGAGGGCGAGAAATGCGGGAACGGGATTGCCCTGTCCGGCTGCTTCATGGGCAGGCCCGAGGAGGCCGGCCGCGGCCCAGCTTGCACCTCGCCCCGGGTCGCCGGTGTCGCAAATCGATACACGGGCACCGCGCCGGACAAGCTCGAGCGCGCAGGCGAGGCCTATGATCCCGGCTCCCCTGACCTGGATGCGCGGCCGGCTGGATGTCGGGCAATGTGGCGTCATTGCCCCTTTTAGACCGAACACGCGTGCCGGCCAGCCCTTGCCAGCAGGCTCAGCCGACGCCGACGCTGAGCGCGCGCCAGATGTCCATGAACTTCTCGGCGGCAATGGAATCCTGAAAAATCAGCGTTTTCCGGATGATGTCATCGGCGAGCCGGGTCTTCACCATGATATCCGGCGCTTCCGACTCCGTGCCGAGGCTGCAAGCGAGCGTTTCGCGCCACACCGCATATGTCTCGATCGCCGCCGCCAGGGTTTCCTCGAAGCCGGGCTCGGCAAGCTCAAGTTCGACGATAACATCATTCATGCGCAACCCCACTCATGCGAGGCTCCGGTTACCGGACCCCGGCGCCTTTCGCGGACGCCTTTTGCCTATTCATGCAACATTTGCGCTCGTTTGCCAGCAGTTTGCTGCAGTCGCGAAGGACGCCTGTTGCGATTCATTCTCATTCGTGTTTACTGGCGGCTTCAAGCTTCCGGAGCCCGCCATGCGCAAAAGCCTGTTCTTCCTCGCCATTCCCCTTGTCCTGACCGCATGCGGCGGCGACGGCTCAACAGCTTCGGCACCCGCCGGCACGTTGAACGTGTACACGGCGCGCCATTACGATTCCGACCGCCAGCTTTATGACGCGTTCGAGGCCCGAACCGGGATCGCCGTCCGCTTCCGCGAACTGTCGGCCCCGGCCCTGATCGAGGCGCTGAAAACCGAAGGCGAGGCGAGCCCGGCCGATGTCGTGATCTCCGCCGACGCCGGTACGCTCTGGCAGTTCCAGGATGCGGGGCTACTGCAGCCTGTCCGCTCCACCGTGCTCGAGGGCGCGATCCCGGAGCGGTTCCGCGAACCCGACGGCCACTGGTTCGGCCTCGCCAAGCGGGCGCGCGTCATCGTCTACGACCCGGCACGGTTCAGCGCCGAGGAAGTCGGCGAGTATGGCGATCTCGCATCTGAAGGCCTCGAAGGCGAAATCTGCATGCGCTCCAGCTCGAATGTGTATAACCTCTCTCTCATGGGCGAATTGATCGAGCGCTGGGGCGAAGAAAAAGCGTCGGACTGGGCACGCGCGGTTGCGGGCAATTTCGCCCGTGATCCGCAGGGCGGCGACACGACGCAGATCGAGTCCATTGCCGCCGGCGAGTGCTCGGTCGCCCTCGTCAACCATTATTACTGGGTCCGGCTAGCGACGAGCGAGGCCGAAGACCGCCGGGCGATCGCCGAGGCGACGGCCCTCGCCTTCCCGGCGACCGGCGCGGGCACGCATGTCAACATTACCGGGGCCGGCATCGCCGCCAATGCGCCCAACCGCGACGAAGCGGTCGCCTTCCTCGAATTCCTCGTGTCGCCTGAGGGGCAGGCCCTGCTCGTCGGCGAGACGCGGGAATTTCCCATTGTCTCCGGCGTCCCGCTGCCGGCCGGAACGGACGGGCTGCCGGACTTCATCGAAAGCACGCTCGCCCTGACGAGGCTTGGGGAAAATCAGGCGCGGTCGCAGACCATATATGACCGCGCCGGCTGGAACTGAGGCGATCCGGCCTGGCACCCGCCCCGCGTTCGGCGGGCGCATGTCGGGGGCCATGTCCACAGGTGCGCTGGTTTCCTTGGTGGCAGCACTGATCGCCGGGCTGCCGGTCATCGCAACCGTCCTGATCGGGCTTGTCTCTGGCGGCGGCGCGACATGGACACATATCACGCAGACCTTCCTCTGGACCTATCTCTCCAACACCTTGCAGGTGCTTGCCGGCGTCTCGGTCCTCATTCTCGCGACGGCAGTTCCGGCGGCCTGGCTCGTAACTCTGCACGAGTTTCCCGGGCGGCGGCTGTTCTCCTGGCTCCTGATCCTGCCACTCGCCGCGCCCGGCTATGTGCTCGCCTTCTCATGGGCAGACCTACTCGGCGTCGCCGGACAGGTGCAGGCCGTCCTTCGCGACATGACGGGGCTCGCCGCGCGCGACTACTGGTCCCCCAACCTCAGCAGCCCGGCCGGGTGCGCGTTCGTGCTCGCGGGCGCGCTTTATCCCTATGTCTATCTGACAGCCCGGGCAGCCTTCACGAGCCAGTCGGTGTGCACGCTCGAAGCGGCCGCAGCGCTTGGAGCATCACCCTTGCAGCGGTTCCTTCGCGTCGCCCTGCCCGGAGCGCGGCCAGCCATCATTGCCGGGCTCGCGCTCGCCCTGATGGAGGCGGCAGCCGACTTTGGTGCCGCGAGTTTTCTCGGGGTGCAAACCCTGACGGTCGGAGTCTTCAGGGCCTGGTCGAGCTTTGCCGATCCGGCGGCAGGCGCGAGACTCGCCATCCTGCTCGCCGGCCTCATGCTCGCCTTCCAGTGGGCCGAACGCTCGGGACGCGGGGCAGCAGGCTATGCCGCGAGCACAACGCGGTGGCGCCGCCAGCACAGGACGGCGCTCTCCCCGCTCGCCGGCGCTGCTGCCAGCCTCTTCTGCCTCGGCATCTTTCTCTGGGGTTTCGGCCTGCCGGTCGCGCGCCTCGCGGCGAGGGCCCTTGAAGCCCGCGAGACCGCCCCGCCCATGCTTGGCATGCTTGCCAATTCGCTTGTCCTGGCCGGGATCGGCGCGCTTGCCGCCTTCCTTGTCGCCGTGCCGATTGCCTATGCCGCCAACCTGAAGCGGCCCTTGTCAGGGCTTGCCCGCTCGATCGTGCTCGGCGGCTATGCCATGCCGGGAGCCATGCTCGCGCTCGGCGCGCTCCATGTGCTGAACATGCTACCCCTCGGCGCATCCGGGAACCTTGCACTTGTCATGCTGGTCCTGGTCTATGTCAGCCGCTTTGCCGCCGCCGGGATGTCGCCTGTCGAGGCGGCGCTGGCCCGCGCCCCGGCCTCGCTCGCGGCGGCTGCGCGCAGCCTCGGAGCCCGCCGCCTGCGCCGAATAACGGATGTCGATCTGCCCATCATCCTGCCGGGTGCCGCCGCCGCTGCCCTGATCCTCTTTGTCGAGATCCTGAAGGAACTTCCGGCCACGCTGATGCTGCGCCCGTTCAACTGGGACACCCTCGCTGTGCGCGCCTATTCCTATGCCTCTGACGAACGGCTTGAGGCAGCAGCGCTGCCCTCGCTCCTCATCACGCTGTGCGGGCTTCTGCCGGTCATCCTCCTGTCCTGGCGGCTGTCGACGGCACGACCCGGACAGGCAGCGTCATGAGTGCGCCGTCCCTTGTCGCGACCGGGCTTTCCCGCACCTATGGCAGGACCGCTGCGGTGGATGGCGTCAGCCTGACCCTTAAGCCCGGCGAGATCACCGCACTCATCGGCCCGTCAGGGGCGGGCAAGTCGACCCTTCTGCGCCTGCTCGCGGGCCTCGAGCGGCCGGATGCCGGCACGCTCCGGTCCGGGCCTCGCCTGCTCGCGTCTGCCGACAGCGCCATCCCGACCGAACAGCGGCGCATCGGGCTCATCTTTCAGGACTTCGCCCTCTTTCCGCACCTGGATGCCGCCGAGAATATCCGGTTCGGCCTGCACGACCTGCCGAAGGCCGAAGGCCGGGCACGAGCCATGGCCTGGCTCGAGCGGATCGGGCTGGATAGCCGGGCGGCCGCCTATCCGCACCAATTGTCGGGCGGCGAACAGCAGCGCATCGCCATCGCCCGCGCCCTGGCGCCGGGGCCGGTCGCGATCCTTATGGACGAACCCTTTTCCGGGCTCGACCCGGCCCGTCGCGAGGATGTTCGCGAAATGGCGCTCGCCACCATTGCGGAGGCCGGCATCCCGGCACTGCTCGTCACGCATGACGCAGAGGAAGCCCTGCTGCATGCCGACCGGATTGCCTTCATGCAGGGCGGCCGCATCGTGCAGGCCGGTACCCCGGACGAAGTCTATCGGCATCCCGCCGATGCCGGGACGGCGGCCGCGCTCGGCAGGGTCAACCGGCTGAACGCGACCAGCCGGGAGACCGGCACGGTGCGCACCCCCTTCGGCGAGGTTTCCCTGCCGGCCTCCGGTCCGGAACGTCCGGTCACGGTCATCATCCGGCCGGAAGGCATCCTGATCGACCCGCTGTCGGCGACCCGGGCGGTCGTCGTGGCGGTGCGCCCGGGCGGCCCGTTTCGGCATGTGCGCCTGAAAGCCGGAGCCGCCGAGGCCACGGCGCTTGTGCCCGCCCCGATGCCCGTCCGCGCCGGCGACGAGGTCGGCGTCCGGCTCGACCCGGCGCTGACCTTCGTGTTCGAGCGGCAGGGACAAGGGCCCGCCTGACATTTCGGTCATGAATGCGTCTTCTTCTCGCCAAACAGCCATGGTCCCTCTACGATCGATAACAGACACTCCGAGGATGGCCTTGATGTTGCGACACTTTCAGACAATCGCCGCCGCCTTCGCCGCCGCGTTCGTTCTTGCCCTGCCGGCGGCGGCTCAAGGCTTCATCCGCGATGCCGAGATCGAGGCGATCCTGCGGGACTTCACGAACCCGATCCTCGAGGCGGCCGGGCTCGTTCCTGAGGATGTGAATATCTACATCATCAATGATCCGTCGCTGAACGCGTTCGTCGCGGGCGGACAGAACATCTTCCTGCATACCGGCCTCATCATCGAGGCCGACACGCCCGGACAGCTCAAGGGCGTCATCGCCCATGAAACAGGCCATATCGCGGGGGCCCATGGCGCACGGCGGGCGCAGGACCTCGCCGTCGCCTCGAGGCCGGGCTTCATCTCGATCGGCCTTGGCATCATCGCCATCGCTGCCGGAGCTCCGGAGGTCGGGGCGGCCCTGATCGCCAATTCCCAGCAGCTTACGGCCCTGCAATTCTTCACCTTCACCCGCGCGCAGGAATCTTCGGCCGACCAGGCTGCCCTGTCCTATCTTGAACGAATCGGCGAGTCGCCCGCAGGTCTTGTCCAGTTCTTCGAGGAGTTCCGTTACCAGGAAGTGCTCTCCCAGGCGCGCCGGTTCGAGTATTTCCGCACCCACCCGCTCGCCTCGGACCGGATCCGGGCCCTGCGCCAGCGGGCCGAGGAGACCGGCCTGCTCGACATCCCGCCGACCGAAAGATCCGTCGAGCAGATGGCCGTCATGCATGCCAAGCTGATCGGCTTCCTGGAGCCGCCCGTGAAAGTCTACCAGCGCTATCCGCAGACCGACACGAGCGAGCCGGCCCGCTATGCCCGCGCCATTTCCGCGCTCCAGTCCATCGACATCCAGACCGCGCTCGGCGAGATCGACACCCTGCTCGAGATCGATCCGGAAAACCCGTTCTATCACGAACTGAAAGGGCAGATCCTGTTCGAGAACGGGCGCATCGAGGAGTCCATCCCGCCGAACCAGCGCGCGGTAGACCTGATGCCCGACCAGCCGCTGCTCCTCATCAACCTAGCCCGCTCGATCATCGCGCGGGACGCCGAGGGCGATGCCGAGGCCGGGGAAGAAGCCCTTCGCCGCGCCCTGCTTGCCGAACCGGACAATGTGTTCGCCTGGTCGAACCTTGCCATTGCCATGGAGAAACAGGGACGCCGGGCCGAAGCCGAGCTTGCCACGGCGGAACGCTCCTTCCACGTCGGCGACTATATCGGTGCCCAGACATTCGCCGGACGCGCGCTCGGCGGGCTGGAGCCCGGGACGCCGCAGCACCGGCGCGCTTCCGACATTGTCGCCGTCACGGACCCCAGGCTCGAGGAGAACCGCCGGTACTACCGCAATCGCTAGCTTGTGATGCGCAAGGTGTGGACCCGGCCGACGGGCTGAGCCAAGAAGCGGTCACATTGTCGGCATCCAGCCCGAAAGGTTCCGCCCATGCCCCGCTCCTTCATTGTCGCCGCGACCAGCCTTTTTGCCGCAACGGCCGCCGCCTGCGGCCAGGGCCAGGCAGTCGCGCCCGACCGGTCGGCGACCGAAGAGATCATTCGCGACTACCTCGTCAGCCATCCGGAAGTGATCGAGGAAGCGCTGATCGCCCTGCAGGCCAAGCGCGACGCCGACAAGACCGCCTCCTCGCGCGCAGCCATTGGCGAGAACCAGGCCGCCCTCGTTAGCCATGCGGGAGACTATTCGATAGGCCCGGCCGATGCGCCGGTGACTGTAATCGAATTCTTCGACTATCGCTGCGGGCCCTGCCGGGCGAGCATGGAAGCCGTCAATGCCCTGCCGGAGCGCTATAAGGGCCAGGTTCGCGTCGTGTTCAAGGAATTCCCGATCCTGTCTCCAGAAAGCGCCAAGGCCGCCATTGCGACGCTTGCGGCTGGCCGCCAGGGCAAATATGTCGAGATGCATCAGGCCCTGATGCGGTCGCCGAGCGATTTCACCGACGACGACATTGCCGCCGTCGCGGGATCCGTCGGGCTCGACATGGCACAATGGCGAGACGACATCGAGGACCCGGCCCTCCTGCAGCATATCGACGACAATTTCTCGCTGGCCCAGGCGATCGGCGCGAACGCGACGCCGACCTTCGTCATCGGCGATGTCATGTTCTCTGGGCTCGACCGCCAGCGCCTCGAGACCCTCATCGTGGACGGAATCGCAAGGGCGGGCTAAGCTCAGCCTCGGCCAGGGCAGACCGGGGTGACACATATGACCGTAGCAATCCTATCAGGACGTCTTGCGAGCCTTGCACTCGTATTGGCCATTCTTGCGGCAGAGCCCGCCCTCGCCCAGGAGATTGCCCATGGCAACGGCGCGCTGGAACTCTTCGATGCGGAGGGACAGGCGAACTCCCCGGCCTGGGTCAAGGTATGGCTGCCGATCATGCTCGGGACATTTGCCCTCGGGCTTGTGTTTGTCTGGAAGCGGATCGAGGCGCGCTGGGTTGTCGGCTGCGTGATTGCGGGCTTTGTCGCCATGGGCATTCTGGTCGGCGGGCTTGGCATGCCGCAGCTATCCGGTTTCATCGCCCTTCTGCACCTGATCTTCTGGACCCCTGCCCTTGTGGTCCTCCTGCGTCGCCGGACTTTCCTGAAGGAGCGCTCGCTCTATGGCGCCTGGACGGGCCTTGTGACGGCCGTCATCCTGTTCTCGTTCGTCTTCGACATTCGCGACGCGGCGATCTATCTCGACCACATCAGCGGGGTCGGGCTTCTGAGCTGACCTCATCAGCGTCTGGCTTGATCTTGACGAGCTTGCTCACAGCAAAATTGAGCGGCTGGATAAGCCACATGCCGAAGCCTGCAAAGGCTCCCGCCGGGGTAAAGGCCGCCAGCACGCCAACCATTGCCCCGATCAGCATTTCTCCATTCGCATTCCAGACGGAACGCTGCGTGATGATGCGCTCCTTCGGGTCGAGTTCAAGCAGGTCGGCCTTGCGAAGCGCATGGGCATACATCCGGGAGAGGATCGCCTGGACGATGGCAAAACCGGCCCCGAAATAGCCCATGATGATTCCGGCCTGCCGGTAATCGTAGATCCCCATGACATCCATGCGCGACCAGTCATCGGTCAGGCTGCCGATAATCCAGGCAAACAGGCTGTCGAATATGAAGCGAAGCGGATAGGCGATGAACAGGATGAAGAGGAGAAGAGTCGAATTGAGGAAGACGATATAGGTGTCGGCGAGGGCATAGCGCCGGAAATAGATGAAATGCGAATTCCAGATCGACAGGAGCAGGCTGAAGGCGAGCGCGACCGGGACGATGTTCATCAGGTGGGCCTGCAGACCCGTCAGGGAGAGCTCGCCCGGCGTCGAGGCGACAAGGAAACCCAGTGAAATCGCAAAGACGATATCCGACAGGTTCTCGATCCGGGTGACACTCGTGCCGCGCCAGTTGAAGTCGGGATCATTGTCGAGCTGGCGGGTAAGCGTTTCTCTGAGCATCCCCCGTCCCCCTCAGATCAGGCCGGCGAGCGGCGAGGACGGGTCGGCATAGCGCTTCTTGCCCATGCGCCCGGCGAGATAGGCTTCGCGACCGGCGATCACCGCATGTTTCATGGCTTTCGCCATGCGAACCGGGTCGCGCGCCTCGGCAATCGCCGTGTTCATCAGGACGCCGTCGCAGCCGAGTTCCATCGCGATAGCTGCATCGGATGCCGTGCCGACACCGGCATCGACGATGACCGGCACGCGCGACTGCTCGACGATCAGCCTGATATTGACCGGGTTCTGGATGCCGAGGCCCGAGCCGATCAGGCTGCCGAGCGGCATGATCGCACAGCAGCCGGCCTCTTCGAGGCGCCGAGCGAAGACCGGATCATCGGAACAGTAGACCATGACCTCGAACCCGTCGGAGATCAGTGCCTCTGCGGCCACGAGGGTCTCGATCATGTCCGGATAGAGCGTCTTCTGGTCAGCAAGGACCTCGAGCTTGACGAGGTTCCAGCCGCCCGCTTCCCGGGCGAGGCGAAGCGTTCGGACAGCCTCGTCGGCGGTGTAGCAACCCGCGGTATTGGGCAAGTATGTATATTTTTCCGGAGAGACATGATCGGTCAGCCGGTCCTCGTCCGGACTGGAGAGGTTCACGCGCCTCAGGGCGACCGTGACGATCTCGGCCCCGGCGGCTTCGGCGGCTTCGGCATTCTGCGCATAGGACGCATACTTGCCGGTGCCGATAATGAGGCGCGACGTGAACGTCCGTCCGGCTATGGTCAGCGTGTCTGGTGTCATGGTCGCTCCCTGAAAGTCAGCCACTGCCGATTAGGGCCGGTATAGGGACATGCAACCCGTTTGTCAGGAGCCGAGAGGCGCATGAGTGGCTTGCGAAGCTGGCGGGGTTGCGGACAAGCCGTCATGCCGGACTGCCGCCCGCTGCCTGCTCAAATGCCTCCGCATATCGCAGCACGCCAGTAAGAAAGGGACCCTGAAAGGCAAGCTGCTGGATATATTTTGCCGGAACGTCGGCATAAGTCAGGCCGGTGTCACCAACGAAGCCGAACCGGGAATAGTAGGCAGGGTTGCCTATCAGAACACATCCCCGCGCGCCCGCGCTATCAAGCCGGGCGAGCCCCTCCCTGACAAGCCGGGTGCCGATGCCGATGCCCTGCCGGTCTGGAAGGACCGACACCGGGCCGAGGCCGAACCAGCCGTCATGGCGGCCATCGATCGTTACCGGCGAAAAAGTGATCTGGCCCACCAGTTCCTGTGCTTCTTCAGCGACAAGGCTGAGCTCGAGTGTGCCCTCAAGGCGAAGGGCCGCTATGATGGCCGCTTCTGTCCCGCTGGCATGCGGAGCGGACCGGAACGCAGATGCAGTCAAAGCGGCGATGGTCTCGGCATCGCCTGGCGCTTCGGCGCGAATGGCCAGTTTCGTCATCCGCCACCGACGAACTGGACGACTTCCAGCCGGTCGCCGTCCTGCAGCAGGGTCGTCGCGTGCGCTGACTTCGGGACGATTTCCAGATTGCGCTCGATGGCAATGCCGCGCGGGTCAGGACCGAGGCTTCGCACGAGCGCCGCGAGCGTCGTGCCGGTTGCCACCTGCCGCTTGTCACCGTTGACGAAAATGTCCATGGAGCACTCCTTCGCCCGCGTGTGCCGGGCTTGCCATTGCTGGCATTACAGAGCAAGACGGGGCGATCATGTCAAAGCCGATCTATGTCCTCAACGGCCCGAACCTCAACCTGCTCGGCACACGGGAACCGGAGATATACGGCTCCGAGACCCTGGCCGAAATCGAAGCCCGTGTCCGCAGGCGGGCCGGCAGCGTGCCAGTCCGGTTCCGGCAAACGAACCATGAGGGCGAACTTGTCGACTGGGTGCAGGAAGCGGCTGCCGAGGGCCGGGCTATAGTCCTGAATGCGGGAGCCTATACGCATACCTCGGTCGCCCTGCACGATGCCCTGCGCGCCTGTGCCTGCCCTGTGATTGAAGTGCACCTGTCCAATCCGGCCGCGCGCGAGAGCTTCCGCCGGCGCAATTATGTCGCCCCTCTCGCCAGCGGTTCGATTGCCGGGCTCGGCGGACATGGCTATGAACTGGCGCTCGACGCCGCCTTGACCTTAACCGACACTGCAAGCGGGGACACATGAGCAACGGCAAGCCCAAACTCGATACCGGCCTTGTCCGGGAACTCGCGGCCATCCTCCGCGAGGCCGATCTCGGGGAAATCGAAATCGAGCATGAAGGCCTGCGCGTCCGCGTGACGAAGCCAGCCGCCCCGCCGGTGCAGGCCCATGCGCCTGCCCCTGCCGCCCCGGTTGCAGCCCACGCGCCGCCTGTGGCCATGAATACCGAAACGGCGGTCGGGCGTAGCGAGCCTGCCGGGGCCCCGGCCAATGCCGTGAACTCGCCCATGGTCGGCACGGCCTATCTGTCTGCCGAACCGGGGGCCGAGCCCTTCGTCAAGGTCGGCGACAAGGTCGCCAAGGGTGCGACGCTCCTGCTCGTCGAGGCCATGAAGACATTCAACCCGGTCGAATCACCCCGCGCCGGAACCGTCAGGGCCATCCTCGTCGAGGACGGACAACCCGTGGAATTCGGCGAGCCGCTCATCGTGGTCGAATAGGACAGGGAGCCGATGATCGAGAAGGTGCTGATAGCCAACCGGGGCGAGATCGCCCTGCGCATCCACCGCGCCTGCAAGGAAATGGGCATCGCGACCGTCGTCGTGCATTCGGAAGCGGACCGCGATTCCATGGCCGTGCGGCTCGCCGACGAGAGCGTCTGCATCGGCCCTGCCCCGTCCTCTCAGTCCTATCTCAAGAAATCCGCCATCCTGACCGCTGCCGAGATCACCGGTGCCGACGCGATCCATCCGGGCTACGGATTCCTCTCCGAGAATGCCCAGTTCGCCGACATGGTCGAGGCGCACGGCATCATCTTCATCGGGCCGAAGGCCGAGCATATCCGCACCATGGGCGACAAGATCGCGGCCAAGCAGGCGATGATCGCCGCCGGCGTGCCGTGCGTGCCGGGCTCCGATGGCGGGATCACGTCGCTGTCGGATGCAAGGAAAGTCGCCAAGGCCTGCGGCTATCCGGTGCTTGTCAAGGCGGCGGCGGGGGGCGGGGGGCGCGGCATGAAGGTCGCCCATTCCGAAAAGGACCTCGATACCGCCATCAAGACCGCGAAGACCGAGGCCAAGGCCGCGTTCGGCGACGATGCGGTCTATATCGAGAAATACCTGCAGAAGCCGCGGCATATCGAGATCCAGGTGATCGCCGACAGTCATGGCAATGTCTGCCACCTCTGGGAACGCGACTGCTCCTTGCAGCGCCGCCACCAGAAAGTCTTCGAGGAAGCGCCCTCGCCTGCCCTGAACCAGGCCCAGCGCGAAGACATCGGCATGATCGTCGCGCGCGCGGTCCGGAAGCTCGGCTATCTCGGCGCGGGAACCATGGAGTTCCTCTATGAGGACGGCCAGTTTTTCTTCATCGAAATGAATACGCGCATTCAGGTCGAACACCCGGTGACCGAAATGATAACCGGGATCGACATCGTGCGCGAACAGATCCGCGTCGCCAACGGAGCGAAACTCTCTTTCACGCAGGAGGAAGTGCTTCTCGTCGGCCACGCTATCGAATGCCGCCTCAATGCCGAGCATCCTGAAACCTTCGTGCCCTCGCCCGGTCTCATAACAGATTTCCACGCGCCGGGAGGTCCGGGCATCCGCCTCGACAGCGCCGCCTATGCCGGCTACCGGATACCGCCCCACTATGACAGCCTGATCGGCAAGCTGATAGTGCACGGCCGGACGCGCCGGGAATGCGTCATGCGCCTGCGCCGGGCGCTCGACGAGACGGTGATCGGCGGCGTCCAGACGACACTCGACCTGCACCGCCGCCTCGTCCAGGAGAAAGATGTCATCGACGGAGATTATGATATACACTGGCTTGAGCGCTTCCTGAAAGCTGCCGACGAGACAACCTGATACGGACGCCTGAGCGACGCCCGCCATGTCAACGAGCTTTGGAACACGCGAATTGCTGGCGGCCTACCGGCGTGGCGTATTTCCCATGGCCGACTCGCGCGACGATCCGCACCTCTTCCTGATCGATCCTGACGAGCGGGGCGTCCTGCCGCTGAAAGGATTTCACCTTCCGTCGCGCCTTGCCCGGACTATCCGGCAGGATCCGTTCCGGGTGTCGGTAGACGAGGCCTTCACCCGGGTCATGGAAGGGTGTGCCGAACCTGCGACAGGCCGCCCCTCGACCTGGATCAATTCGGCGATCCTGAACCTCTACGGCTCGCTGCACCGCACGGGCCACGCGCACAGTGTCGAATGCTGGGATGGCGAACGTCTTGTCGGCGGGCTCTATGGCGTGTCGGTCGGCGGGGCCTTCTTTGGCGAGAGCATGTTCTCGCGGGCCAGGGATGCTTCCAAGATCGCCCTTGTGCACCTGATCGCAAGGCTGATCTCGGGCGGCTATGTGCTCCTGGATGCCCAGTTCCACAATCCGCATCTCGACCAGTTCGGCCTGCGGCGAATCCCGCGCGATGTATTCAAGCAGGAACTGGAAGCAGCCCTGAAAGCCGAGGCGTCCTTCTACAATGAGTCTGCGCCGGTTGGCGGCGCAGGGGTCGTGCAGTTGATAACCCAGATGTCGTAGACCGGGTGTTCGAGCGCGCTGAGGCCGGGGGAAGAGGCGAACATCCAGCCGGAGAACAGGAGCGGGTTCTCCTCGTTCACCGTATCGACTTCCGCCGCATCAACCGCGTCGCGCATGGTGTCTACCTGCACGGCCTGGGTCGAGTGGACCTGGAGGAAAGCAATGGATTCCGGCGGCAGCTCCGGCGGGGTTTGGTAGCACGCCTTCAGTTCCACCCTGAGGGACCCGAAGACGACCGGACTGTCCGCCTCGACGGCGATGTCGGTCGAGCGCCCGGTGATCTTGTCGAGCGCCCGCAGGGTCGCTGTGCCGAACTGCTCGAAACTGTCTTCGGTGAGGGTCGGGCTCGTGTCCGCCGCCGGCGCTTCAGGGAGCGCGTCAACCGGCTCGGCAACATCCTGAGCAAGCGCCTGAACGGCGAGCGTGAGGGCGGCAAGAGCGCTTAGCCCGGCCCGGATCACGGCTCACTCCCCGTATCGCTTTCGGGTTCGGTCTCGCCGCCAAGCGAGGAGGCAAAGCCGCCAACCAGGGTCAGGAGATCGACGCTGCCGCGCGTGTAGATGATCTCCCCGGTTCCGTCCTTCGGGATCGTGTCGAAGCCGCCGCCGGGCTCAAGGGCGACATAGGCGCCGCCCAGCAGGCCGTCCGAGGTGACCCGGGCATCCGTGTCGTCCGGAAGGTCGAGGCTCTCGTCGAGCGCGAGGCGTAGCGCCGCCTCATAGCGCTCGTAGTCCACAGTCACGTCCTGGACCACACCGATCTTGACGCCCGCGAGGCGAACGTCGGACCCGGCATTTATTCCGGAAACATTGTTGAACTTCGCCGTCACTTCATAGCGCTGGCCGCCGGCCGAGCCGTCGCCGCCCCGGTCGAGCGCAAACCACATGAAGAGCCCGGCGGCCAGGATGACGGCAATGCCGACAAGCGTCTCGAAGACGGATTCACGCATCGGGGGTCCACGCCTCGTAATCGGCCGACGTTGCAGCCCGATGGCCGCCTTCGCGCAGGCTGCCCTTCGGGCGGTCGGCATAGACGGTGCCGGTCATGTTCGGCTTGTGGTCGGTTTCCCAGGCCCGGCGCTGCAGCGGCTCGACGGTCGGTGGCAACTTGAACGTGTGGTGGAGCCAGCCATGCCAGTCCGCAGGCACTTTAGAGGGCTCCGCAAGACCCTTGTAGAGGACATAGCGCCGGTGGCGGCCCTCGATCGACGGCTTGCGGTCCTCGAAATAGCGGTTGCCATAGTCATCTTCGCCGACAAAGGCAGACCGGCGCTTGATGTCGAACAGCGCGCCTATCGTGGACCCGTTCCACCAGGTGAAAATCTTGCCAATCATCTTGAAGGCTCTCTGCTTGGGCCATGAGGCAACATTATGGCTCTCCACCCGGATAATCCAGTCCGGCGGCGAGCACAATGCGAGGCCACAGGGCAGCAGCACCCATCAATCTCGCGGCCCTGCGGTTGCAGACCCGTACGGAATTCGTCACCCTCTTCCCTTGATATAGCCGAGGCGAATCACATGCTGACTGACAGGCCCCTGCCGCTTGAGGAACTCGCCGCCGGAGAAGCGCTCGACATACTGCGCGAGGCGGTCGGTGACGGCAGGCTCTCCCGGCCCCGGGCACTCTGCGACCTTGTCGCCGTCAGCCTCTCCCGGCCTGCCAGCCCGTATCCCGGCCTTCTTGCCGCCCTCGCCCGCCGGGCGGGCGAACGCCATCTTGAGGTCGCAGGTCGGCTGAGCCTCGCCGAAATGCTGGAGCGGCTCGGCAATGCTCCACGCAACGAAGACCTTGCCGCAGCCTTGTCCCTTGGGCTGCCGGAAGAACTGGCGGAGGAAGCGCTGCGCCATCCCGGCGGTCCGTTGCTTGCCGCGCAGATGCTGCGGGACCAGGCTGTCCGGCTCGAAGAGGCGGCCGCCCCGGTACTCGTTCCGGATACGCTCGGCGACCCGTCCGTCCTTTTGCCGCTCCTGAAGGAAGGCGGGTCCGTCGCCCTGTGCAACCTTTGCGCGCTGCCTGCCGCTGCCCGGGCTATGGCCCTCGACCTTGGCCGGTTCGTGACGCCGGCCGGGCTGGACGCGGCGGGATTGCATTCCGTTCTCGGCGCGGCGCGCGAGGCCCTGGCCGGCGGCACGCTCGTCCTGACGGGGCTTGGCGCAGCCCTCATGTCGCTTGGCCACGACTATGCGAGCCGCACGGCCGGACAGGCCGCCGAAGCGCTTGTCGCCCTCGTCCGCGCTCGGCTTGCCGGAACGCCGCTGTCGCCCGCCCGCGCGCGACAGCTTGGAATCGAGCCCCTGAAGGCGGGAACGAGGTCCGATACCCGCCTCGCCATACTGCCCTTGCGCCGCGAGATTGCCGAAGAACTCGGAGCCGAGAGTGCCGGAACCGCGCCGCTCGTGACGATCTTTTCGGGGGACGAGGCCGGGGACCTCTGCGACGCAGCGCGCCTCGGGCTCGCGGTGCGCCGGCCGGAGGCCCTCGCCCGCCTTCTCGGAGGCACCGGTGCAGATACGGTTCCGGGCCGTATCCCCGGCATAGCGCCCAGCAAGCTGCGGGATCGCGGCTTCACGACCGAGGCCCTGAATGCCGTCGCCCGTGCCGTCGCCGAGGGCCTGCCGCTTGGAGCCGCGTTCTCCCGCTGGGTACTCGGCGACGCCTTCATACGCGACCACCTGCATCTCAGCCCGGAAAACTACGATACGGACGGCACCGCACTCCTCCTTGCGATCGGCCTCACCCGCAAGGAGATCGCCGCCGCCGGGGAAGCGATCAGCGCCCGCTCGGGCGAACTTGCAGCCGATGTGCTCGGCGAGGCCGGGTTCACCCTGAACCCCGGCTTCGAGGCGGAAATCCGCATCGCCCGTGCCGTGGCAGGCCAACTTGCCGTGCCGCCCGTCCTCGAACA
Organism: uncultured Hyphomonadaceae bacterium; assembly: GCA_964429935.1. Lineage (GTDB taxonomy): Bacteria > Pseudomonadota > Alphaproteobacteria > Caulobacterales > Hyphomonadaceae > CALLCD01. The sequence goes on from CAYSED010000003.1 coordinate 51,474, forward strand.
TGCCGGCCCCTTGCCGGAGGACGCCCTTGCCGGGCTCCGCGAGCATGGCCTAGGCGTTCTCCTGCATGGCCGCCGCGAGCCGCTTGCCGAAGACCTCCGGGACCGGATCCGCCAGGCTGTCGAGCTTGCCAATGCCCGCGCGGAGGCCGAGGACGCCGCCCTGGCCGAGGCGGCGCAGGCATACGGGCGCGACACGGAGAGCGCTCCTGTCGCCGGACGCAGCCGCCTGCCGGACCGCCGCAAGGGCTATATCCAGAAGTCGACTGTCGGCGGTCACAAGGTCTACCTGCATACCGGCGAGTTCGATGATGGCGCGCTCGGCGAGATTTTCATCGACATGCACAAGGAAGGAGCAGCCTTCCGGTCGCTGATGAACAATTTCGCGATCGCCATCTCGATCGGCCTGCAATATGGCGTCCCGCTCGACGAGTTTGTCGATGCTTTCGTCTTCACCCGGTTCGAGCCCGCCGGCGAGGTGACAGGCAATGACCGGATCACCAAGGCAACTTCGATCCTCGACTATATTTTCCGCGAACTGGCCGTGTCCTATCTGGGCCGTACGGACCTTGCCGAGATCGGTGACAGCGTGACCCATGACGGCCTTGGCCGGGGCCTCGCAGATGGCACGCGCACGGTGCCATCGCTGTCGGCTGAGGCGGCCCGGGTCATCTCGCGCGGCTTCTCGCGCGGGCAGTTGCCGGACAATATCGTCATTCTGGACCGGCGGCGCGAGAGCCGCGCGAGCGAGCCTGACGATGGCGTGCCGGCGGATGCTTCCGGCGACGCGGCAGCACCCGATTATCTCGCCTCACCCTGCCCGGCCTGCGGCAGTTTCACCCTTTTCACGCCGACTGCAGGCGGCGACGCAACTTGCGATGCGTGCGGGGAACCCGCAAGGTTGTCGCAGACCTGAACGGAATGGAAGTGCGACGATCCTGCAACACTGGCACCCGAAATGTCATATATTACAGGAAGGTCAGTTTCGCGTTGGCGCGCCCGGGCGTAAATACCCGCAAATGAACCGCTTTCTTGCCATACTTGTCTGTCTTGGGCTCGCCGCGCCGCTTGCCGCGGCCCAATCCGGGGAAACCAGCCGCGTGACATGGCAGCCGTCCTATTCCGGTTCCTGCCAGAATTGCCTCCTCATCCGCCAGCACATGCCTTATTGGGACCTGAGCGGCGGCTTCTATGACGGAGCCAATTTCAGCTATTCGACCCTTCAGGGTGCCCATGCCAAGGGCGCGCTCTTCACTGGTGTCACGGCCTCGCACACCGATTTCAGCCGGGCGGACCTCAGCAATGCAAACTTTGCCGACGCGACACTGGACCATGCCCGCCTGATCGGTGTGATGGCCTCCGGGGCGGACTTTTCAGGCGCCGTTCTCGACCGCTGCGATGCCCGCGAAGCCAAGTTCATCGGCGTCAACCTGACCGGCGCGTCCGCCGTCCACATGCTCGGCTTCGGCACGGATTTCTCGGCCGCCATCGCCACGGGCGCCGTGTTTGACTATTCGACGCTGCGCGGGGCGATATTCGACGGCGCGCTCCTGTCCAATACGAGCTTCATCGAGGCCGATGTCGGCGGGGCATCCTTCCGGGGCAGCCGGTTCCACGGCGCCAACCTCGCCCGGATGATCGGCTATGCCGATGCCGACTTCACGGACGCCTGCCGGTCGTCATCGACGCTCCTGCCGCCAGAGCTGTCTTTGCCGCTTTGTCCCGATGCCGGTTTCCGCCCGCCCCAATCCGAAGCGCCCTGATACTATTCCGGTAACCGCAGATCAGGATTTAATCTGCGGCACGACGCGGATGTTCAGCTCTTTCAGTTGCTGGTCGCTGACGGTGGACGGGGCTCCCATCATCAGGTCGCGGGCCTGCTGGTTCATCGGGAACAGGATGACATCGCGCAGGTTTTCGACCTCGGCGAGCAGCATGACGATCCGGTCGACGCCGGGGGCAATCCCGCCATGCGGCGGCGCGCCATAGCGGAACGCGTTCAGCATCCCGCCAAACTTCGCCTCGACAACCTCCGGACCATGGCCCGCAATCTCGAAAGCTTTCAGCATGATCTCCGGGCGGTGGTTCCGGATCGCCCCGGACGACAGCTCGATCCCGTTGCACACGATATCGTACTGGAAGGCTTTCAGCGCGAGCTGCTTTTCTGTCGTATCGGCAGCTTCCAGCGCTTCGATTCCGCCCTGCGGCATGGAGAACGGGTTGTGGCTGAAATCGACGCGCTTGTTGTCTTCGTCCCATTCGTACATCGGGAAGTCGACGATCCAGCAGAAGCGGAAAACGCCCGGCTCGATCAGGCCAAGCTCCTCGCCAATCCGCTTGCGCGCCGCGCCCTGCAGCCGTTCGGCATCGGTCTTCTTGCCGGCGGCGAAGAAGAGTGCGTCGCCTGGCTTGACCCCGGCTCGGCCTGCCAGTGCCGACAACGCTGCAGGCTCGAAAAACTTGGCGATCGGGCCACTCGCCGCCAACGACCCGCCCTCTTCAGCAAAACGCATATAGCCGAGCCCCGGGGCCTGCATGTCTTTCTTTGCCCAGGCGTCCATCTTGTCGAAGAAGCTGCGCGGCTGGTCTGCTGTGCCCGGCGCAGGGATCGCACGGACAATGCCGCCGCCTTCGACGATCTTCTTGAAGACGCCGAG
>CAYSED010000003.1:54137-58593 GCA_964429935.1 uncultured Hyphomonadaceae bacterium
TCGGGATGCGCAGGTCCGGCTTGTCGGAACCATATTTCAGCATGGACGTCGCATAGGGAATGCGCACGAACGGCTCTTCCGGCACGCGGCGGCCCTTGCCCTGCCAGTCGGCGAACTCCTCGAACACGCCGCGCATGACGGGCTCGATGGCGTTGAAGACGTCTTCCTGCGTCACGAAGCTCATCTCGATATCGAGCTGGTAGAACTCGCCGGGACTGCGGTCGGCCCGCGCATCCTCGTCGCGAAAGCAGGGCGCGATCTGGAAATAGCGGTCAAAGCCGGAGACCATGAGGAGCTGCTTGAACTGCTGCGGCGCCTGCGGCAGGGCGTAGAACTCGCCATGGTGCAGGCGCGACGGCACGAGGAAGTCGCGTGCGCCTTCCGGGCTCGATGCCGTCAGGATCGGCGTCTGGTACTCGGTGAAGCCCTGCTCGACCATGCGCCGCCGGATCGAGGTGATGACCTGCGAGCGCAGGACCATGTTCCGGTGCAGCGTCTCGCGGCGCAGGTCGAGATAGCGGTGCTTCAGGCGTATGTCTTCCGGATAGTCCGGCTCGCCAAAGACCGGCAGGGGCAGTTCGGCGGCCTCCGACTGAACGGTGACACCCTGTGCCACAACCTCGATCCCGCCGGTCGCGAGCGCCGGGTTCGCGAGTGCGGCATCCCGCGCAACCACGGTGCCGTTTATGGTCACGACGCTCTCGGCCCTGAGACGCTCGATCACATCAAAACCCGGAGCACCCGGGTTGAACACGACCTGTGTCAGGCCGTAATGATCGCGCAGGTCGATGAACATGACGCCGCCATGATCGCGGCGGCGGTGCAGCCAGCCCGACAGCCGCACGGCCGCGCCGACATGGGACGTGCGCAGCTCGCCGCACGTGTGTGTCCGGTAGGCATCCATGAAGGGTCTTCCTCTTGATTCAGGCTGTATTTTCCCAGCGCGCAAACGCGCAGCGCCGCTAGCCTTTGTCAAGGTGATCGGCTAGGCGTTTTTGCATGACAGACGCTGCTTTGAAGCCGATCACGGATCAGGCCTCCCTCGAGGATTTTTGCAACAGGCTCGGCCAGCACGACTTCATCGTCGTCGATACCGAGTTTCACCGGGAAACGACCTACTGGCCGCAGCTTTGCCTCATCCAGGCGGCCGCCCCGGGTGTCGAGGGCCTGATCGACCCCTTGCACGACAATCTCGACATCGGCCCCTTCCTGCACCTGATCGAGGACGACCGGCGGATCAAGGTCTTCCATGCCGCGCGCCAGGATCTCGAAATTTTCAACCGGCTGATCGGCCACCCGCCCGGGCCCGTCTTCGACTCGCAAGTCGCCGCCATGGCTCTCGGGCTCGGCGATTCGATCTCCTATGACAATCTCGTCCAGCGCCTCCTGAAGGTGAACATCGACAAATCGAGCCAGTTCACCGACTGGACACGCCGCCCCCTGAGCGAAAAGCAGCTTCGATACGCGCTCGGCGATGTCACCCACCTGCGCGATGCCTATCTGATGATGGCCGATCAGCTCGCTGGGAAAGGCAGGCTCGAATGGGTACGTGAGGAAATGGCGAGCCTCGAGGATGCCGCGCTCTATGACGTGACCCCGGAAAATGCCTGGCAGCGGCTGAAGATACGCACGCCGAAAAAGGACTATGTCGCCGTCCTCGCCGCTGTTGCCGCCTGGCGCGAGGTGAGGGCCCAGGAACTCGACAAGCCCCGCCGCCGCATCCTCAAGGACGATGCGATCTACGAGATCGCCGAACAGAAACCGCGCGATGCGGCGGCCTATGACCGCCTGCGGGCGGTGCCGAAGGGCTTCATCAATTCCCGCCATGCCGACGGCCTGATGGACGCCGTGACTGCCGCGATCGACAATGTCGACGCCTACGCGCCGAAACTGCCGAAGCGCCCGCAGAATGCGCAGACCCCCGCCGGTGCGCCGGAAATGCTCAAAGTGCTCCTAAAGCATGTCAGCGACGATGCGCAGGTCGTGCCGCGCCTGATCGCCAATTCAGCCGACATAGAGCGCATTGCGCGCGGCGAGGAGGACGATATACCTGCCTTCCAGGGCTGGCGCGAGGATGTCTTCGGGCGGCATGCCCGGGCTCTCCTCTCGGGCAAGCTCGCCCTATCCTTCGAGGGCGGACAGGTTCGCCTGTTTGAAACCTGAAGCCCTACCGCTCGTCGAGCGCCTCGATCACCGGATCGAGGCCAAGGAGCCCGGCAGCGACCTCCAGCCTCCGCTCGACGGCCTGCGACACCATGGCCCTGTGGGCCTGACCGACCGACAGGACCAGCCGGTGATCTGCCACGCCGAGCGCGGCTGTGTTCAGGACGGCGGCCGACCGGCCGGAATAGACCGCGCCGAGCCGCATGCACGCGCCAAGCTGGGCAGCAAGCCGGGCAAGTTCCTGGCTGACGAGCGGCAGCATCTCGGGCGGCGGCTCGAAATTGCGGGCGTAGCGATAGCCGACAGCCAGTGCAATGAAAGCCCGCTCGGCATGGGTCACGCCGGAGAACGGTCCGCGCAGGGCCTGGTCATAGGCCATGTCGGCGCGGTGGTCCGGATGGAAGCGTGCAGCCGAATCGGCGAGGAGGCAGGCGGCGGCGATGACCCGGGGCGATGCGTCCGCGCCGCCGAACAAGTCCCGGCCCGGATCGATCACGCCGCCGAGCCAGCCATGCAGGGCCATGCCGAAGGCGCGGCGAGGGGCCTGCTGGCGCAGGAACAGGTCGATTCCGTCGAGCAGCGGGTCGCGCACCGCAGAGAGCCCCTTCAATCCCTCGCGCACGACGCCTTCCCGCAGTCCGTTGACCGAAACGACCACATCATCAAACTTGCCGATCTCGACCACTTCCTTAAGCACCATGGCCGCATAAGGCAGGCTCGCGGCCCGTTTCTGGCTTGCCGAAGCGAGACGCTGGCGGAGGATGGCATCCCTCGACTGGCTGGCTTCATGGATCAGAAGGACCGCGCGGCGGTCCAGCCGGTAGGCGTGCAATTGCTGGAGCGGATACCGGGTCAGGTCCATGTGGAACTTGGCAAGCGCCCGCCAGGCCCCGCCGACCATGTAGAACCGCCCGCCATGGCCAGGAAGGAGGCTGGAGGCCCTCAGCGTCCGGCGCACGCGCTTGGCCATTTTCTCCTCGCTGTCATCGGCGGCGAGCATGGCAAGGGGGCCCAGCATGTGGGTTTCCCCGCCGGCTACCTGGCCATCGGCGAGGCGGGCGAATTCGAGGCTGGACCCGCCAAGGTCGCCGACGAGGCCATCGGCCTGGTGGATGCCCGAAGCCACGCCGAGCGCCGACAGGCGTGCTTCCTCAGTGCCTGGAATGACATCGATCCGGAAGCGCGTCTCGCGCTGGGCGCGTGCGAGGAATTGCGCCCCGTCGCTCGCCGCGCGCACGGCTGCCGTAGCGACCGCGCGGACCTGGCACACGTCGAGGCCATCGAGAATGGCGCGGAACCGGCCAAGCGCCTTGAGCGCGGTCTCGACGCCTTCCGCCGACAGCCTGCCGCTCTCCGGCAGGCCCTTGCCGAGACCTGCCATAACCCTTTCATTATAGTGCGGCAGCATGGCCTGGCCGGCCACGTCATAGATCACGAGCCGGACCGAGTTCGATCCGATATCGACAACGGCATGCCAGGCCGGATCGACCGCCGCATCGCTCATTTCAGAACGGACTTTTCAGGCTTGAGCCGCGGCGGATTGCTGAGCTCGATGGCGCTGCCCCGGCCGGACAGGCTCGGATTCTCCATGAAATAATGGTGGGCGTCGAAGGCTTCCGTTTTCCGGGCCGGCTTGATCCGGTGGTAACGTCCGTCGGAATCCAGGAACCAACTCTGCACATTGTCGTTCAGGTTGGCGACCATGATCTGGCTGAGGACCTGCCGGTGCACCGTCGGATTGGTAATCGGCACCAGGGCCTCGACGCGGCGCATCAGGTTGCGCGGCATCCAGTCGGCCGACGACATGAACACCTTCGCCCGCGTCGATGGCAGCGCGGCCCCGCTCGCGAAGGCGACAATCCGCGAGTGCTCCAGGAACCGGCCGACAATGCTCTTCACCTCGATCGTTTCTGAAAGCCCGGGAAGGCCCGGCCGCAGGCAGCAGATGCCGCGGATCACGAGCCGGATCGGGACACCCGCCTGGCTTGCCCGGTACAGCGCATCGATCATGTTCTCATCGACAAGCGAGTTCATTTTCGCCCAGATGCCGGACGGCTCGCCGGCAAGAGCGTTTTTTGTTTCCGCCTCGATGAGTTGCAGGAGCGTCCCTTCGAGCGTCACCGGCGACATGGCGATGCGCTCGAGCCCTGTATTGATTTTCGGCGGCTCCTTGTAGGCGGTCACGAAGTTGAACAGCCGGCCGGCATCCCGCCCGAGGGTCTTGTCGGCCGTGAAGAGCGAGAGGTCGGTATAGATGCGCGCGGTGATCGGGTGGTAGTTGCCAGTTCCGAAA
>CAYSED010000004.1:0-3174 GCA_964429935.1 uncultured Hyphomonadaceae bacterium
GCCCGCCTCGATGGCAGCGAAAATGTTCGCGAGCGCCGCGCCGCGCGTGTCGTGGAAATGCATGCGCAGGTAGACGTCCGGCGCTTCGGCGCGGACGCGTTCGATCATGTCCCGAACCGCCCAGGGCGTCGCGACGCCGATCGTGTCGCCAAGCGCGACTTCCGAAGCGCCTGCCCGCTGGGCCTGCGCGGCAAGGTTGGCAACCGTGCCGGGGTCAACCTCGCCGTCATAGGGATCGCCAAAGGCAACCGAGATCGTCGCCGACAGGGGCAGCCCTGCCTCGTGCACGAGCGGCGCGCAGGTCGCCAGCATATCGGCACTGTCCTGCGGGCTCATGCCCTGGTTGCGGCGTCCAAACCCCTCCCCGGCGACGAGCACGAAATTCACCTCGTCGGCTTCGGCCTCGATGGCACGGCGCACGCCCGTCTCGTTCAGCGCGAGCGCGATGCGGGAACGCCCGGCGACCTTCATCAGGCCCGCAAACACGTCAGCGCTGTCGGCCATTTTGGGCACCGCGCGGGGGGAGACGAAACTCCCCGCCTCGATGCGTCGCACCCCGCAGGCCTCGAGCCGGGAGATGAATTCGAGTTTCTGGTCGGTCGAGAGGTTCGCCGCGTCGTTCTGCAGCCCGTCGCGGGGCCCGACTTCCACGATGTCGATGCGTCGGCCCATGGCGCCGGCAACTCCCTTTCGCGGCGAAGCGCGTTGAGGAACTGCGCCGTCATCGCTATCTCTACCACTCCATTGCGAGAAATAAGAGGCTCTCCAGTTCATGGCAACCAGGTTTCCGCCCCCCCTTTTCTCGGAAACGGAGCAGAACCGGACCGGCGAGTTCCGCCCGAGATTCAATGCCATGGGCCTCATCCCGGCCATTGCGCAGGATGCCGAAACCGGCGAGATTCTCATGCTGGCCTGGATGAACGAGAAGGCCCTGCAGGCCACGCTGAAGACCGGACAGGCGACCTACTGGTCCCGATCGCGCAAGAAGCTCTGGGTCAAGGGCGAGACCTCCGGCCACGCCCAGGCCGTCGTCGAGATCCGCACAGATTGCGACCAGGACGCGATCCTGATGAAGGTGCGCCAGACCGGTTCCGCCTGCCATACTGGCGAAAAGACATGCTTCTATCGCCGCATTGACGGGACACGTCTTTTGAAAGACGGGGAATCCGGCTAGTCTTTCAGTCTCAGCCAGAGGGTTCAGCTTATGATGAAGCAGACAAGTATCGCGGCGCTGCTGCTCGCCGCAGCATGCTCCGGCGGCAATGAAGCGCCCGCCGCTCCCGAAGCCGGGCCGCCTTCTGCCGAGACAGCGGCAACCGAAGTCGTTCCGGAAACAGTCTCGGCGCTCGCCCTCTACAAGCTTGATTGCGGGCGGATCGACATTTCCGATCTCGACGGATTCTCGTCCTCTGGAGACTATGCCGGCCAGTCCGACACGTTCGGCGACGGCTGCTTCCTCGTACGCCACCCCGAAGGCGACCTGATCTGGGACCTCGGCCTGCCGACGGCGCTGGCAAGTTCGCCGCCTCAGGAGAACGGGGTCTTCACGGTCTCGCTCGATTTCACGCTCAGCGACCAGTTGCTGGAACTCGGCCTCACGCCCGGCGACATTGAATATGTCTCGATCTCGCACAGCCATTTTGACCATACCGGACAGGCTGACCAGTTCCCGACCAGTACCTGGCTCGTGCATGCCGACGAACACGCCGCTATGTTCCCGCCCGCCCCTGCCGAAGACACATCAGCAGACGCGCCCGAAAATGATACCGATACACCGCCGCCTTTTGTCGATTTTGCCAGTCTCGAGGCTGACATATTCGAGGGCGAGAAGGACGTCTTCGGCGATGGCTCTGTGACCATCATCCCGGCTCCCGGCCACACGCCGGGCCACACAGTCCTGAGGATCAACCTGCCGGAAGCCGGAACCTTGCTGCTCACGGGAGACCTCTACCACCGCAAGGAAAGTCGCGAGCTTCAGCGCGTCCCCCGGTTCAATTTCGATGAGGCCCAGACCCGCGTCACCATGGCAGCATTCGAGGCCCTTGCCGCCGAAACCGGTGCCCGGGTCATCATCCAGCACAACCTCGAAGACCTCGCGAGCCTGCCGGACGCGCCCGAAGCGCTGAGATAAGGCGCGCTTCGCTCAGGGTGGGCGCCCCTCGACACTGAGGGCTCGGGATGAGAGTCGAACCATGAGTGCGCACCTGGACGCCCGGACACGACCGTAATGCGTCACCCCCGACGGGCAACGCCCGTCTGGGGGCCCATCTCCCTAATTAGCTGATGGCACTGGAATGACCGACCCGATCAGGGCCCCCAGACCGCTACGCGGTCAGGGGTGACGAAGAACGGATGTGGCAAACCTGCTTTGCGATTTCTGATACAGCCTCAAACAGCCTGCAACCCGACCTCTTTCGTGAAGGCGAACCGGGCGGCGGTCTCTGTCAAATAGTCCGGCTCGACAATGGTGGAGACCTTGCGGAACTCGGCCGTCACGGTGTCGGCAGCGAATGTGACAAGCGTATAGCCATTGCCGAACGGATCGTGCCAAGCGACCTGCGGATTGGCGGCGGCGAACTGCGCGCCGAGATCCTCGATCCCCGGCATGTATGTGCCGAGCCCCGGAGACGTCACCGACGTGCAGCCAAACTCGGCCCCGCGATCATTGCCGGCGGCGTCGAGCAGGCGGTTCGCCCAGCCGGTATGCGTATCGCCCGTCAGGGTCACGAGCGTTGCCCCGGCATCCCGGGCCATGGCATAGACACGCTCCCGGCAGGCCGGGAAGCCGTCCCAGGCATCGAGATTGAACGGCACGCCGAGCGCCGAGAAATCGACGAGGCGGCGAATGAGCCCTTCCGGCAAGGCGGCAATCTGGTCCTCGCTCAGTGTCTCCCGGAAATTCGGCGGGCGGACTTCGGCCATGATGATCTGGTTGGCGAGCACCTGCCAGGCCTTGCCCCGGCTGACCGAACCGGCAAGCTCGCGCCCGAGCCAATCTTCCTGCTCGGTGCCGAGCATTGTACGGGCCGGATCATTCACGCGGGCGAGCACGTCGGCGATCTTCCCGCGCATCGCCTCCGGAGCGACACCGTCGAGCTCCGCGCCCCAGCTTATTTCCTCTGAGCGTCCGGTCAGGCGGGTTTCGAGACAGGTGACGGTCGCCACATTGCCGAA
>CAYSED010000004.1:3184-57806 GCA_964429935.1 uncultured Hyphomonadaceae bacterium
GAAGTCGAACGAGCGCCAGAGCGCCGCGCGGGCCATGCCGGGAGCCGGGTCGCGCACCGGCATCCATTCGAGATAGGCCTGCACGGCGCGCTGCTTGCGCTCCGTCCAGTCGCCCTCGCCCGGATCATGGTTTTCCGCTCCGGTCCGGTAGGCATTGTTCGTGCTCTCATGGTCGTCCCAGGTGCAGATCCAGGGCGCGGCGGCATGGGCTTTCTGCAAGGACGGGTCAGACTTGTACTGGGCATGGCGCGTCCGGTAATCGGCAAGGGAGACGATCTCGCTCGCTGGCTCGTGGGCCCGTCCGAGCGCGTCCCCGGTCGGCCCGCCATAGCCGTCCGGGCCGTATTCATAAAGATAGTCGCCAAGATGGATGACGACGTCGAGCCCGTCTTCCTGAGCGATCGCGTCATAGACATTGAACAGGCCGAACGGATAGTTCGAGCAGGACACGACCGCCGCCTTGACGGGCCGGGTGCCGCCGGCATCAAGCGTCCGCGCGCGGCCGGTCGGTGAGAGGACTTCGCCGGATGCATCCGTCAGCCTGAACCTGTAGGCGTAGACAGTGCCCGGCTCGAGCCCGATCACGTCCACCTTGACGGTATGGTCCCGGGTGGCATCGGTCACAACCGTGCCGGACCGGACCGGGCGTTCGGCATCGTCGACCCCGAATACATTCCAGCCGACCATGACCGGGCCAGTGCCTTCGGCGAGGCTTGCCCGCGTCCAGATCACAAAGGCGGTCTGAAGCGGGTCGCCGGACGCAACTCCGTGGAGAAAGGCCGCCCGGCCTGCAAATACGGAAGGTTTCGCCGCTGCATCGCTTGCGCAACCGGCAAGCCCCGCCGCACCGCCGAGAAGCCCAAGTGCGCCGCGCCGTGTCAGTGTCGTCATCTGCCCGTCTCCCGTTCATCCAGATACCCGTCGCGCTAGCATGGCAGGGTGACGGCTCCGTGACGAGCCCGGCCCCCGGTGCTAAGCGAAACTCCATGGAAACCCTGACCGCCTTCGCCGCCCCGGAAGACGCCGGAACCCGCCTTGATCTCTGGCTCTCGCAGACATTCGCGGCGGTCTCCCGCTCGCGGGCAAAGGCCCTGGTTCTCGAAGGCGCCCTCAGCGTGGACGGCGCACGTCTGATCGACCCGCGCGCGAAAGTCGTCCCGGGCGCGGAATATGCCCTCTCACTACCGGACACCGTGCCCGCCGTGCCGGAGCCGGAAGACCTGCCGCTCGACATCCTCTACGAAGACGAGCACCTCATCGTCATCAACAAAGCCGCCGGCATGGCCGTGCATCCGGGGGCCGGGACCTGGTCCGGCACGGTCGTCAATGCCCTCCTCCACCATTGCGCCGGAAACCTGCCCGGCATTGGCGGGGTCGAACGGCCGGGCATCGTCCACCGGCTCGACAAGCTGACCTCCGGCACGATGGTCGTCGCCAAGACCGATGCGGCCCATCAGGGCCTGTCGGCCCAGTTTGCCGACCATTCGCTCGAACGCCTGTACCTTGCCATCACGCGCGGCGCGCCGCGCCCGCTGTCCGGTACCGTAGACCTGCGGCTCCAGCGCTCGCCGACCGACCGCAAGAAAATGGCGGTCGTTCGCGACGACGGGAGCGAGGCCGGACGGCATGCCGTGACCCATTACCGCGCCCGGGCGACTTATGGCCTGCTCGACAAGGGCGCTGGCCTTCCTGCCGCCGCCCTGATCGAATGCCGCCTCGAAACCGGCCGGACGCACCAGATTCGTGTCCACATGAGCCATATCGGCGCCCCGCTTGTCGGCGACCCGGTCTATACGCGCCTGCGCGGCATCAAGGCCCATGGCTCGGGACCCGCTTTTGACCACGCGACAATGCTCGCCCGCAAATTCGAGCGCCAGGCCCTCCACGCCGCCGTGCTCGGCTTCGGGCACCCCGTGACGGGCGAGGACCTGCGCTTCGAGACAAAGCCGCCGGAAGACATGGCCGAACTGATCGCGGCGCTGAAAGCCATGCCCGCCTGACAGCCCTCTTCCATCCTCCGCACCTGAGCCTATCTAAAGTGTATTGGGAGAAGAAGAGGGACTTTTTCACTGATTGTTGGCTGGACCGTGATCGCCTCGATGAGGGATACTGCCCACTGACACCGTTTATGACCGCCAGTGCCGGAGACCGGGCGGGCCGCGTAAAACCAAGGGAGGCCAAAATGGCCAGGACAACCGCCATCGCGCTCAGCCCTGAACAGGGCCTGTCGCGCTATCTCACCGAAATCCGCAAGTTTCCTATGCTCGCCAAGGAAGAGGAATTCATGCGCGCCAAGCGCTGGCAGGAGCATGAAGACGCCGAAGCCGCCGAGAAGATGGTGACATCGCACCTTCGCCTCGTCGCCAAGATCGCCATGGGCTATCGCGGCTATGGGCTGCCAATGGCCGAAGTGATCTCGGAGGGCAATGTCGGCCTGATGCAGTCGGTCAAGAAGTTCGACCCGGACAAGGGCTTCCGCCTCGCGACCTATGCCATGTGGTGGATCCGCGCCTCGATCCAGGAATACATCCTGCGCTCATGGAGCCTCGTGAAGCTCGGCACGACAGCGGCGCAGAAGAAGCTGTTCTTCAATCTTCGCCGCATCAAGGGCGAGATCAACGCGCTCGAAGCCGGCGACCTGAAGCCCGAGCAGGTGACCGAGATCGCCGATCGTCTGAACGTCACAGAAGCCGAGGTGATCTCGATGAACGGGCGCATGTCCGGCTCGGATGCGTCGCTTAACGTGCCCATGGGCCAGGACGGCGACATGGAATGGCAGGACTGGCTCGCCGACGAGGAGCCGAACCAGGCCGTCGAGTTCGCCAACCGCCAGGAATTCGACGCCCGAATGGAACTCCTGCAAGCGGCCATGGGCGAACTCAACGAGCGCGAGCAGCACATCCTGCAGGAACGCCGCCTGACCGACGAACCCAAGACGCTCGAAGAGCTGTCGGAAGTCTACAATGTCAGCCGCGAGCGCATTCGCCAGATCGAGGTTCGCGCCTTCGAGAAACTTCAGCAGGCCATGCAGAAACTCGCACGGGACCAGGGCCTGCCGGTTGAGGCTTGAGGCTTGATCGTCAGGATCGCTTCGGCGAGTGATTCGCGCCTTGCACCCTACGTGGCCATGCGGGAGAAAGATCTGGCGCAGGGCCATGGCGCGCGGTTCATCGTCGAGGGCAAGGTAACGCTGGAGACTTTGGTACGGCGCTCCCGCTTCCGCCCGGAGAGCCTGTTTCTGGCCGAGAGTCGGCTTGCACCCCTGCAGGACATTCTGGCCGACCTGCCGGACGATACGCCTGTCTATGTCGCTCCGCAGGCCGTGATGGACGCCGTGGCGGGCTTCCCCTTGCATCGCGGCGTCCTCGCCTGCGCCCGGAAAGGCGCGCCGCTGCCACCGGACAGCCTGCTTTCCGCGGGGCGCACGGTCCTCTGCCTTGTCGGCCTGTCGAACCATGACAATGTCGGCGCCTGCTTTCGCAATGCGGCGGCCTTCGGGGCAGAGGCCGTGCTCCTCGACGAGGGTTGCTGCGACCCGCTCTACCGAAAGTCGGTCCGCGTCTCGGCCGGCACTGCCCTCACCGTGCCCTACGCGCAGTCCGGCACGGGCGCGGACATGTTCGACACCCTCGAAAGGGCCGGGTTCGGCATCTGGTGCCTGACGCCCCGGCGCAAGGCGGCCCCGCTGTCCCGGCTCGAGCGGCCGGAGAGGCTCGCCCTCGTACTCGGCGCGGAGGGGCCCGGCCTGCCGGAAGACCTGATCGCACGGGGCCAGACAGTGCGCATCCCGATGGCGCAAGGCATCGACAGCGTGAACGTCGCCACGGCCGGGGCGATCGCGCTCGCCTCGCTCTATGACCGCGAAGCCTCACGGCGCGAGGATCAGAAGTGAAGACGCCGTGAAAGACAAAGGCCGGCCGTCGATCCTATAAGGCCTTCAGAAGGAAGGATCCCGCCATGCCGCCTGCACTCCGCTGTGTTCTGACCCTCCTCGCCGTCGGTGTCGCGCTTGTCGCCTGCACCTCGCCCGGCCCGGGACGTGCTGCTGGCATCGAGCGGCAATCGGAAGCCCAGTGGCAGGAGATCATCGACAATGTCCCGGCCTTGCAGGATGCCGACACCATGCGCCGCGTCGCTGCCGTAGCCGCCAGGGTGCTGCTCGCCGCCGAAGAAACTCCGGCAGACTGGCAGGTTGTCGTCTTCGACGCGCCGGACACTGTCAACGCGTTCGCCCTGCCGAGCCGCAGGATCGGCGTCTTTTCCGGCCTTCTGTCGCAGACCCGCTCGGACGATCAGTTGGCCGCCGTCATCGGCCATGAAATCGCGCATGTGCGCCTGCGCCATGCCGAGGCCCGGCTCAATCGCAACCTTGCCCCCGGCATCCTGATCGGCGTGGCTCGCCTGCCCGGGGCCGTCACCGGCGTCGGCGCGCTTGAAACAGCAGGCGATCTTGCCGGCAGCGCCGTCGCCGTCGGAACCATCCTGCCGTTCAGCCGGCAGGAAGAACTCGACGCCGACCGCGACGGCCTCCTCTATCTTTTTCGCGCAGGGTACGATCCCAGCGCCGCCGCCGCATTCTGGCGCGGCATGGGCGGCGGCGGGACCAGCCGGAAGCCACCCGAAGTGCTCTCAACCCATCCGAGCGACGCGCGGCGCATCGCTGCACTCGAGAAGGCGGCGCGGGATTTGTCGGAGGCCGGCAGCGATCCCTCCTGACCGGTCGGCATGCCGGGGACGCGGCGGGGCCGCAGGGCACCTCACGCAGGGTTGAAGACCCGTCACGAGTTTGTGGCTGGTGCCGGGGTGTCCCGCGCGACATCAGTGTGTCTCAACCCGGCGCTTGTGCCGGGCCTGCAGCCATTGACCGGATGTCCCATGACCCTTCGCTCCATCTTCGCCGCCTCGCTCATCGCGCTGACGCCTGTCGCACTCGTCGCGCCCGCCCTCGCGCAGGCAGCCCCGGTCTATACGGCCCGCAACAGCCAGGTCGCCGTCAGCGGACATGACCCAGTCGCCTATTTCACCGACGGGGTGCCGACCAAGGGTGACGAAGCCTTCGCGACAACCCACAACGGTGCCGAGTACCGCTTCGCGAGCCAGGCAAACCTCGACACGTTCCTCGGTGATCCGGACAGATATGCCCCGCAATTCGGCGGCTACTGCGCCTGGGCTGTCAGCCAAGGCTACACCGCGCCCGGCAATCCGGACAACTGGGCCGTCGTCGATGGCAAGCTCTACCTCAACTACAATACCGAAGTTCAGAACACCTGGAATGCCGACCGCGAGACTCTGATCCCGGCGGCCCGGACGAACTGGCCCGGCCTCGTCGGCGAACAGCACGCCGCCGGGCACGACCCGTCAGGTTCCTGATCCCCTGCAGGGACCCCGCCGGGACGCCGGTCCACCTGGCGCCTGGCGGGGACTGACTGCAAACCTTGCCAAATTGTACGTCGACACGGGGGCGCAATTCGGCTGTGATTTGTACGGGCAGGGGCACTGGTGCGAAAGTCCTGCCATGCATTCCTGCCCTGCAAATCCTGCACTTTGCGGCCTTGCCGCCCTGATCCTGCCCGCCTGCGCAAGCAGCAGCCCGCGTCCCCTGACGCTCAATGATGACCTTATCGTGCCCGGGGAACGCATCGGTGATGTCGAGATCGGCATGCCGCTGGCCATGCTGACAGCCCTGAAGGGTACGCCCCTGAAGACGGTGCCGATGCCGGCCTCCGGCGCAGCGAGCTACAGCTATGACGGCCTGACCGTTGCCGCCCACGACACTGTCTACTGGATCATTGCCGACGATCCCCGCTTCCGGTCTGCTGCAGGGGTTGCGCCCGGGATGGAGCAGATCCATGCCCGCTCGGCCTCCGGCCCGCCTGACTGCGTCCTGGCGCGGGGGTCCGAGACCGTCTACGATTATGGCGACTATTATTTCACTGTGGCCAACGAGACCGGCAAGGTCACGCAGGTCGGCGTTCGGGTCGCGGTGGACGCTTGCGGTGAAAGCTAGACCGTTTCCGTCTTTGACGGAGTCGCTCTGGCGTATCCCCCTTTCAGCGGCTTGTACCCTCCCCGACAAGCGCCGCGCGAAGGTCTCCGCTTCGCGCGTCCTTGAGCGCCGCGCACAGCGTGATCGCCTCGCTCGTCTGGGCGAGTGCGCGTTCATGTCCCGGCGCCAGGTCGCCGACCTCGGCAAACAGCGCCTCGAGTTCGCCGACACGGGACGCCTCGCAGAATGCGCCCGCAAGTGAAGGTGTCTGGCGCGGCCACTGGCCGGGGAGCACTTTCACATAGGCCGCATAGTTCTCGCGCAACCAGTTCCAGGTTTCTTCCCGCGTCCCGTCACCCTGCATCTGCCCGGCAATCAGGTCGACGCTTTCGCGCGGCCCGAGCGTCCCGGCCAGGGCCAGCTCCCGCACACGGACGCTGAGAGCCGGGTCGCGGGCCGACGACAGGGCAACCGACCGCGCCTCCTCGAAACGCGGATCGCTGATCGTCCCGGTCGCTGCGAGGAGCGCATCGAAAAAGCCCGCGCCGCCATCCTGCACCGCCACGGTCAGCGCGGCTTCATACCGGTCTGACGACAGGGCGGACGGATCGCGTTCGCCGCCGAAGCCGATGAACCGCGCCGCGTCATCGGCAAGCCTCGCCCGGCGCACCGGGTCGCCTGCCGTCAGCGCAAGGAAGGCTTCAAGCTCGTCCCGCAGGACCGTCGCATCTGCCCCGCTGGCAAGCGCGAGCGTCTCGTAGCGCGGGCGGTACCAGTCCCGCGTCTTCGAGCGCAGCGCCGCGCGCGTCTCGCCGGGGCCGAGCAGCCGGTCAAAGCGCCGGATGGCCGGGATGGGCGCAACCGCCACGCGCCGGTCGCGATGGCGCGCCGCCGCTTCCATCACGGCCAGCATCGACGCCGCATCCCCTTCGCCCGCCTCGAAGGCGGCAACCGCACTGTCCACCGCCGAGAGCGCCTCGGTTGGCGAGAGCGCGTTGAAATTGTCGACGATGGCCGTCCATCCACCCGCCGGCAGCGACCAGCGGAAATAACCCGCGCCCTCGGCATTCGGCACGATATAGGCCGGGCAGGTCGTCTCGCCTTCGAGCGGCACGTCCACGCGCGTTCCCTGCAGGATCGTGCAGGTCCGCGAGGTCGTGCCCGACGGCCCGCCTGCCAGGATGCAGACCGGGACGGACCAGGCCGTCCCGTCGCCAATCTCCGAGCCGAGCGGGCGATAGCGCGACTGGGCAAGCGTCACGACCGGGGCCACACTGTCCCCGGCTTCGCAATTCGCCGAAACCGACAGGAGCGGCACGCCCTTCTGCTCGATGAAGCTGCGGAACACGTCCGTCATGGCTGGTTCGCCGGTTTCCCGCCCGATCACGTCATAGAAGTCCGGGCTGTCGGCCTCGCCATCGGCGAAAGCGGCAATGTATTTCCCGAGCGCCGGACGGAACACATCCGGGCCGAAATAGGCGTCCGCCATCGCGATGACGGCCATGCCCTTGGAATAGGTGATGCCGTCATAGGCATTGCGGATGTCTTCGTTCCGCTCGATCGGTTCGCGCACCGCCCGCGTCGAGGCGAGGCTGTCGAGCCGCATCGCGGAGATGGCCCGGACAGCCGCGTCGATCTCATGCCCGCCGTCCGGCTCGAATGCCGTCAAGGCCAGCGGCGTCCCCCAGGTCGCGAAGGCCTCCTTCAGCCAGAGATCGTCCCACCAGGGCGGCGTCACCAGATTGCCGAACCACATGTGCGCGATCTCGTGGCTATGGATATTGAGCATCGCCCGGTACGCGGCCGGTCCGGTCGTCTCGTCGAGCAGGATGCGCTCCTCGCGATAGGTGATCGCGGCGGCAAGCTCGGTCGCCCCGCTCGGCCATTGCGGCGCGGCGACGATGTCGAGCTTCTCGTAGGGATAAGGCTGGCCGATCGCCGTCTCGAAAATCTCGACGAGCGGCGCGGTCGTGTCGAGCACCTGAATCATCTGCCCGCCCCGCCCTTTTCCGGCATAGCCGCGCAAGGGCACGGGGTTGTCCCGCACCGCATTCGGCGGAAGGTCCGGATACTTGACGACATCGAACGGCCCGGCGGCTATGGAAAGCAGGTAGGTCGACAGCGGCCGCGTCGTGCCGAACCGGACCTCCTCGAAGCCCTCTTCAAGAGCTGCCCGGCGCGAGACGACCGGGCCATTGGAAATCGCCTGGTAACCCGTCGGCACGACCATGGCGATGTCGAAAGTCGCCTTCAGGCCCGGCTCGTCAAAGCCCGGCAGGAAACGGCGCGCCTGAATCGATTCCGACTTGGCGAGCGCATAGGCTTCCCCGCCCTCCTCGACCTTGAAGAGCCCGGCCAGCGTCTTGTCGAAATCGCCCTCATAGGCGATGCGCACCTCGGCCTCGCCCGCCGGTTCGACCCGGCCGAAAACGATCCGCGAGACGCCCGTGCCGTCCAGCACTTCCTCATAGGTCGCATCGGTCCCGTTGACCGAGACCGCCCCGACACGCAGGTCGTCGCCATGCAGCCAGAAACCGTCGGACGGCTCGTCGAGCCAGACCTTCAGCGTCACCTGGCCCTCGAACATGTCCCCGCGCGGATCGACCTTCAGGGCGACATCATACGACATTGGCCGAACGCCGCCCGGAAGCTGCCCGCGCGGGGCCTCGGTTTCGAGTATGGGCGAGGCCGCTTTCGGCCCGCCGCATCCGGCGAGCAGTGCCGCCAAGAATAATCCCGTTAATACCTGCCGCCTCATGGCCCGCCTCTTGTCATTGCCGATTTGTCAGGAAGACCTAGCCGAGCCCGTGCTAGCCGGCAAATCCCATCTCGCCCATCCGCGCATGCCAGCGCCCGAGGGCGGCATGGTCCTCGTGCGGCTTCCACTTCATCACGCCGGCGAAGCCGCATGTTATATGGGCGAAAATGTCGGCATTGGAGAACCGGCCCGCCGCGACGAACTCATGGCTTTCGAGATGGGCATCGAGGCGCTTGACGAAGGCTCTGGCACTGCGCTCGGCCTTGGCGGCCGCATCCGGCAACTGGGGCTGTTCGAGCGGCGCCATCACCGGGTGCGCATTGCGAAACCAGGTCGCGAACGGCAGGAACCAGGACAGCTCGATCCGCCGCTCCCACATCTCTATCTCGCCGCGCTCGAACGCTTCCCTCCCGAACAGGTCCGGCTCCGGCCAGAGCGTCTCGAAATAAGTGCAGATCGCTCGGCTCTCTGTCAGCGTCCGTCCATCGTCAAGCACGAGCACCGGCACCTGTGCCATAGGACTCAGCGCCCGGTATTCGGGCGATCGATGCTCCTGTTTCATGATCGAGATCTCCGCGATCTCCACCTCGTCCAGCCGCCCCTTCGCGCGCAGGAACATGACCACCCGCTCCGGGTTCGGCGCTCTTGGCGCATGATAGAGTTTCATTAGGCTGCCCTTCCAGTTCAGTTTGTACCCGGAAGACTGGCCGAGGCCGCCGCCCCGCGCAAGCGCATGCTGCGAGGCAAGGCACTCTTTACGCTGCATAGCCCGTCCGGAGGCCCATCTCCGGCACCCTGACCCACGGCTCCCATGGCCCCGTTCCGGGCTGGGTGAGCGCATCCCTAGAAAGCCAGCCTTACCCCCGCAGAGACCGTGCGCGGCTGACCCGGCCTCGCCCGCCCGTTCGGCGCAAACACCGGCGCATCGGCAAAGTTCGCATAGAGCGCATCGGTCACGTTCTCGAGCCGCACGTCAAAAGCCACCGCGTCCGTCACGCGCCACTCCCCGATCAGCGTCCAGATGAATTCATCCTCCGTGAACAGCGTATTGGCCGGGTTCAGGGCCCATTGTCCGAGATGGCGCAACCGGCTTGTTACGGTAATCGCTTCGTAGAAAGGCGGCGTCCAGTTAACCGTCAGGTTGCCGACCGTGCGCGGCGCTTCCTCGATCCGGTTGCCATCAAACGGCGAACCCGGCTCGGCGGCAAACTGGCGATACTCGAAATCCTGCCAGGCAAAGGCGAGCGCCGCATTGAACCCGAACCCAAGCTCCGCGCTTGCAGCAAGCTCGATCCCGGCAAAGCGCGAGGATCCGGCATTGACCGAGACAAGCCCGCCCGGCGTCTGCACTGCCGTCACGACCCCGTTCCGCGTGACCTGCCAGTAACCGATCAGCTCCGTGCTCGCCCGCCCGCCGAGCCATGTCGCCCGCCAGCCGATCTCGCCAGAATCCGCTGTCTCCGGATCGAGATCGAACTCGGCCTGTCCCTCTTCCAGCTCGTAGAGCTCGCTCGCCCGCGGCGTCCGGAACCCGCGCGCATAGCGGGCAAACACCTGCTGGTCCTCCGTCACATCCCAGAGGAGGCGCACTTTCGGGCTCACTGCATCGAACGTATCGGTCCGGTCCGGCACCTGAAGGCGAATGTCGCCCGGCACTTCGGCGAGATTATTGGTGAAGTCATAGCGCAGCCGGTCATAGCGCAGGCCAAGCGTCAGCGTGACGCCGTCCAGCACCTCCCGCTCATGCTGCAAATAGGGCGAGAAGGCATCGAAGCCGACAGAATAGTCGAACTGCGTGCCCTGCCGGAACAAGTCGCCAAAGACGACCGTGTCGGGGCGCGACTGGTCGAGCAACAAGTCGAGATCGGTGAATTCAAGGTCCACCCCGGCAATCGTCACGGAGCCGTCAGAATGGTCGAGATAGACACGCGGCAACAGGCCGAACGTGTCGACATCGGCGCTCTGTCGCGGCGTCGTCGCCGGCTGGAATGTCTGCGTCGCGCCGACCTCCTGCGACCGGAAATATGGCGTCACCTCGAACGTGATTCCGTCGCCTTCATATTGGACTTTCGACTGTATGCGGAAATAATCAGCGCTCTCGATCGCCTCGTCCGCATCGACCGCCGGGCTGAGGCCCGACCCGCCGGTCAAGCCGGACAGAAAAACCGGGTACGGAATGCTCGCCGCACTTTCGGTGTCGGACGCGGTATAGGTCGCCAGGCTGTCAAGGCTCCAGCGCCCGGCACCGGCCGTGTGCCGAACAAGGCCCTGCGCCCGGTCGAACGCCGTCTCGTCGCGAAACCCGTCCTCGCCGGAAAACGCCGCCGTCACGCGAAGGGCCTGTCCCTCGCCGAGCGGCGCATTCACGCTTGCGGCAATGTCATAGAGGTCGAACTCGCCATAGCGGGCCCGCGCATTGCCGGTGAAACGGTCCGCCGTCTCCTGCGAGCGGGCATGGATGACGCCGGTCAGGGCGTCCGACCCGTAAAGCGCCGTGCCCGGCCCGCGCAACACTTCGACTGCACCAGGGCTCGCCAACGCCGTCGAATAGCCGAGCGCCGACTGGTCGAAGAAGACAGACGATTGCAGCGGCACGCCGTCTTCCAGGAACAGCGTGCGGTTGTCGAAGGACAGCGTATTGCGGATCTGCGGCGTCTCGCGCGGCCCGTTCAGGCCAGAGAAGAACACGCCAGGCACATCGGCCAGCACATCGCCAAGCCGCAGCGCCTTGATGCTCTCGATCTCTTCGCCCGAGATGACCGAGACGGAAGCGGCGGTTTCCTCCCGCCCGGTCCGCCGCCCATCGACAATCACGGGCGCGAGCCTCTTGAGCCGGGCGACGTGCGTGCAAATGTCAAGACAGATCGGTCCGATCGTCTCTTCAGCCGGACCACGCTCCTGCGCCGCCGCGCCACCCACGGCCAGCCAGCAGGCAAGAGCGACCGAAAGCCCCCACAATGTCATCCTGGAAAGCGCGCAAGCGCTTGTCCGGGACCCAGTTCCAGATGCGCAAAACGGCATCTGGGTCCCGGATCTTTCGCTTCGCAAAATTCCGGGATGACAGATCGAAAGACGCGCCAAGCCGCTCACCCTCCCGAAAACAGCGCGAATGGCAGCGCGCCCACGACGGCCCCGGACATGCAGGTCGCGAGCGTGCCGGCGAGCAGCGTCTTCCAGGCAAGCTCAAGGAACGTCGTCCGCCGCGCCGGCTCGATGATCGACAGTCCGCCGATCAGAATGCCGATCGAGCCGAAATTGGCAAAGCCGCAGATCGCGTGCGCCGTGATCATGCGCGCCCTCGGCGACAGCCCCTCGCTCGCCTCGCCGGACAATTGGAGGAACGCGACAAATTCGGTCAGCACGGTCTTGATCCCCATCAGCGAACCTGCCTGCGCCGCTTCGCCCAAAGGCACGCCGATCATGTACATCAGCGGCGCAAACACCCAGCCGAGAATGCGCTCGATGGACAGCGCCCCGAAATCGCCCGTCGGCACTGCGCCGAGCATGATGTTCACGAGGTAAAGAAGCGCAAAGGCCGCAATCAGCATGGTGACGATATTGGCGAGGATTTTCAGCCCGTCCGAGGCCCCCGTCGCGAAGGCATCCATGGTCGATTCGTACTCGAAATCCGGCTCGTCGGCGCGCTGCGTCGCTGCCACCGTCTCCGGGATCATGACCAATGCGAGCGCCACCGCCGCCGGGGCCGCGATCAGCGAAGCGGCCAGAAGCTGGCCGAGCGCGTTCGGCAGCACGTCCTTGAGGAACACGCCATAGAGCACGAGCACGCTGCCCGCGACGGTCGAGAACCCGGCCGTCATCAGGATGAAAATCTCCGAACGGGTCATCGTCCGGATATAGGGCTTCACGAGGATCGGAGCCTCGGTCATGCCCATGAACACGTTCGCCGACACCGCGAGCGAGGTCGCCCCGCCGAGCCCCATGAAACGCCGGAACACGCTCGCGAAACCCTTTGTAACCCAGCGCAGCACATGCCAGTGCCAGAGGATCGCCGAAAGGGACGCCACGACGATGATTAGCGGCAGGAGGTGCACTGCAAAGATAGGCCCGGGCTGTCCGGTCAGGTTCTCCCAGCCGGCCTGCGTCCCGAACACCGGCCCGAACACGAAGGCCGTGCCATAGGCTGTTGCCGCGACAAGGCCGTCGACGAGATTGTTGGCGGCAAACAGCGCCGTCCGCACGAACGGCACGCCGAACAGGACGAGCGCGAAGGCAAACTGGATCGCCACCGCACCAAGGACGAGCTTCAAGGGAAAGGCCTTGCGGTTCTCGGACAGCGCCCAGGCAATCGCAAAGATCAGCGCCATGCCGAGAAGTGCACGCGCATTGTCCCAGCCCCAGTCCAGATCCATGCCCTGCGCCCTTCCCTCGAAAATCTGTCATTCGGCTTAGCGCGGGACAGGCGACGCCACTACTGGTTCTTGCAGGAAGCAGAAGGCTGGGTACCGGCCTGCCCGGTTCGTTGCCGCGCCCGTCTTCCTGAGGACGCGATAGCCCCGACAGGAAAATCATTCACCGCAAATATCGGTCCGCCGGGGTGGCTGCACCCGCAGTATTCTTTTACCGTTCTTGGTCCACTGGTTCCATAATCGGCGTAGAGCTATCAGCGCACGAAGCGGGGAACTTCAAAAAAAACTCATTATGCGCCGGATCTGATCCACCGGATCAAATCCGGGTCGCAAAATGGTCGGAGTGAGAGGATTCGAACCTCCGACCCCCTGCTCCCGAAGCAGGTGCGCTACCAGGCTGCGCTACACTCCGACTTTAAGAGATCGCGACATAGCGGCTCCGCCCCTTGCGAATCAAGAGGGGAAATGCGCCGCAGTGCTCTGGTCAGGCAAATGCGACCGACATGGCGCTGACCGGTCGGATCGCACCGAAGCTCAAGCGTGGCGGCGGGCCGACAAGCCGCGTCTGCGGGGCGAGCCGGGCGATGGCCCCGAGCGTCTCTTCCATCTCGGCCCGGGCGAGCGCCTCGCCAACGCAGCGATGCGCCCCGGCCCCGAAGACGAAATGCCAGCGCTGCTGGTCGGTGCGGTGGATATTGAACGTGTCGGGATCGGCAAAGACGTCCGGATCGCGCAGGGCCGACGGGATCGAGATGGCGACCACAGCGCCTTCCGGGACGAGATAGCCGTCTATGTCGAGATCGCGCACAGCGACGCGCGGGATCGCCGAGATGACCGGCTGGAAGCGCAGGCCCTCCTCGATAACGGCGCGCTTCAGCCCATCCGGATCGGCGACGAAATCGGCCCACTGGTCCGGCCTCTGGAGCATTTCGGAGAGGATCATGCACATCGAGCCGCGTGTCGTGTCCGAGCCGGCGAGGATCAGCCCGAGCACCTGCGTGCGGATCTCGCCCTCCTCGAGATTGCCCGCTGCCGCGGTCGCGCGGACATAATCGGTCAGGAAGTCCTCGCGCGGGTCGGCCCGGCGGGCGTCCAGCAGGTCGGTGACATAGGCCATGAACTCGCTGAGGCTCTGTTCGATCCGCTCGCGATTGTCAGGATCGATCATGCCGATGGCGGCGGCCGTGTCGGCGATCCATTTGCGGAAAACCGGAATATCGCTCTCGGGAATGCCGAGAATCTCGGCGATGATCCGGGCGGGCAGCTGGCTTGCGATCTCCTCGACGAAATCGACCGGCCCCTGCCCGATGCGGGCGGCGATGATCTCCTCTGCAAGCGTGCGAATGCGCGGGCGCATGGCCTCCATCAGCTTGAAGGCAAAAGTCCGCGCGACCGGCAGGCGGCGGCGCATGTGCGTCTCGCCATTGGCAAACAACATGGCAAGGCGCGTGAACTCGAAGATCGGGCCGGAGAAGATGCCCTGCATCATCTTGGTCTCGGTCTCGATCTGGCGGGTCGCATCGCTAGTTACGAGCTCGACATGGCGATTGCGCAAGGCAAGCGTGACGCCAATGTCGGTACGAGCGAGCGGGGCCTGTTCGCGCAAGGTGCGCAGGACCGAGTAGGTATCCTGGCCGTCCGGCACGTTGAAAGGAACTTTCGGCAAGTCGTCGAGGGATTTCAGCGTTGCAATGGTCATGGTGCGTCTCCTAGAAGTATCTTAGCAAAAAATGACGCCCGCGTCACGAAAATCCCGCGCGCTTGCGAAGGCCCTGCGCGATGCTAAGCCAGGCGCATGAGCATCACGCGAACCTATCGGGGCGAGGAGCCACAGCGCCTCAACAAATGGATGGCCGCCGAGGGGCTTTGTTCGCGCCGCGAAGCTGAAGCGCTGATAGCGTCCGGCAAGGTCTCCGTGAACGGCACAAAAGTGACAGAGCCCGGCCACAAGATCGCGCCGGGAGAGACCCTGACCATGACGGGCGGCGAAGCGGAGAAGTTCACGGCAGTCGTCCACAAGCCCGAAGGCTATGTCTCGGCCCAGCCCGAGCCCGGCCAGGTGCCGGCCGCCCGGCTGCTGACCAGGGAGAACCTGACCGGCAAGGGAACCGTACCGGCGAAATCGGCAAGCCTCCCCGCGCTCGGCCGGCTCGACATGGACAGCCGCGGGCTCCTGCTGCTCTCGGATGATGGCGTACTCGCCAAGGCGCTGATCGGGCCGGAGTCCCGGCTCGACAAGGAATATATCGTCAAGGTCGCGGGCAATATCACGCCAGGCAAGATCGAGCGGCTCTGCCACGGCCTTGAACTCGACGGTCGCAAGCTGCGGCCCGCCCGCGTTACCCGGCTCGGCAAGGATGGGCTGCGCTTCATCCTCAACGAAGGCCGCAACCGACAGATCCGGCGCATGTGCGAGCTTGTCGACCTGCGCGTGACTGACCTTTACCGAACCCGCATCGGCCCGCTCGAGCTCGGCAGCTTGCGCGAGGGCAAGTGGCGCGAGATCACGCCGAAGGAGCGCGCCGCCCTCATTGCGGCTTCGACCGGCGACGCCGCACCCACGGCCAGATCGCCCGCAGCCAGATCATCAACAGCACCCCGATCACGAACAGCCAGGGCAGGCTCATCGCGAAAAACGTGATTACGGCGGCGAGCGCCTCGGACATGTTGTAGAAGAAGTCGCCAAAGGCCCGTACGAGCGGATTGGTCCGGCCGCCGGAGACGAGGCTGCGCTGCGTCTCGTAATTGACGGTCAGTTCGGACATCGAGACACGCAGGCGCAGCGCCTTCAGGTTCGAGGTGATGGACTCTATGTCGCCAGTGACGCGGGCAAGCTCCCGCTCGATGGCAAGAAAGTCTGCCAGCTCGCCATCGCGGTTTTCGAGCAGGTCTTCGAGGCGGGCTTTGAGGGTGATCTGCGCGCCGAGCCGGGCGTCGGTGTCGAGGATGACCCGGGTCAGGTCCTCGGCGCTCGAAGAGCGCTGGCTGACCTCGCCGCCCGCCTGTTCGGCGGTCTCGTCAATGCCGTCCAGAAAGCCGGTGATCCAGTCCGGCTGCGCTCGCAGCGAGAGGTAGCCGGACGTATAGTCGTCGGACTGCTTGTAGAGATTGGAATTGGTCACGATGCAAACCGCCGGCCCGGCGGCGCGGCAGGCTTCGACATGGCCCTGCATGACCGGTTCGATAGCGGCGAGCGGCAGACGCAGGCCGAGCGCGTGCGTGTAGGCGATATATTGCTCGGTCGCCTCGGGGGCAGGTTCACTGTCTGTCGGCCCCTCAAGAGCGGGTGGCGGCGGAGGCGGCGCTGGGCGTATCTGGGCTTCGTCGGACTGGAAGGCCACTTCCTGCTTGGAATAATCGTCGGGCGCGTAGGAGCCGCTCTCTCCGCCGCCCCCGCCGCAAGCCGCCAGTGCCAGAGCAGCACCCGCCGCCAGAAATTTCATCTTCATGTCTGTTCCCCATAAGGCGTCCATAAGGGTCACCTCACCTGCATCATCCGGCGAAATTATGCCCGCTTCATGGCCTGATCATAGAGGTCATCGACTGCTGACCTCCAGCCCGTCAAGAAACAAGGCCGAAAGTGCCGGATCATCAAGGAACCCCTCTATTGCTTCGGCACGAACAAGCAACGCTGCCTGAACCGCCGGGGTCGTCGCATTCCCCGCAATATAGACGATCACTTTGGGAGGCGCCCCGAACCGTTCCAGCAAGCCGAGAAAATCGGTATCCCGCGACAGGATAGAGTAATATCCTTGCTTGGCGGCCCGCCAGATATCTTCGTCTGAAGCGCCTGTCAGTCCCAGTTCATCGACATGAATGCAGTCGTGTCCGTCCTCGTTCAGTCGCTTGACGAGCCGCCACGACAAGTTCTCATCGACCAGCAGCCTCAACTGGCCTCGCCAGGCGCGAGCCGACGTTCCCGTTCAGCCGCATAGGCAAGCGCCGCGCGGATCGATTCCGGCGTGAGCTTCGGATAATCCTGAATGATCTGGGCCTCGGTCATTCCGGACGCAAAGCATTCGAGAATGTCATAAACGGTCAGGCGCGTTCCGGCGACGACCGGTTGACCGGAGCGCACGCCCGATTGCTGAACGATCTGAGCCGCTCCAAATTCTTTTGTGGTGGTCTTCGACTTTCCCATGAGTGCAATGTGACCCCCAGACGGTTGAATTGCAATCATCAGCGCATCATGGCCTTGGCCCGAACCGGGTCGGACCGGGCACCAGGACGCGCCGGGCGTGGCGGACGAAATCGACGAGCAAGGGTCTGGTCTTTCGCGGGTCGATGATTTCCTCGGCATAGAAACTCTCGGCGGTGCGGAAGGGCGAGCGGATCGCCTCGAACTTCCTGTAGAGCTGTTGCAGCAGGTCGTCCGGGTCGTCGGCCTCGGCCAGCTCCTTTCGGAAGGCCGCCTCGATGCCGCCCGCCATGGGAAGCGAGCCCCAGTCCCCGCTCGGCCAGCAATAGCGCCACTTGGCGCGCGAGGGATTCATCATGGCCGAGCCGGCGAGCCCGTAGGCCTTGCGGATGACCACGGCGCAGACCGGGACGCTCGCCTGGTAGACCGCTGCCATGGCCCGGACGCCCTTGCGGGTCACGCCCGCCGTTTCGTGCTTCACGCCGACGGCAAAGCCCGGGCAATCGACAAAATGGACCACCGGGAGGTGGAAGACCGAACAGAGGTCCATGTGCCGGATGACCTTGTCGCAGACATCTGCCGTCCAGGCTCCGTCAAGAAAGAACGGGTCGCCTGCAAGGATGCCGACCGGATAACCGTCAAGGCGGGCAAAACCTGTGACGATGCCCCGGCCCCAGAGCCGTCCGGTCTCGAAGAAACTTCCCCGGTCCACCGCCGCCTCGATGATCTTGCGCGGCTTGTAAGGCGTCTTGCCGTCCGTCGGGACAATGGAAAGAAGGCTATCCTCCTCGCGATCCGGATCATCGGTAGGCGGGGTTCGCGCCGGAAGGTCGTGAACCGAGGCCGGCATGTAGGACAGGAACCGGCGGGCGGCCGTGAAGGCGTCCGCTTCGGTCTCGACCACATCATCGACCGTGCCATTGCGAGCCTGGATCTGCCAGCCGCCGAGCGCTTCCTTGGAAACGTCTTCGCCGAGCGCAATGGCGACCGGCGGTCCGGCGACAAAGACTTGCGAGAGATCCTTCACCATGACCGAATAATGGCTCGCGGCGACCCGGCCTGCCCCGAGCCCGGCGCAAGGCCCGAGCGCGAGCGAAACGAAGGGCACCTCGCCAAGCCCGGAGACGATCAGCTCCCAGCCGGGCGTTTCGGGGATATAGGTGCGCGGGTCTTTCTCCAGCATCTTGACCGACCCGCCGCCCCCGGTCCCGTCGATCAGCTGGACGAGCGGCATGCGGTATTCGGCGGCCTGTTTCAGCGCCTGAACCATTTTCTGCCAGATCGCTGCATCGGCCGCCCCGCCGCGCACGGTGAA
This sequence comes from uncultured Hyphomonadaceae bacterium, assembly GCA_964429935.1. Classification (GTDB taxonomy): domain Bacteria; phylum Pseudomonadota; class Alphaproteobacteria; order Caulobacterales; family Hyphomonadaceae; genus CALLCD01. The sequence goes on from CAYSED010000004.1 coordinate 21,749, forward strand.
GTCGTCGCCGAGGATCATCGTCGCCCGGCCGTCAAGCTCGGCCCGGCCGAAGACCGAATTGGCCGCCATGAAGGCGACGAGTTCATCGTCCGGCCCATATTGCGCGCGTCCGGCAATCTTGCCGATCTCGTGAAAACTGCCGGGATCGGCGAGAAAAGCGATCCGCTCGCGGACGGTCAGCTTTCCGCGTCCGCGCTGTCGGGAAACCGGCTCTTCGCCGCCCATGTCTTCGGCCAGCCGTTCGCGGCGGCGAAGCTCCTCGATGGCGTCTTTCCAGCTCATGGAGCACATCAGAACCGTCATCCGCAGGGGAAGGTCAAGACGGCGCGTTGACGAAAAAATCAACGGCGCGGGGCGATCCTTGACTTGCCTTGGCCCGCTTTGGCCTGTTTAGTCCGGCCAGCCTCAAAAACAGGAGACCCCTATGGATCTGGCAGAACTCACCACCAAAGCAAACTCGGCCGTGGCCGGCGGCGGCGCTTTCGCCAAGAAAGTCAAGTTCGACTTCGGCAGTGTCGGCAAGCTTTTCATCGATGGCCCGGGCGGCAAGGCAACCAATGAGGACGCCGCCGCCGACGCGACGATCAAGGTGTCCTGGGACGATTTCGAGAAGCTGCGCAACGGCACGCTCGACGGCACGATGGCCTTCATGCAGGGCAAGCTCAAGGTCGATGGCGACATGTCGGTGGCCATGCAGCTCCAGTCGCTGATGTCGAAATTCGCCTGATCCGGCTCTTTCAGAATTCTGATGCGGGAACCCGCCCCGGTTTTGCGGGGCGGGTTTTCTCTTGATGAGCCTGAGCGACGAAAGCTGCGAGACGGGGTTCGTGTCCGTTCCCGGCAATCCCGTGCCGGACGGTGCCGAAGTCGTGTGGTTCGAGGGGATCGCCGGTCGCAATCTCCGGTCATGTCTCATCCCGGCCAGAAACCCGCAAGCCGCTCGCGGCACGGTCATCGTCTGTCCGGGCCGCACCGAGTTCATCGAAAAGTATTTCGAGCTTGCCGGCGACCTTCTGGCACGCGGCTTTGCCGTCCTCATACTCGACTGGCCGGGCCAGGGCCTGTCCGACCGGCTCCTCGCCGACCGGGGCAAAGGCCATATCGACCGCTTCGAGACCTTCATGGGAGCTCTGCGCAACGGCCTTGCCCAGGTCGAGGACCGGCTGCCGCAGCCCCGCGTCTGCCTTGCCCATTCCATGGGCGGGGCGATTGCCCTCGCCGCCATTGTGGAGGGCCTCGTCAAGGTCGATGCGGCCGCCTTCTGCGCGCCGATGTGGGGCATCAGGCAGCCTGTTTTCGGGATGCGCTATCTCGTCTGGGCGATGCGGGTGCTCGGCCGCTCGCAGGACTATGCCGTCCAGCCCGGACCGCCGGAAACTTTCGAGACCAATCTCGTCACTCATGACCGGCGGCGCTGGCAGATCAATCGCGACCTGACGGACGCTTCGCCGGATCTCTTCCTCGGGCCGGTGACCTGGGGCTGGCTCGGGGCGGCCCTGCAAATATTCGGCGTCTTCGCCAAGGCCGCGAAGATGCGTCGCCTGGACGTGCCGGTCCTTGTCGCAACGGCAGAGGAGGAGGCTCTTGTCGAGAATGCCGCCCATGCCCGGATTGCCGCCTTGCTTCCGGACTGCGAGCACATCACGGTGGCAGGGGCCCGCCACGAGATTCTCATGGAAACCGACGACATGCGCGACCAGTTCCTCGCCGCCTTTGACCGCCTTCTGGAGCGTGCGAAGATATGACCGGCTGGACATTTCTCGGTCTTGCGATCCTTCTGGAAATTCTCGCAACCAGCCTCCTGAAACTCTCGAACGGTTTCGAGAACATGGCCTGGGGCATTGCCTCGATCGCCTGTTACAGCGCCTGTTTCTGGATGCTGTCCCCGGCCCTGAAAGTCCTGCCGGTCGGAACGGTTTACGCGATCTGGTCAGGCATCGGCATTGTCGCCATCGCCCTGATTGGAGCCCTTTTCTTCAAGGAGAAGCTCGCCCTCCTCCAGTATGGCTTCATCCTGCTCATCCTGATCGGCGCAGTCGGCCTACGCCTGACGACCAGGTGACGGGCCGGGTGCCGCGACGAAGCGCAGGTGGCCGGTCTTGACCCAGACGCGCGTACCCTCCGGTCCGGCATGGGCTACAAGGCTGGCCCCGACCGGAAGCCGCATCCATGATTGCCCGGAAAGCCTCTCGCCCAGCGTCTCGAATGACCCTTCGATCACGAGAAACTCCCCGCCGCCCGGCAGCTCGAGCAACACGGCCGCGCCGGGAGCCCAGGTTTCGAGACGCACCTCTTCCCTGGAATCCTGAAAGAGCGGCAAGGCCCGGACGCCCGGTCGGCCCGGAGCCGGCACCCCCTCGCCCGCCATCATGTCCAGGACGACAGGCTGGCGGTCATCAGGATCGAACTGCCAGAGCTTGACGAAGATCGTGCAGCCGGGCGCCGAGCCGGGCACGTGCGAGGACATGGGCGGGTTGCGGACATAGCTGCCCGCCGGATAATCGCCGTGCTCGTCCTGGAAGATGCCATCGAGCACGATGAACTCCTCGCCTCCGCCATGGGTGTGCGGCGCAAACCGGCTGCCGGGCGCATAGCGTACGATTGACGTGGCGCGTGCGACCTCGCCGCCGATCCGGTCGAGCATGCGGCGTTCGACCCCGGCCATGGGCGAGGGCACCCAGGGCAGGTCCGGACCATGCAGGATGACCGGACGGGCGAAATCATCGTTCACGTTCATGGCAGTTTTTATCCTGTACCGTGGCATCGCGACAGATCGGTCCGCCGGGCGGAGAGAACAACCGGCCGCACAGCCACGAATGCGTGATCCCTTATCCTCTCAGACGACCCGCAGGTGCAAACAGCTCGCATCGTCGTGTGCCTTGACGCGGAGGCCCTGGTCGCGGGCGGCGGTTTCTGTCTCGCGCAGGCGGCGGATCAGCGCCGGAAGTCCGTCCGTTATGGCCGCATCCATCAAGGCCTCGGCGGTGATAGCCTTGAACGGGTCGATCAGGCGGTAGAACCCGTCCGACATCAGCAGGATGTCCGCGCCCGGACCGACGCCAACCGTTTCGGCGTTCACATGGGCGGCGGCTTTCGGATCGAGGCCGAAGATCCAGTGGCCGGGCGTGTTCTGCCGCGTGCGCTGGCGGCGCAGGTCTTCCCACTTGTCCTCTTCGCTCATGGCGTTGAGGCGGAGCGCGTCGGCGGTTTCTTCCCCGGAGACCGAGAGCGCGCCGAGGACGCGAACCGTTCCCCGCCCGGACCGGACCAGGGCCATGCAGTCGCCGAGCCAGTGAAATTCGGCCTTGTCCTGCCCGAGGGCGACATAAAAGCCGGACGCAATCGGACTTGTGTCCATGGGCAAGTTTTCCGGCGGGACCTTGCTGTCTCTCCGGGCCGCTTCCCGCATCGCTTCGAGGGCGGCAGTCCAGTAGGCCTCTCGGGCACGGCCTTCGGGCGGATTTGAAAGGAGCCAGGCGCTCAGCGTCTCGGCGATCCAGGCCGCGCCGCTTTCGTGACGGCGGAACGGGCGCAGCGGGCTGACATCGGTCGCCCCGTCGAGGACCCAGGCCCGGCCGCCTGCCTCGTCGAAGCCGTAGCGGTCGTCGCCGGTCCGTCCGGGCTTGCCGGGATCGTTGACAGCGCCGAGGACTTCAAAACGGAGCGCGTTCATTCGGCGGCGAGGCGGGCCATTTCCGCCTCCGAAAGTTCCGAATTGTCATAGACGTTCTGGACGTCGTCGAGATCGTCGAGCACGTCGAGCAGCTTCATCAGCGTTTCGGCATTTTCACCCTCGACCGGAATCGTGTTCTGCGGCCGCCAGACGAGCTTGGTTGATTTGGCTTCGATGCCGTCCCCGAAATGGGCCGCGAGCCGGTCGACGACGGCCTGCAGGTCCTCCCGCGCCGTATAGATCCAGTGGCCGGTCCCGTCGCTTTCGCAGTCCGCTGCGCCGGCCTCGATCGCCGCCATCATCACGTCGTCGGCGCTTCCGGCATCCGGCCCGTATTCGATCTCGCCGACCTGGGAGAAGCCGAACGAGACCGAGCCGGTCTCGCCGAGATTGCCGCCATTCTTGGAGAAGGCGGTGCGGATCTCGCCTGCCGCGCGGTTCTTGTTGTCGGTCGATGCCTCGACAATGATGCCGACGCCGCCCGGGCCGAAGCCTTCATAGCGCTGGTCGACATAATCCTCGCCGCCACTGCCCTGGCCCTTGTCGATGGCGCGCTGGATATTGTCCTTCGGGACCGACTGGCCGCGCGCGTTCTGGATGGCGAGGCGCAGGCGCGGATTGCCGTCCGGGTCCGGACCGCCGATTTTCGAGGCGATGGTGATTTCCTTGGAGAGGCGGGCAAAGAGCGCGGCGCGTTTCTTGTCCTGCGCGCCCTTGCGATGCTGGATGTTCGCCCACTTGCTATGGCCGGCCATGGGAGCCCTTTCGGTTCGGAGTGACAGAGAGCGCCTTTAGCGCATGGCTGCGGCAAGGCCAAGCAGGCTTGCTTGGCGAGGACCGCTGGCACCGACAACCCGCAATGAGGCCCCGGACGGCTTCCGGCCCCCTACTCCCCCGGCCGCCGCGCCGCGCCCGGCTGGCGGGCAAGCAGGCGGGCCTGGCTTACCCACTCGTCACGGCTGATCCGGCCCTTGAAATGGTTGAGCTGGGCGTCGACCCAGCTCACGTTCTCGTCGGTCCATTCGGCGATCTGCCAGAAATAATAGACGCCGACCGAGTTCAGGAGGTCGTTCAGCATCGGCCCGACGCCACTGATCTGTTCAAGGTCGTCCGGCTCGCCGAAGGCGGCGCGCTGGAGGAGGTTTGCCCGATCATCCGGGCGGCGGGCCGCGTCGATCGGGTCGGGCGCGCGGGCAGCCTGATGAGGCGGCACTTCAGGCTCGGGGGGCAGGCCGGCCGGCAGTTCCGACAGGTCGATCCGCGAGGAAGGCCCGACAGCATTCGTCGCCCGGGCCTCGCTTTGCGCGCGCAGGAGCCTGTCGAGCCCGGCAAGCGCATACTCAATTGTCACCAGCCGGGACTCGACCGCCCCCGCAGAACCGATCCGCTCCTCGATCTGGCGCAGACGCGCGAGCACTGGGGCCATGTCGGCCTGGCGAAGGCCGAGAAAGGCTTCCTGTAGGCCGGCCAGTCGCCGCTCGACGCTTTCCATGCCGCCGCCATGGCTGATCTGCGCGCGCAGACCGAGCAAGGTCGCCTCGATGGTTGCAAGGCTTTCGCCGAGAGCGGAGACGCGGGACGCCAGGACGTCTGCGCCCTGGTTCGGGGCGAGGACCTGCGACTTGATAAGATCAAGCTGGCGGTGGATCGGCTCCAGCCGGTCGAGCTGGGCCATGACGGGACCGAGATCCAGACGGCGGTCCGGCTCGCTGGCCGACAGGTTGCCGACAAGGCGCTCGATCACGGCGAGCCGGTCGCGCAAGGGCGCAAGGTCCGGCGCGGCAAGCTGGTCCAACCGCTTTTCGAGGGCGGCGAAGCCAGCGATCAGCGGTGAACTTTCCGGTGCCGCGAGCGAGCGAAGCTTCTCCTCGATCTGGGCGAGTTCCATGAGGACAAGATCGATCTGGCCTTGCACGGGTGTCAGGTCGGTCTCCGGCACGGCCTGCCCCTCGATCATCATTTCGAGCCGGGCAAGAGAGCTGTGCAGCGGCCCAAGATCGGTCTCCGGCGGGTCGAGCCCGGCAAGCGCGCCCTCGATGCGAAGGATACCCTCTTCAACCCCGCGGAGATCGACCTCCGGAACCGGCACGGACTGGATCGCGCCTTCAAGACGCGACATGCGGGCCTCCAGCGGCCGCAGGTCCACCCATTGCTTGTCGCGGATCGTGGCGGCAAGCCCGTCCACCTGCTCGGCCATGCCGGACAGGCGCTCCTCGACCGGCGAGAGATCGGCATTCGACAGGCCGCCCAGCCGGGCCGAGACCGTTGCAAGCGTTCCGTCCAGACGATCGATCCCGGCCTGCAGGGCCTGCAAGCCAGGGGCCTCGCGCTGCATGCCCGCCTCAATGGCGACGAGCCGCTGGAAGACCGGCGAGAGATCCGTTTCCGGGAAGCGCAACCGGGCAAACCGCTCGGCGAGCCCGGTCTCGAAGTCGCCGAGCGTGAGCGGGTCAGGCCGGGCTGCGGCGTCCTTTTCGAGCCGCTCGAAGCGTTCGGTGACATCCTCATACCGCCGTGTCAGCCACCACCAGGCGAGCCCGGCCCCAAGGGCGGCAGCGGCAAGCAGAGAGAGGAAAATCTGGAGAAGGAGCGGCAGCATGGGTCAGGTCTCTGTCCGAAACGGGATGAAGCGTGAAATGGCGGGTCTGTCAGGGTGCATCGGAGGTGGCCGTGATCTCGATGCGCCGGTTCTCCGAGCGCCCGGCCTCGGTGTCGTTGCCCGCACGCGGCCGGCGCGCGCCGTGGCCTTGCGTCACGAGACGCCCCTCCGGCACGCCCCGGGCGACGAGTTCGGCGCGGACGGCCTCTGCTCGCGCGAGGCTGAGGGCATCATTTGCGTCCGCGAGCCCGGTATCGTCGGTATGGCCCTCGATGCGCAGGGTGCCGGGACAGGCGATCGCCGCCTCTGCGACGCGGTCGAGGAGGCGCGCGCTCGACCCGCCGACCTGCGCGCTTCCGGTGCCGAAGGCGATCCGTGCCTCGCCCAGGAGATCGGCAAGGGACCGGTTGCAGGCCGCGATCCCGTCGGCACGCGGCGACGGCCCTGAGACGGGCTCGGGGGCAGCAGGTGCCGGAACGATACCGCCATCCGGCCCGCGCAAGTCCACCGGTCCCAGCCGCCCGTAAGGCAGGTCTGCTGCGGCAAGGCGCCGGATCGCCTCATGGCCGTTCACGGGCGCCGAGCAGGCGAGCGAGAACTGCCCGGCGGCAAAGCCTGCCCGTCCGGTTTCGCACCTGGACAGGAGGGCAAGTCCGCGTAGCATGACCGCGAGGTGTCCGTCCGGGGCCGGCTCGTCCGAAACGCGCAGCTCGTCGATCACCGTGCGCAGCCCGCCGCCGCCAACCGCGAGGCTGGCGGCCTCGGCAATCGCCGCCTGGCTCGTTGCATCAGGCACCTGTCCGGTCAGCCGCAGCACGGTTCGCGTCCGCTCGAAGGACCAGGCCGGTGCCGTCGGGATCAGGTCCGTGTCTGCCTCGCCTTGCCGCGTGAATGCGGTCATGACCCGCACGGGCTGGACGCCGCGCCCGAAGAGGCTCGCCGCCTCGGCCGCCATCACGGCGCGTTCGGCCGCGAGCGCAGCCGCATCGTCCGGCGGCAGGCCCGTTAGCCGGACATTGCGGCCGGAAACATTGGCATTCGCCCAGGCCGATACACCTGCGGCAGCCAGCGCCCGGCGGGTTGCCTGTTCGGTTCGGCCCTGCACGGCAAGCGCGGTCAGGACAAGTAGAACCGTGAACAGGAAGCCGCCCGCACAGGCCGGCCAGAGCGGCTGGCTAGCAGGCTGGCGCCGCCGCCAGGAGCGTCTCTGCGCAGCCGTTTCATGGGCGCTCATCGTCGACATGACGGTCCTTCTGGTCGCTTCGACGTCCCCGGATACCGTACTGGCCGGCCGGTCAAGGGCCCAAAATGGCACAATGGCCTGTCTTTGAAAGGCGGATCGCGCGCGAGGGGAAGCCTTTGCGCAGCCCGCGTTCAGCCGCGATTGCCCGGAAAGACCTCCTCGCCGTCAACTTCGAGGCGGAACAGGTCCGGGCGCGAATAATGCCCCGCCGGGTCCGAGGACACCTTGCATTTGCGCCCGAGCGCGAGGTCGGCATCGGCGACGAGAATGCCCTCTTCGCCGATCAGAGGCCCGGCAATGATCTCGCCGCGCGGATCGATGATCGCCGCCCCGCCATTATGGTTGAAGGTCCACAGGCTCTTCCAGCGGTCCGGGACATGTTCCTTCATGCGCAGGCCCGCCGAACAGATGACCCAGGCCCCGGCCTGCGAGGCAAAGGCCCGGCTCAGCAATATCTGGCGCGCCCAGACCGGTTCGGCGGGGGCCGGGTCCGGCTCCTGCCCCGGCCAGGCGGCGACATGCACGTCGGTCCCCCGCGCCATCAGCGCATAGGCCGGCAGGACGGCATTGTGTTCCCAGCAATTCAGAGTGGAGAGTCGGCCCCACGGCCGTTGCTGCGGACGCAGGCCCTTGGCATCGCCGTCGCCCCAGACCGAGCGCTCGTGATGGGTCGGCTTGATCTTGCGGTGCCGGTTCAGCACCTCGCCGTCCTTGGAGATCGTCACCATCGTGCAATAGAGCGTTGCGCGGGTCTGCGGGTCGAGCTCGTTGATCCCGATCACGAGATCGGCCTTGGCGCGCTTTGCCGCCTTGCCGAGCGTAGCGATTTCCGGCCCGTCGAGAAGGATGCCGTTGGCAAGCAGTTCAGCCGCCGCATCCCACCAGGTGCTCCCAAGCGGGCTGTCGATGAAGAACGGATAGCCGGGCAGCCAGGCCTCGCCGAAGGCGATCACGTCCGGCTTGTCTTTGGCGGCCCTGTCAATCCAGTCGAGCGCGGTCGCCAGCGCCGCCTGCTTGTCGAAAAAGGACGGCGCGGCCTGCACCGCAGAGAGGCGGATGATGTCTGTCATGACCGCTGCGATAGCAGGCCCGGCTTTGCCCCGCCAGCACCGCCGCAAAACGTGACCCGTCAGGCTTCCCGGCACTGTACCTGCCAGTAGTTCCGCCATAAGCTGCAAAGATAACAGGGGGACATAAGATGACACATGCCGAAGCCCGCCGACTGCGCGGGCCGGTTCGCGCGGTCCGCAACCGCATCATGGACAGTGCCGGATGGGACAATTTCCCCGTCAGGCCCGACGATATCGTCATCTCGACCTACCCGAAATGCGGCACGACCTGGACGCAGCGCATTGTCGGCATGCTGGTTCTCCAGTCTGCCGAGCCGATCCCGGTGCATTTCACCTCGCCCTGGCCGGATTTCCGCCTGATCCCGGTCGAGCAGACCGGCCAGACCGCCTCGGCTTTGCCGCACCGGCGCTGGCTGAAGGCGCACCTGCCCTTTGATGCCCTGCCGGTCTATGAGGGCGTGAAATATATCCATGTCGCCCGCGACGGGCGGGACGCGGCCATGTCCTTCCACAATCACAAGATGGCCTATTCGCCGCATGTCCTGGAGACAATCAGCGCGATCAGCCTCGCCGACCCGAAATTCCGCGACACTTATCCGGAAACCGATCCCGACCCCGCCATGCATTTCCATGACTGGGTCAACGGCCCGAGCGACGAGGAAGGCGACGAGGGCGCAGGCTTCTTCCATGTCGAGAAAAGCTTCTGGGAGGCCCGCCGCGAGCCGAACGTACTGCTCGTCCATTTCAACGACCTGAAGGCTGACCGGGCGGGCGAGATGCGCCGCATCGCCGATTTTCTCGAAATCTCTGTCCCGGACGCGCTCTGGCCCGAACTTGTCGAAGCTGCCGGGTTCGACGCCATGAAGAAGCGCGCCGACGACCTCCTGCCGGGTGCGGACATGATCTTCAAGGGCGGCGGGCGCACCTTCCTCAACAAGGGCACGAACGGGCGCTGGAAAGACGTGCTGCACCCCGAGGACCTCGCCCGCTACGAGGCCAAGGTCGCCGCCCGCTTCACGCCGGGCCTCGCCAGCTGGATCGAGCACGGACGGCTGGTCACCGGCGACCCTCGCGAGATGGCGGACTGAAGTTCGGCTGAAAGACCCTACCCCACCAGCCGCGAGACGAGCGCCGCGCGCTTGCCGGCATCCACGCCGAGCGCGCCATCGAGATAGGCGTCGACCGAGCCCGCCCCGTCCCGGATCGCATCGAACGCGGTCTTCAGGTAGCGCGCATGCACGCCGAGAAACGGCTTGTAGACCTCCGGCGCGTAGTCCTTGCCGATCCGCGCGTTGAACCAGGCCGTCGCCTCCGGCAGGCGCTCGTCGACCTTGGCAGCTTCGTTCGTCAGCTCGTAATCGGCGAGAATGTCGGCCTCCGAGACGCCGAGCACATGGTGCGTCAGCGCGCAGAGAATGCCTGTCCGGTCCTTGCCGGCCGCACAATTGACGAGCGCAGCCCCGTCAGTCTCAATCAGGGCATCGAACCAGTCCGAGAACAGCGCCTGATGATGGGCCTTGAACGGCGCTTTTTCGTAATATTCGTTCATCCAGTTGTCGGCGGCGACCGGGTCCGCTTCGACCTGTTGCAGAAAGCGCTGGTGCGGGGCTTCGGTTTCGCGCCCGCCATCATGGGTGATGACGCGCACGCCGTCGCCCGGCCAGCGCGCCGACACGCGTTCCCGCTCGTCCGGCCTGCGGAGATCGACGATGACTTCGATGCCGAGCGCATCCATGGCCGCGATGTCGCGCTCGCTCGCCTCGCCGTGATGGCCGGACCGGTAGAGCCGTCCGGGAACGACCCGTCCGCCATGCTGGCTGGCATAACCGCCGAAATCCCGGAAATTGCGCACGCCGTCCAGCGGCTTGACCCGGTCCTGCATGCCCCGTCTCCCGTCATTGCCCGTTCAGTCCGGCGCATCCAGCCGCCGCAATTCTGCATAGACCGATGCGGCGAGCACGGCCAGACCCGTGATGAGGCCAGCCGCAAGGCTTCCCGTCAGGAGCGACCGGAACAGGCCGGGCGGGGCGACGGCCCGGACAAGGTCAAAGAGCGGACCGCCAAGCGCAATGAGCGCGAGCCAGAGGACAAAACCGATGATGAGCAGCGGCACGACATGGTTCGTCACGAGCGCCCAGGCCCGCGCAAGAAGCTCGGAATAGGGCGGCCGCTCGACGAGGAGCACCATGAAAACGGCAAGCCCGAAGACAGACGCCGCCGCCCCCGGCAGGAGAATGACGAGTGCGCCGGCAACGGAAAAGAACAAGGTCGGCAGCAGCACGCCGAGCGAGGGCAGGAAAAGGCGCGCCGCAAGCCGCAGAGCCTCGCGCGCCTCAGCCTGCATCCCGAGAAAAACCTGCACCGAGACATGCGCCGCTGCAATGAAAACCCAGGCCGACAGGAGCGTGCGCAGCAGCGACCCTATCCAGCCCGGCCCGGCAAGGCCCGGCACGAGGCGGGTCACAACAAGAGCAAGTGTCAGGACAAGAATGAGCCTGCCGAGATCGTTCCTTGCCGCAGCGGCGATGAAACCGGCATTGCGCGCGACGTGGCCATAGGAAAATCCCGCTCTGCTTCCCGCTCTCGCCACGCTGCGCGCCTCGTCTCCATGCCACCGAATCTCCAATTCTAGCATGCCGCGGCCCGCCGGACACAATCGCTTGAACGCCGGCCGCTCACCTTGAAAGTGTTCGCGGCCCTCCCGACTTCGCGTGCAGGTTCAAGCTTCGGCCCACGGAGACCGCCATGGAACAATTCGGCCGGATCGCCTTCACCCCGAATGTCGCCGCCGAGCAGGCGAGGCGCGGCTCGCGCGAGACCTATGCCGCGATGGCAGAACGACCGGCCCCCGATGCCCTCGGCGAGAACGAGGCCGCCTTCATCGCCGCGCGCGACAGTTTCTACATGGCCACTGTCTCGGAGACCGGCTGGCCCTATGTCCAGCATCGCGGCGGCCCGGCGGGTTTCCTGAAAGTGCTCGGCCCGGCCCGCCTCGGCTTTGCCGATTATCGCGGCAACCGGCAATATGTCTCGACCGGAAACCTCGCCGGCGACAACCGGGTCTCGCTCTTTCTGATGGACTATCCGAATCGCGCGCGGCTGAAGATTCTCGGCCACGCGAAGGTCATTGAGGCGGCGGACGATCCGGACCTCGCCGGACGCCTCGCAATGGACGGATCAGGCCGCGTCGAGCGCCTGTTCACGATTGAGGTCGCTGCCCTCGACTGGAACTGCCCGCAATTCATCACGCCGCGCTACACCGCTGCGGAACTGGAACCGGCCCTCGCCCCCTATGTCGAGGAGATCACCCGCCTGCGCGCCGAAATCGCCGGGCTCCGGGGCACCTGATCCGTCTCTGGACGGACGTTCGGCTGAGGCATAGGCTGGCCGCCAGTTTCAGGACAGCAGGGAGCCGGGGCCGGACATGGAACAGAGACACAGTCTGGCATTCGCCGCCATGGTCCTCCTTGCCGCCTGCGGCCCGTCCGAACCGGATGCGCTGATACCGGCTGATCTCGTCATCATCAACGCCGTCATCCACACGATGGACGGGGCCGGAAACCCGGAAACCGGCGGCACGGTCGCCGAAGCGCTCTGCAGCATTGGCGGCGAGATCACCTTTGTCGGCAGCCAGGCGAGCGCGGAAGCCTGCATTCATGACCAGGTCGAAGTGATCGACGCGGACGGCCGCCTCGTCCTGCCGGGACTGATCGATTCCCACATGCACATATTCGGCGGCTCGATCTCGGAGGAGCGGGTCAATCTCTCCCTCGCCGACACCACGGACAAGCTCGTCGCCGCGCTTGAACAGATCCGCGATGACAATCCGGGCGACGGCGTCATCTACTCGCGCGGCTGGCAGAATCATCTCTTCCCGGCAGACGGCCCGCGCAGCGCCTTGCTCGACGAGATTTTCGGCGACCGGCCGGTCATTATCGGCTCGGTTGATGGCCACTCGACCTGGTTTTCCTCCGCGGCCCTTGCTGCAGGCGGGGCGAGTGCTGCGACGCCCGACCCGGAACCCGGCGTGTCTTTCTTCGAGCGCGACCCGGAAACCGGCGCGCTCCTCGGCACCGCGCGCGAAGGGGCTGGAAGTTTCATCACCGCCGCCCTGATCGAGCGAAATCCTGAAGATTATGACGCCGCGCTCCGCCGCTGGCTGCCACGCGCTGCCGCCTCCGGCCTGACCGGAGCCTTCGATGCCGGCATGGGCGCGCCCACCGAGGAACAGGCCTACGAGACGCTCGCCAGACTGCAGGACAGCGGCGAGCTGACCCTGCGCGTTTTCACCAGCGCCTCCTGGCGCGGCGCGGGCGACGATCCGGCCGCCCGGCTCGCCGATTATCGCGCCCGCTATTCAGGCGACTATCTGCGCCCCCGCGCCATCAAGCTCTTCGCCGACGGTGTCCCGGAAGCGCATACCGCGTTTCTGTCCGACGATTACGCCGATGATCCCGGCAATCGCGGCCTGCCAATCCTCGACGATGACGAGCTCGCCCGCCTTGTCGATGCCGCCTATGCCGCCGGTGTCGATGTCCACGTCCATGCCATTGGCGGCGCGGCCGTCACGCAGGTCCTCGACGCCTTCGAGGCGACGAAGGACGCACCCGGCGCAACAGCCGCCCGCCGCACGATCGCCCATATGGACTTTGTCGAACCCGCCGACGTTCCCCGCTTCGCCGAACTCGACACCGTCGCGCAGACCTCAATCCACTGGGCGACCCGCGATCCAAGCTTCGACAGCATCGCCGCCTATGTCGGCGAGGATGTCATGGAAGCGGCCTATCCGGTCCGCTCTCTGATAGAAGCGGGCGCGGTGCAGAGCTTCGGCACGGACTGGCCAGCCGCAACCTATCTGTCGACCTTCGAGCCGATGACCATGATCGAGGTGGCCGTCACCCGCCGCCTGCCCGGACGCACCGACCTTCCCGCCCGCAATCCGGACGAGGCACTGTCCGTCGCCGAAGCTGTCTTTGCCATGACCCGCGCCCCGGCTTACCAGTTGGGCGCAAGCGACGAACTCGGCAGTCTCGAACCCGGCAAGGCGGCCGATTTCATCCTGCTCGACCAGAACATTTTCGAGATCGCGCCAGCCACCATCCACCAGACCCGCTCCCTCCTCACCGTCTCCGGCGGCCGCATCGTGCACGACGCCCTCGACCGGTAGAGTCCGCGCCCCCTTCTCCCGCCAAGGATGAGGGGAACGGCCTTCAACGCAAAGCCCCACAATTCGCGTTCGTCACCCCCGCCCCGCAGCGCCCCTTTCTCCTCTCGGGAAAAGGGCCGGGGATGAGGGGAACAGGCTTGAGCGCAAAGCCCCACAATCCGCGTTCGTCACCTCCAGCCTCAGCTCTCCGGCACGCCGCCTTCCGGGACGAGCCGGTCGAGCACGGCCGTGTCGGCGCGCTGGCCGGAAATGCGGGCGAGCGCATTGACCATCCGGCCGGCCGGTTCGATCCCGAGAAGGCGCGCCGCCTCGTTCGCCTGCGCATAGAGCCCCTGGGCGGCCTGCTGGTCGCCGCGGGCCTCGGCGCAGGCTCCCGAATTGTGCAGGACCGACGGCGAGGACGGATAGGCGAGGATCAGTTCGGCAAAGATCGCGCAGCCGGCAAAGGGCTGCTTGTCGCGGATCGCCTGCACGGCCGTCGCAAAGCGCGGGTCGGCCTTGACCTCGAAATCCTGCGCCTCGGTGAGGATGGTCGCGCGCACGTCGCGATTATAGGGCGCGATGTCGAGCCGGGCCTGCCGGACCGTCTGCAGCAAAGCCGAGGCCGTCAGCCGGTCGATCATCCGGTCGCCGCCGAGCCGGTAGCCGGGGCGGCCATAGTCTTCATAGGCATAGCGGTAGCGACCCTGCCCGCGCTCGCCTTCCTGGCGGCGCACACGGTAGACGACATTGCCCGTCTCGAAACATTCCTCTTCGCTGTCCTCGCCATAATAGGTCGCTTCGTGAATGAACTCGCCGGTCTGCTTGTCATAGAGGCGCGGGCTCGCCGAAGCCCCGACCGTGTAGCGCACGCAGACATGCTCGATCTCGACCTGCTTGACGCATGTCTTCTTCGTGTCGCCGTCCTCGTCCTCTTCCTCGACAAATTCGACGCAGCGCGTCTCGGAATAATAGCGCTCGAAAATGTCCGGATAGCCGATATCGACCGAGCCTTCATAAACGCCGGACACATTCGACTGGCCGGGAAACAGCCCGACCTCGAACCAGGGCAGCCCGTCAAACAGCGCATTGTGCAGCATGGCCTCGAACTGGTCGGCATACCAGGCGGCAAGCGGCCCGTCGAATGTGCCCACCGCAACCGTGCGATAAGTCGCCGCCGCCGGATTGCCGGGCGCCACCCGCGCCGTGTAATCAATCCCCGGCGTCGCGCAGGCCGCAAGGGCCGAGAGCGCCGCAGCACCCTGGATTGTCCGTATCGACAGTTTCATCAGCGGCTCCTCCAGCGGCGTCTGTGACAGGATGGTAATCCGGATTGAACGCGGGGTGAACGGCGCAGTTGATGGTCTGGCCCACGGAAACGATCTTCCTGGCAGGTGGCACCTCTCGCTGGCATGTCACTTGCTGAATGGCCGCACTTGTCAGTATTCACTAGAACACCCTCGGAGCCCCATCATGAACATTCGCACTTGGTCTGCCGGTCGGCTCGGGAGCTTCTTCAAAGACAATCGCACGGCAATAATCATGATTGCCGGTCCGCTAATCGCCTTCCTGATCGGGATCGCCGTCGTTCTTGCCGCCTATGAGCAGGATCGGATCCGCGGCAAGCTGGCAAAGTTGTTTGCGTCAGATACGCCCGCCCTGACCAATGAAAGCGTGGTAAACTGGGAGACGATCGAAACGGCACTCGTTTCGGTCGAGAAATCCGAAGTGTCACTCGGAGATGTTGATGGCGGCGTCTCCGGTGGCGGCATCGACGAGTTCGCCGGGCATGTTGTCTATGTCTCTGCGACTGGCCAAATCGCGACTTTGAACCTGAAAACCGGAGCCCTTGCCTATTTCGACAAGCGTATCCCGATGGATTATGACCATCTTCGCGACAACGTTTTCGCCGACAAGATAGAGTTCAATATCAACTATTTCCGCGTTCACGACATTCTCGTATGGCCAACCGGCCCGGACTCTGCGGACCTCCTCGTCAGCCATCACCTTTTTCTCGAGGATCAGCAGTCTGTCTGTAACGTCATTTCCCGTCTCCCGATTCATTCCCGGGAAGGCCGTGTCGAAATTTCCGAAGCGGACTGGGAGGAAGTCTACCGCCTCGATACATGCATCTCAATGGCTGACATCGAATGGCGATTTGCCGGGCATATGTCAGGCGGACGCATGGCGCGCCATGATGATGATCATATTCTTCTAAGCGTCGGCAGTTTTGGCTTCGGCTCGGTCGCCGGATCAAAATATGCACGGCCCGAGCTCGTCGCCGCCACAAGTGATCGCCATCTGTCCAAAGTCCTGCGACTCGGCCTCAGCTCTGGTTCAGTAGACATTTTTGCTGGCGGCATGCGCAATCCTCAAGGACTGGCTGTCGATGCCAATGGCCGCATCTGGGAAACCGAACACGGAGCCCAGGGGGGGTGACGAGATTAATCATCTTGTCAGCGGGGGCGATTACGGATGGCCCTTCGTCACGCTCGGCACGGAATATGGTGCGCCGCGAACGCCCTTCGGCAATGTGGCTGGCGAAGGACGCCACGACGGTTATGACAATCCTGCCTATGCCTTCGTTCCATCCGTCGGCATATCGAACCTGATTGCCTGGCAGTCTGATGCTGCCTTCCCGGAATGGACGAATGATCTCCTGGCAACGTCGCTTAAAGCCGAAACGCTCTACCGGCTAAGGACAAACGGAGACCAGGTAATTTTCGCCGAGCCGATAGATCTCGGCACCCGCCTGCGCGACATAATCCAGTTGTCAAATGGCGAGATTGCAATACTCAGCGACTACAAGACACTTATCCTGTTGCGAGACCCGCGTACTCCAAGCTCCACGCAAGACGTTCTCTCGGTATCGGGCTATGATGCTCTCCGGCCCAGGATCGCCGCCGCCAACGTGCACAAGACCCATGCCGCTTGGGGTGGCAGCCGTTTCCGCGGTGCATGTTCTTCCTGCCATCGACTCGATGGCGTGATGGACGTCGCCCCGCCGCTTGACGGCCTGTTCGACCGCCAGATCGGCAGTTACGAAAATTATCCCTATTCTGACGGTCTCTCCGAAGACAAGCGAACCTGGAACAAGCAGCGTTTGGTTCGGTTCCTCAGTGATCCGCAAGGAGCATATCCCGGCACCACCATGCCAAATGCCCAGCTCGGCGAGTGGGAAGTGGATGCCATAGCCGAGTTTCTTGCAACCGTGGAGGCAAGCGCGCCGCCCGCCAATCAGGGCTAATTCCGGCCGCATTGAGCCTCTCGGCTGCCCTTAGGCCTGTTCCTCGGCGCTGACCCTCAGCCCGGTGATCTGGTTGCGGCTCCGCCTGAGGATATCGAACCGGTAGCCGTGGAAAGAAAACCGTTGGCCGGGGTCCGGAATGGTCTGCGCCTCGTGGATGACGAGCCCGGCAACCGTGACCGCCTCCTCGTCCGGCAGCGACCAGCCGAGCGCCCGGTTGAGGTCCCGGATCGTCACCCAGCCATCGACATTGGCCGAGCCGTCCGGCTGCGGGCGCACGCCCTGCACGGGCGCGTCATGCTCGTCGCGAATGTCGCCGACAATCTCTTCGAGAATGTCCTCCAGCGTGACGAGCCCCTGGAGCACGCCATACTCGTCGACCACGAGGGCAAAATGGCTGCGCTTCTCCATGAAGGCATCGAGTTGGTCGAGAAGCGGCGTCGTGTCGGGCACGAACCAGGGTTCGCGCATCAGGCTGTCGATATCGATCTCGTTCAGCGCCCCGCGATTGGGCGCAATGGCCCGAAGCAGGTCCTTGGCGTGCAGGATGCCGACGATTTCCTCCCGTTCGCCGCGATAGAGCGGCAGGCGCGTATGCGCGCTGGCCAGTGCCTTCATGATGATGTCCCCGGCCGGCTGGTCAGCGTCCAGCATGTCGATGCTCTGGCGGTGGATCATCACTTCCGAGACGGCCAGTTCCTTCAGGTCGAGGGCGCCGATCAGCCGGTGGCGGTCGGCCTCGTCGACCGCGCCCTCGGAAGCATGCAGCGAGATCGCCCCGCGTATCTCCTCGTCTGCCGACACGAGATCGTCTGACGGCTTCACGCCGAAGACCCGCAGGACGAGATTGACGACCACCTGCACGACGGCGACGATCCAGCCAAGCCCGGCGACGAGCCAGATCACCGGCCGCGAAACCGCCTTGGCCATCGCGTCGGCCCGCGTGATCGCATAGGTCTTCGGCAGGACTTCGGCGAACACGAGCACAAGCACGGTCATGATGCCGGTCGCGGCAGCGAGCGCAAGGCCGTTCTGGCCGAAAAGGGCCGTGAACAGGCTCGTTGCAAGGACAGAGGCAAGGATGTTGACGACATTGTTGCCGAGCAGGATCGTCCCGATCAGGCCCTCGCGGTTGGAGATCAGCCGGTTGACCCGCCGCGCCGCTGCGTCGCCGTCCTGCTCGAGCTGGTGCATGCGCGCGCGCGAAGCCGCTGTCAGCGCCGTCTCCGAGCCGGAGAAGAAGGCGGACAGGCACAGGAGGCACGCGATCGCGATGAGGGTTCCGGCAATCATGGCGAATTTGCTCCCTGGCGCCCGAGAAAATCGGCGACATCCCCGAGGTCGGCATCCGGGTGCACGAAGGCCTGCCCGATGCCGCGTGCGAGGATCAGCGGCACCCTCGTGCCGCGCGCCTTCTTGTCCTGGCGCATGTGTTCGATCAGTTCCGTTGTCCTGTAGGGCCCGCCGGGCGTGCGGGAGATCTCGGTGACGAGCCCCGACTTTTCAAGCACCGCCTTTGCCCGCTTCACTTCTTCCCCGGCCATCAGGCCAAGCCGCGCCGAATAGGACAGGGCGAGCGCCATGCCGAGGCCGACCGCCTCGCCGTGCAGGAGGTCCGGCCCGAACCCGCTTGCCGCCTCGAAGGCATGCCCGAACGTGTGGCCAAGGTTCAGGAGCGCGCGAACCCCGCCCTCCCGCTCGTCGGCAGCAACAATGCGCGCCTTGGCCCGGCAACTGATGGCAATGGCATCGGTCAGCGCTTCCGGGTCAAGCCCCAGGACCTTGTCGCCTGCCTGCTCCAGCGCCTCGAAGAAGGCCGCGTCATCGATCAGTCCGTACTTGACGATCTCGGCATAGCCTGCCCGCCTTTCCCGCGCGGGCAAGGTGGCGAGCACGTCAGTGTCGGCGAGCACGAGCCGGGGCTGGTAGAACGTGCCGACGAGGTTCTTGCCGTGGGCCGCATTGACCGCCGTCTTGCCGCCGACAGAGCTGTCGACCTGGGCGAGGAGCGTCGTCGGCACCTGCACGAGTTCCATGCCGCGCTTCATCAGCGAAGCGGCAAGCCCGGCGAGGTCGCCAACCACCCCGCCGCCGAACGCGACCAGCACGTCGTCGCGTCCTGCCCCGGCTGACAGGAGCCAGTCGAGCACGCACTCGAGGACCGCAAAGCTCTTGCTCGCTTCGCCGGGCGGCAGGACATGCACTTCTGCGCCGATCCCCTCCTTCGCGAGCCCGGCTTCGAGCGCCGCCAGGTGCAGCCTTGCCACCGTCTCGTCGGTCACGACGAAAACCCGATTGCGCGACAGGAAGGGCGCCAGGAGCCCTCCTGCTTCCGTCAGGAGCCCGGGTCCGATCTCTATGTCGTAGCTGCGCGCGCCAAGGTCGACCCGGACGCGCTCGCGACTGGCCCCACCGGTCATTCTGGCTGCCACCCCCGGACCGCTTCGAGGATGCGCGTCACCGTCTGGCTGTGCGGGCCCTTGACGCTGTCGACCATGATATCGGCCTCCGAATAGACGGGCGCGCGCTCCTCGTGCAGGCGGGCAAGCACGCCGCGCGCATCGGCCTGCTTCAGGAGCGGCCGGTGCGACCGTCGCGACACGCGTTCCCACAGGGTTTCGAGGTCGGCATTCAGCCAGACCGTGACAGCCTTGTCCCGCATCAGCGCCCGCGTGCCGGCATCGAGATAGGCCCCGCCGCCGGTTGCCAGCACATGCGGGGGCTGGTCCAGCAGGCGGGCGAGCACGCGCTTCTCGCCGCGCCGGAATTCCGGTTCGCCATGCAGCCTGAAAATGTCGGCCACCGACAGGCCGGCCGCCTTTTCGATCTCGTCGTCGCTGTCATAGAAGTCGCGCCCGAGCGCCTCGGCCAGCCGTCTGCCGACTGTCGACTTGCCCGCACCCATGAGTCCGACAAGGGCAATCGTTCGCTGCAGGAAGGGCGCATCCGGCCCGTCACGGCCTGCGGAAACATCAGTGTATGCACCCATTGATCTTTATGGCTCCGTGATGACATCACTACAGGGGCTTGCGGTTTGCTGCAATGCACCAGTCCATGCAAGGGAGGCAAGCGCATGCGCAAATGGCTGATTTTCATTCTCGTGATCGTGCTCGCCCTGATCGGTGCCGGCCTCTGGCTTGCCGGCAAGGCCAACGAGGGCAAGCCGGCCCCGGGCGAGGTCCGCCAGGAGATCGGGAATGTCTTTTAGGCGCGCCTGCCTGCTCGCTGCGATCCTCTTCGCCTTCCCGCTCGCCGCTCCGGCGCAGGTTGAGAGCGGGGAATTGTCGGAAATCGACGCCTGGGCTTTTTCAGGCCTCGATCCGGACGAGCTTCCCCTGCCGGGCGGGGTCTGGCCCGCCTCTGATGCCGGCGATCTCCTGCCGCTCCTGCAAGCTGTACGCACGCGCGGCCTGACGCCGGCCGAAAGCGGCCTCCTCCGCCGCGCCGTCCTCTCCCCCGCCGCGGCACCATCCGGCGAGGAAGACAGCAAGCTCCTGGCCGAGCGCGCAAGGCTCATGTTCGAGACCGGCGAGACGGCAGCGGCGGTGCTTTTCCTGCCACAGGTCGATGCCTTGCCGGACGGGCGCGATCCGGCCGAACTTGCCGCCGACCTTCAGCTCGCCCTCGGCGAGACAGCCGAAGCCTGCGCCACGCTCGGCGAAGGTACCGGCGAAGCAGAGCCTGACGCGCCGTTCTGGACGAAGCTGCGCGCCGTCTGCTTCGCGCTGGAGGACAATGCCCCGGCCGCCGAGCTTGCCCTGGAACTCGCGGTCTCGCAGGGCATTGACGACCCGTGGTTCTTCAACGCGATCTTTGCCGCCTCCGGCGTCACCACGCTCGACCCGGGGGCCCGGTTCGACACCGGCCTCGCCCTTGCGCTCTCCGGCCATGCCGGGCTGAAGGCATCGACCGGCACGATCACCGCCGCACGACCGGACCTTGCCGCCGAGCTTGCCCGGCGCGACGGCTTTCCGCCCGACCTGCGGGTCATCGCAGCCGGGATTGCCGCCGAGGCCGGCCTCCTGTCCGCGGAAGACCATCGCGCCGCCTATCGCGCCCTGCTCGCCCTCGACGGCTTCACGCCGAAAACGCCCATCGAGGCTGCCCTCGCAGCCGCCTGGAGCGAGACCGAAACACCTGCAGCCCGAACCCGCGCCATGGAAGAGGTGCTGAACGCAGCGACCGGCAACCTTGCCCGGTTTGCTGCCGTCTCCCGCCTCCTCGCAGCGGACTTGGCCGCCCTCGCGCCGTCGGACGAAACCGCCCGCGCCGCGCTCGCCTTTGCCCGCGCCGGGCTCGCCGCAGGCGACGCCGGGCTCGCCGCGAAATGGCGCGCCAATGCCGGCCTGGCCGACCCGCCCGCCCCAGCCTTCGACCTTGCCTGGACCGAAGGGCTCCTGGTCCTTGCCGGACGCGAGGCGGACGACCTGGAAGGACTGTCGAACCGCCTCCTCGCCTCGGCCGACGGACGCGCCCGGCGGGATGCCATGCGCCGCCTTTTCGCGCTCTGGAACGGTGTCGGCATTCCGCTCACCTCGGCCGCGCGGGCGAGCCTCGAAGATCCGCCGGGCCCAATGCCTCAGGCCGCCTCGCCCATGCTGGCGCGCGCCCTGCTTGCCGCCGCATCTGCCGGGGCGAGCGGCGAAACGGTGTTGCGCGCCCTCGCCCTGACAGGCGGCGACCCCTATGCTCTCCCCGCGCCCGACACCGCCCTCATCGTCGAAGCCCTCGCCGAAGCCGGCGCCGGCGACCTCGCCCGCACCCTCGCCCTCGAAGCCACCGGCTACTGGAAAGAGGCGCTCTAGGCACCCCCCACACATCCTTAACGCCCTCGCCCTAGACTCCCCGCCATGAGCGATGCCGCCCGGATCGATGCCTTTCTCGAAATGATGTCTGCCGAGCGCGGTGCGGCGGCGAACACGCTCGACGCCTATGCCCGCGACCTTGCCGACGCCTCCGGTTTTCTCGGCGGACGCCTGACGCGCGCAAGTGCCCGCGAGCTTGCTGCCTGGATGCGCGACCTTGCGGCGCGCGGCCTCGCCCCGGCCACCGCCGCCCGCCGCCTCTCTGCTGTGAAACGCTTCTTCCGCTTCCTGTTCGAGGAGGGCGACCGCGCCGACAATCCGACCTCGCACATCGACGGCCCCACACCGGGCCGCGAGGTGCCGGACGTGCTCTCGCGCGAAGAAATGTCCCGGCTCATCGCGACCTGCGGCGAGGATGTGCGCCTCGCCTGCCTCGTCGAATGCCTCTACGGGGCGGGCCTGCGTGCATCTGAGCTCGTGTCGCTGAAACTCGGCGAGCTGCCCCGCCGCAAGGGCGCGCGCTGGCTCACCAGCGAGATCATCGTGCGCGGCAAGGGCGGCAAGGAACGGCTCTGCCCCCTCGGCACTCCGGCGCTCGACGCACTCTCGGCCTGGCTCGCCGTGCGCGAGGACGCCCTGCCAAAAGCCGGTCCCGCCCGCGAACGCGCCAGGCCTTTCCTGTTTCCCTCAACCGGCCGGGCGGGCCACCTGACACGCCGCCGTCTCGGCCAATTGCTCGAAGCACTGGCCGTGACAGCCGGGCTCCACCCGTCCCGTGTCCACCCGCATGCGCTGCGCCATGCCTATGCCACGCACTTGCTGCAGGGCGGCGCGGACCTGCGCAGCGTGCAGACCCTGCTCGGCCATGCCGACATCGCGACGACGCAAATCTACACGCATGTCCTGACGGACGAACTCGCCGAACTCCTCGAAACCGCGCACCCGATGGCGCGCGCATAGCGCGGGCAGGCGACAGGCGTGAGCGCAAACGAAGCCAGCTAGCGCGCCATCAGCCCGCCGACCCGGTCGACGAGGTCGCCGATCGTGCGCATTTCGCTGATGTCCTCCATCGGGAACGTGATGTCATAGGCGTCCTCGACTTCCATGATCAGGTCGAAGATCGCGATCGAATCCACATCAAGCTCCGACATGATGACCGTCTCGAAGCCGAGCGCGGCCCCGTTGCGGTTCAGCGGCGCGAGCAAGGTGCAGAGCTTGCGAAACACAAGTTCCCGCCCGGCATCCGCCGCCGGACAAGCCTCCATGGATGTCCTTGCCTGACCCAACATGTTGCAACCCTTCCCGAAATCCGTGCCCTCAACCCGCAACGGCTTACACTTACCGGAAAAAATGTAAACTCCGAATGACATGAGGCTTGACGAGTGTCCCGGAGCGGCGAACGCTGAGGGTTCGGCCTTGCCCGGAGCCCTGCCATGCGCCTTGCCCTTGTCCTCTGCCTCGCCCTGATCGCCACGCTCAGCCTGCAGGCGGAGACCTTCGTTCTTCAGCCAGACCGTGTCTTCGACGGCGAGCGCCTGCACGAAGGCTGGCAGGTCCGGGTCGAAGACGGGCTCATCACCGCCGCCGGGGGCGATGTTCCTGCCGAGGGCGCAACGGTCATCGCGCTGCCCGGAATGACGCTCACCCCTGGCCTCATCGATGCCCATTCCCATGTCCTCCTGCACCCCTATGACGAGACGTCCTGGAACGATCAGGTCCTGCTGGAGTCGGCCGCCGAGCGTGTCGCGCGGGCGACGAACCATCTGCGCGCCACGCTGGAAGCCGGGTTCACGACCCTGCGCGATCTCGGCTCGGAAGGGGCAGGCTATGCCGATGTCGGCCTGCGCGACGCGCTCGAAAAGGGCGTCATCGCGGGGCCGCGCCTCATCGTGGCCGGGCCTGCCATTGTTGCCACCGGCTCCTATGGCCCGTCGGGTTTCCGCGACGGCGTCACCGTCCCGCTCGGTGCCATTGAGGCCGATGGCCATGATGCCCTGATCCGGGAAGTTCGCCGCCAGATCGGCGGCGGTGCGGATTGGATCAAGGTCTATGCCGACTATCGCTGGGGGCCGCAGGGCGAGGCCCGGCCGACCTTTTCGGTCGACGAACTGGCCCTGATCGTCGAGACCGCCGGGGCCAGCGGCCGCCCGGTCGTCGCCCATGCCGCGAGCGATGAAGGCATGCGCCGCGCCATCGAGGCCGGAGTGAAGACAATCGAGCATGGCGATGCCGGAACGCCGGAGACCTATCGCCTCATGGCCGAGCGCGGGATCGCCATCTGCCCGACACTCGGGGCGGTCGAGGCCATCTCCCGCTATGGCGGCTGGGACGGCGAGGCGGAGACCGCACCGGAACGCATCCGGGTGAAACACGCCCAGATGGACGCCATTCTCGCCGCCGGAACCCCGCTCTGCAATGGCTCGGATGTCGGCGTGTTCGACCATGGCGACAATGCCTGGGAACTGGAACTCATGGTCGCTTACGGGGTCGCCCCGCTTGCCGCCCTGCAAGCAGCAACCTCCGGCAATGCGGACCTGCTCGGCCTAGGCGGCACGGTCGGCCGGATTGCGCCCGGACACATGGCCGACATTGCCGCCTTCAAGGGCAACCCGGCCAATGACATCACCCAGCTGGCAAGACCGGCCTTCGTCATGCAGGCGGGCCGCGTCATAATCACACCCGCCCCCTGAACCGTCCCCTTCCCTTGCGTCGGCATTGACCCGGCGAGCCGCCATGCCCAATTAACCGCCAGCCGGTTGCCCCAAGGAGGTCCCATGTCCGCAGCTTCGCCGCTCTTTGCCCCGTTCACGTGCCGCGGGCTGACCCTGCCGAACCGCATCGTCATGGCCCCGATGACGCGCGGCTTCAGCCCGAACGGCGTGCCGACGGCGGATGTCGCCGCCTATTATGCCCGCCGCGCCGCCGCCGATGTCGGGCTCATTCTCTCCGAAGGCACGCTCGTGCCGCGCCAAGGCGCTTCTGACAATCCGAACTATCCCTTGTTCCATACCGAGCCTGCCCTTGCAGGCTGGAAGCGCGTCATCGAGGCGGTGCATGCCGAAGGCGGCAAGATGGGCCCGCAGATCTGGCACCAGGGCCTGTTGCGCAAGACCGGCACCGGCCACTATCCAGACGCCCCGTCCGACAGCCCGTCCGGCGTCACCCATCACGGCAAGCAATTGTTCGACGAACCGAGCGAAGCCGAAGTCGCCGACATGATCGCCGCCTATGGCAAGGCCGCCGCCAATGCCAGGGCGCTCGGCTTCGACACGATCGAGATTCACGGCGCGCACGGCTATCTCATCGACCAGTTCTTCTGGTCGGTCATGAACAAGCGCGAAGACAAATATGGCGGCACGCTGGTCGACCGGGCAAAGTTCGCAGGTGACGTGATCCGCGAGGTCCGCAAGGCCGTCGGCCCGGACATGCCGGTGATCCTGCGCTATTCGCAATGGAAACAACAGGACTATGATGCCCGCCTCGCCACCACGCCGCAGGAACTTGAAGCCTTCCTGACCGTCTTCGCCGAGGCCGGGGTCGATATCCTCCACGTCTCGCAGCGCCGCTTCTGGGACGCCGAGTTCCCCGAGATTGACGGCGAGAACGGCCTCAACGGCGCCGGCTGGGCGAAGAAGCTGACCGGCCTGCCAACCATAACAGTCGGCTCGGTCGGCCTGTCATCGGAATTTACCGGCGCCTATCGCGGCGAAGGCTCGAAGACGCGTCCCCTGACCGACGTGATCGAGCGGCTGGACCGCGGCGAGTTCGACCTCGTCGCCGTCGGCCGCGCCCTCCTTCAGGACCCGCACTGGGCCCGGAAGGTCAAGGACGGCCGCACGGCCGAACTCGCCGACTATGACGTCAAGTCCATGGCGACGCTTTATTAGAAATCCTCCGCCCCATTGCCTTTGACGGCAATTCGGCCCCCTAATCTCTCCCGGTCGCCGGGAGGGGCGAGAACTTGCGCACGTCCATCTTCGACTATATCGGCAATCTCGACACGCTTCTGGCCGTCATGGTCGGCGCGCTGCTCGCTACCGCCGGGGCGCTTGTCGCCGAACTGATCCAGGACCGGCTCGGGCGGCGCCGGCGGGCGCGCGATGCGGCGCGCTTCTTCGGCGAGATCATGGCATCCATGGACCAGGTCTTCGATCTCGGCGCGTCCTCCATGGCGGTCGGCGAGCGCTGGGGCTCGGTGACCCAGCGCCTTTTCGACACGGCCCTGCGCGAGGCCGCCGTATATGAGCGCAACCGGGAACGCCTGTTCGACATCAACGACATGCCGCTGCGCTTTGCCATTCACGGCCACATGCTGCGCTTTTCCGTGCCGCTGGCGAGCCTTGTCGAATACAGCGCCGAAATCGACGCCCTGCGCCTCCGCCTAGACGAGGACGAAAGCCTGACCGACAAGGCCTGCTCGGCGGTTGAAACCCGCATCGCCTATCTTGACGAACAGCGCGAAGGGGCACTCGAAGCCACCCAGGACGAACGCAAGGCCTCGGCCGCGCTTCTCGAACAGCTCGAAACCGTCGCCCACCTCCGCTTCGAAGTGACGTATTGAGGCTGCCCCTAGCGTCCGTCACGACAACGTAGGGCGGGGCTCGCCCCGCCACGCTTCTGTCGGCGGACTGAAGCCCGCCCTACTTTCATTGCGGCGTCACCCGGCTCGGCTGAGACGCAACGCCCGCAAACACACCTCCCGGAAAAATATCTTGCACTAGTTAGTGCACTAACTTACTTATAACAAACCAACTGATGCCAGGAGCTTCCATCATGCTGTCGAGACGCGGATTTCTGGTCACCGGCGGGGCAAGCGTTCTCGTCGCCGGCCTCGGGACGGTCACCTATGCCTGGGCACCCGGCAGGGGCCCCGCCACGCAGGCCTGGCGGCAGGCCGGAACCGACTTTGGCGACGCCCGGCTGAACGCGCTCGCCTTTGCGATCCTTGCGCCGAACCCGCACAATCGCCAGCCCTGGTGGTTCGAACTCGTCGGGGAAGACCGGATCGACGTCTATTGCGACCTGGACAAGCGCCTGCCGCACACGGACCCTTATGACCGCCAGATCACGATCGGCTTCGGCTGCATGCTCGAACTCCTCAGGCAGGCGGGGGCCGAAGCGGGTTACCGGGTCGAGACGGAGGAATTTCCCGACGGCAGCCCGGAACCGCGCCTCAATGGCAATCGCATCGCGCAGGTCCGCTTCATCGCCGATGAAACCGTCCAGCCTGACCCGCTCTTTGCCCACGCCCTGGACCGCCGCTCCACCAAGGAACCGTTCGATCCGGCCCGGCCCGTCTCGGAGGCGTCACTTGCCGGAATGCTCTCCGGTGCGCAAACCGCGCTCGCAACCGGCGGCACGGTAGACCACGACCGCACACGACGTATCATCCAGATCGCCCTTGATGGCTGGACGATCGAATATGAAACGGCCCGAACACGGCGCGAAAGCGTGGACCTGATGCGGATCGGCAACCGCGCCGTCGCAAGGGATCCCGACGGGATCAATGTCGGCGGCCTGTCCATGGGCCTCCTGAACCTCGCCGGAATTGTCACGGCGAACGCCATCGATACGCCGGGCAGCCAAGCCTATAATATCGGGCTCGACCTCTATAGCGGCCTCATCAACTCCGCGCAGGGCTTCGCCTGGATCACCACGCCAGACAATACCCGCTCAACGCAGCTTGCTGTCGGTGCCGCCTGGGTCCGGATGAACCTCGCCGCGCAAGCCGCCGGCCTCTGCATCCATCCCTTGTGCCAGATCCTGCAGGAGTTCTCCGAGATGCAGCCACAATATGAAGCGATCAAGACCGAGCTTGGCGTGCCGCGGCCCGGCACGGTCCAGATGCTCGCCCGGCTCGGCTATACGGCCTTTCCGCCGCCGTCTCCGCGTTGGCCGCTCGACGCGAAACTGGTACCTGTCAGCGAATGAGCAAGCCGCAAGCTGATACGAGCGCCCTTTTTCGCTTCTTCAACGAGATCGGCATCATCAGCCAGCTCGCCGAGACCGAGCTGAAGCGCGCCCTCGGTCCCGGGCTCGGGTCCTCGGAATTTGGCGTGCTGAACCATTTTGTGCGGCTCGGCCGCGCCGAAACGCCCTCCCGGCTCGCCCGCGCCTTCCAGGTCACCAAGCCCTCGATGACCGCGATTGTCGAAAAGCTCGCCCGCAAGGGCTTTGTCGATGTATCAACGGACGCCGCCGACCGGCGCAGCAAGATCGTTCGGATAACGCCCGCCGGACGCGACGCCCATCAGGCCGCCATCCATGCCGTTGCGCCGCTCCTCGCCGAGCTTGCCGCCGCGCTTCCGGTCAAGGACATGCTCGCGAGCCTTCCCTTGCTCGAACAGGTCCGCATCCATCTCGATACCCGCCGCAACGAGGCCGACGGGCTGTAGGCATGTGTTGTCCGCACGGAGACCCTTTGTCCGCTTGTTCCAGCGAAACCGGTAGGGCGGGGCTCGCCCCGCCAAGAGGCTTGGCTCGTTGCGCCATGATGGCGGGGTGAACCCCGCCCTACATGCCCGCGTCCTTCGCCTCGACGAGGTCGGCAAGGTCGGCGATGAACTTGGCCTGTTTCCAGGTCGCATCGTCCTGCATCTTGCCGTCCAGCATGGCGACGCCGCGGCCATCCGGCATGGCCTCGAGAATGCGCCGGGCGAACGCCACTTCGTTCGGGTCCGGACTGAACACGCGCTTGGCGATGCCGATCTGGTTCGGGTGCAGCGTCCAGGTCCCGACGCACCCAAGCAGGAACGCATTGCGGAACTGCTGCTCGCAGGCTTCAAGATCGGCAATGTCGCCGAACGGGCCATAGAACGGCTTGATCCCGGCCATGCCGCAGGCATCGACCATGCGGGCAATCGTATAGTGCCACGGGTCCTGCTGGGCCGAGGCGCGCGGCGAGCCGTCTTCATGCGGGTCCTCGACCACGCGATAGAAGGGATGGCCGCCGCCAACCCGGGTCGTCTTCATCTTGCGGCTCGCGGCAAGGTCTGCCGGCCCGAGCGAAATGCCCTGCATCCGGGGGCTGGCGAGGGCGATTTCCTCGACCCGCGCAACGCCCTCGGCCGTCTCGAGAATGGCATGCAACAGGATCGGACGGGACAGCCCGGCTTTGGCTTCGAGTTGTGCCAGGAACTGGTCGACATAATGGATGTCGAACGCGCCCTCGACCTTCGGGATCATCAGCACGTCAAGCTGCCGTCCGGCCTTCAGGACAAGCTCGGTCATGTCATCTAGGAACCAGGGCGAGTTCAGCGGGTTGACGCGCGCCCAGAGCCCGGTGCCAAGCCCTTGCCAGTCGAGCATGCCGGCCATCTCGACCGCGCCCGCACGCGCCGCATCCTTGGCATCGAAGGGAATCGCGTCTTCGAGATTGGCGAGGATGACATCGACCCCCTTCGCCATCTCCGGCACCTTGGCGCGGACCTTCTCGATGTGCGGCGGCACGAAGTGGATCATCCGCTCGAGCGTGACCGGGAGATCGCGAAACGGCTCGGGCGCTCCGGCGGCGAGCGGCCTGAAGAAATTGCGCGGTGTTCGGGCGGTCATCGGTCGGGCGTCCTTCAGTCTCGCGGGCAGACCTAGTCGCAGAGGCTGGAACTCGTCAACCGCACTTGGCCGGCACAGCCTGATCCCGTCGGCCCTGCTTGCATCGCGGGCGCATTTCCGGCACCCCTAGGGCCATGGATACGTCGACCTCTGACCTTGCCCTCGAGAACGCCATGCTCGGCCTCGGCCGCCGTGCCCGGACCGCCTCCAAGGCCCTGGCCCTCGCCAGCGCCGGCCAGCGCACGGCAGCGCTGGTCGCCATGGCCGACGGACTGCGCGCTGCGTCCGCCGCGATCCTCGCCGCGAACGAGGCCGACATGGCCGGCGCGCGCGAGAAGGGCATTTCCCCGGCCTTGCTCGACAGGCTCGCGCTCGGCCCGGCGCGCATCGAAGCCATGGCCGGCGGCATCGAGGCGATTGCCGCCCTGCCGGACCCGGTCGGAACCGAGATCGCCCGCTGGACCGTGCCCTCCGGCCTCGACATTGCGCGCGTCCGGACCCCGCTCGGCGTCATCGGCATCATCTATGAGAGCCGCCCAAATGTCACAGCCGACGCTGGCGCGCTCTGCATCCGCTCCGGCAATGCGGTCATCCTGCGCGGCGGCTCGGAAAGCGCGCAATCGTCGGCCGCCATCGCCGGCGTGCTGCGCGCTGCGCTTGAAACGGCCGGACTGCCGGGCGATGCGATCCAGATGGTTCCGACGACCGACCGGTCAGCCGTGGGTCACATGCTTGCCGGGCTGGACGGTTCGATCGATGTCATCGTGCCGCGCGGCGGGCGCAGCCTTGTCGAGCGCGTCCAGGAGGACGCCCGCGTGCCGGTGATCGGACATCTTGAAGGCCTCGTCCACGCCTATGTCGACGGCACGCTGCCGCTCGGGGAAACGGTCGGGATCATCCTCAATGCCAAGCTCCGGCGCACCGGCATTTGCGGCGCGCTTGAAACCCTGCTCATCGACGCCGCTGCCGCGCCCGGCCAGCTTCCCGCCATCGCCGAGGCCCTGCAGGCCGCCGGCTGCGAGCTTCGCGGCGACGACCGCGCCCGCGCCATCGTGCCCGGCCTGTCTGTTGCCACGGAAGACGACTGGCGCACCGAATATCTCGCGCCCATCCTCGCCGTGAAGCTCGTCGACGGGCTCGATGGCGCGCTCGCCCATATCGCTGCCTATGGCTCCGGCCATACCGAAGCGATCCTCACAGCCGATGAGGCAGCTGCCGCCCGCTTCTTCGCCGAGGTCGATGCCGGCATCGTCATCCACAATGCCTCGACCCAGTTTGCCGATGGCGGCGAGTTCGGCATGGGGGCGGAGATCGGCATCGCCACTGGCCGCATCCATGCGCGCGGGCCGGTCGGAGCCGAACAGCTCACCCTTTTCAAGTATGTCGTGCGCGGATCGGGCCAGATCCGGCCTTGATGAGCCGCTCGATCGGCCTTCTCGGCGGCTCGTTCAATCCCGCCCATGACGGACATCTTCATGTTGCCGAAACGGCCCTGAAACGGCTCGGGCTTGACGAGGTCTGGTTCGTCATCGCGCTCGGCAATCCCCTGAAGGATGACCATGGCGACTATGAGAGCCGCCGCGCCTCGGTCGGCGAACTGATCGCGCCCCGCGCCCGGTTCCGCATCTGCGAGATCGAGGCGGAGCAGGAACTGACCTACACGTTCGACACGATTGCCACCCTGAAACACCTTTACCGCAAGGACAGTTTTGTCTGGCTCATGGGCGGGGACAATCTCGAACATTTCCATTACTGGAAGGCGTGGGAAGAGATCGCCTGTTCGGTGCCGATCGCCGTCATCTCCCGGCCGGGCGCGCGGCCCGGAAAGTCCGTCTTCGAGCAGAAATTCGCCTTCGCCCGCCTGCCCGAGCGCAAGGCAAGGCAATTGGCAAGGCAACCCGCCCCGGCCTGGGTCTACCTGCGTGCGCCGTTCAACCGGCTTAGCTCGACCCGGCTAAGGGCCGCGAACGCGGCAAGCGTATCCGGGCCGGCGTCCGGCTGACCGTAGGAAATGCCCGCTCTCAGCCCTGCTTGTCAGGCGACCATTTGCGCTTGTTGCGGTTTTGCGGCGGGGTCTTCGAAGGTTTCGGCCTGAATGCCTTTTTAGGTTTGCCTTTGAAGGCTTTGGGTTCGCGCTCGGCAGGCCTTTCGTCGTCAGCACGTTTGTCCGGCCTGCCTTTATATGGCGGCTTGTCCCCGCCGGGCCGGTCAGGCCGGAATGCCGGCTTCTGCGGACCCGGCGCAGGCGGACCGCCGTCCAGCCTTCTGGCCGAAATGCCGCCCTCGAGCTTGCCGCCGGGGCCAAGCGCCTCGAAAAATGCCCCGACGCTTCCCGGCGCGATCTCGACATGCGATTCGTGCTCCTCGATCCGGATCGCGCCGACATCTTCGCGGCTGAGCCCGCCGGCCTTGCAGAGCATCGGCAGGAGCCAGCGCGGTTCGGCAGACTTGGCCCGGCCGACCGACAGCGATATCCAGACGCCGCCCGAAAAGTCCTCGCGCGCAGCCTTGCGGGGCTTGCGCTCGGCCTGGTCGCGGGTCCTCGCGGGCTCGAAAGCGGCAACCGGCGACAGGTCTTCCGGCGCGGCCTTGCCCTTGCGCTGGACGCGGACAAAGGCGGCCGCGACAGCTTCAGCGCCGTATTTCTCGATCAAGGCCCCGGCGAGGCGCGCCTCGGTCCCGTCAGCCGCTTGCGAGAGAACCGGATCGTCGAGCAGGCGCTGCTCGTCCATCCGGCTGATCTCGTCGGCCGAAGGCGGCTCGCCCCAGCTTGCCTCGATCCCGGCATCCTGGAACAGCCGCTCGACCCGCTTGCGTGATTTGTGCGGCACGATCAGGACGCTCGTCCCTTTGCGACCGGCCCGGCCCGTCCGGCCGCTGCGATGCAGGAGGCCTTCGCGGTTCTTCGGCAGGTCGGCATGGATGACCAGTTCGAGGTCCGGCAGGTCGATGCCGCGCGCGGCGACATCGGTTGCGATGCAGACCTGCGCCCGGTGGTCCCGCAGGGCCTGGAGCGCGTGGCTCCGTTCGGCCTGGCTGAGCTCCCCGGAGATCGCGACGACCGAAAAGCCGCGATTGGAAAACCGGCTCGTCATCCGGGCAACCGCCGCCCGGGTCGCGCAGAAGACAATCGCGTTCTTGGCATCGTGAAAGCGCAGCACGTTATAGATCGCATTGTCTGTCTCGTGCCCCGGCGCGACGAGCGCCTTGTAGGCGATGTCGATATGCTGCTCGCGGGCATTGACCGTGTTCACGCGCACCGCGTCCCGCTGGTACTTGCCGGCGAGCGCCTCGATCGCGCGCGGCATCGTTGCCGAGAACATCAGCGTCCGGCGGTCCTCCGGCGAGGCTTCGAGAATGTGCTCGAGCTCCTCGCGAAAGCCGAGATTGAGCATCTCGTCCGCTTCGTCGAGCACGACCGCCCTCAGGCCATCCATCGCGAGCGCCCCGCGCCGGATATGGTCGACAAGACGGCCGGGCGTGCCGACGACAATATGCGCGCCGCCTTGAAGGGCCCGCCGTTCGTCGCGGGCGTCCATTCCGCCGACGCAGGACACGATCCTGGCTCGTGCCGGAGCATAGAGCCAGTCGAGTTCGCGACTGACCTGCATGGCAAGCTCGCGGGTCGGCGCGATGACGAGCGCGAGCGGCGCATCCGCTTTCTTGAGGGTCTCGGCGCCTGCCAGCAGGCCGGGCGCGAGGGCAAGGCCGAAGGCGACCGTCTTGCCGGACCCGGTCTGGGCCGAAACGATGAGGTCGCGACCCTGAAGGCCGGGATCGAGAACGGCGTCCTGGACGGGGGTCAGGACTTCATAGCCGCGCGCCGAAAGCGATGCGGCGAGCGCTGGAACAACTTGCGCAATATTCGACATGGGAGGTCTTTCAAGGATCCGGGCTGGCCATCAAGCCTGAACCCGGCAGCAGGCCTTGCCCGCCACAAAAGGCCGTCCTTACGCCAAATGCGCCCGATGCCAAGCGTTTTCCGCCGTCGCGGCTCTAACCGCGGGTCTTGTCCTTGAACTTTTCCGGCCCGGCTTTGGTCAGCTTCCGGTAGGGCGTATCCGGATGGCCGGGCAGCATCTGGAAATAGAGCCCTGTTGCCTGGCCGGCATCGATCAGAAGCTCGGCTCCAGTGCAATGTCGGCTTTCATCGCTCGCAAAGAACAGGACCGGAGCGGCAATCTCGCTCGCCCTCGCGGCGCGCTTCAGGGGCATGCCGGACAGCGTCGAGGAAAAGGTCTCGTAGTCCCAGTTCATCAGGTTGCTCATGTCCGTATGGACGCTCCCAGGCAGGACGGCATTGACCCGTATGTGCGGCCCGAGTTCAAGCGCGGCCGTTTTGGTCAGGGAATTGATCGCGGCCTTGGTGGCCGCATAGACGGCATAGCCGTTCATGGTCAGCGCACCGGTTGTCGATGAGACATTGACGATCGACCCCGCCCCGCTCGCCCGGAGTGACGGAACCGCCGCCTGGTGGCCAAAGATCGTGCCCATCAGGTTGACCTCGATGATCTGCCGGACGAGCTCCGGCTCGATGGTTTCCAGCGTCTCGATATGCCCGCCGCCGAACCCGGCATTGTTGACGAGGATGTCGAGCCCGCCAAACCGGTCGACCGCAAGCCCGACAGCCTTCGCCCAGGCTGACGGATCGCGCACGTCGAGGCCCGTTGCGGCTGCCCTGGCCCCGAGCCTTGCGGCGAGCGCCCTCGCCCCGTCGGCATCGATGTCGGCAATGAGGACGCTCGCCCCTTCGCCGGTCATGGCTTCGGCCACGGCCGCCCCGATGCCGTTCGCCGCGCCGGTTACAAGCGCGCGCTTGCCTTCGAGTCTTGCCATGGCCTTGTCTCCTGCCTTTGCCGTGGCGGCGGGTTTCGCGCGCAGCGGCGCGGAAGTCCAGACAAAACCTCCGGCACAAACCTGTTGGCCGGGGTGCCCGTCCCGTGATAAGAATCAGGTCCAAGATCAGGCAGCAAAAAGGAAGAGATCCCTGTCCGTAGCGAAAAACCGGCCTGCCCGCGACACGATGGAATCCATCCAGTCTTGCGCCGCAGCAATTGTCGAAACCCTCGAAGACGACAAGGCCGAGGATCTGATCGTGATCGATCTTGAGGGAAAATCGTCCATCGCAGACCAGATGATTATCGCCTCCGGGCGGTCGCAGCGCCATGTCGCGGCGATTGCCGATCACGTGACGCGACGCCTCAAGGACGAGGGCGTCGGCCGGGTCCGGGTCGAGGGCATGCCGAATGCCGACTGGGTCCTGATCGATACCGGGGACATCATCGTCCACCTGTTCCGGCCCGAAGTGCGGGCCTTCTACAATCTCGAACGCATCTGGGGCACCGACGCTGCGGGGCACAGAACCCAGACTTCGTGAAAGTTTCGGTCCTTGCCGTCGGGCACTTGAAAGCCGGCCCCGAGGCCGAGCTCTTTGCGGATTATGCCAAGCGCTTCGGCGGGCTCGGCCGGCCGCTCGGCCTGACGGGGATCGATGACCTCTCAGTCAAGGCCGGCGGCGGGATGGAGCGCGAGGGCGAACGCCTGATCCAGCGATGCCCGCCCGATGCGTCCGTGATACGGCTCGACGAGCGCGGCCCGAACCTGGGCTCGGCGGATTTTGCGGTGCGTCTCTCAGCCTGGCGCGATGCCGGGCGGCGGGAAACGGTTTTCCTTGTTGGCGGAGCCGAGGGCTATGGCGATGCTGCAAGGCTGAAATACCCGGAAACGCTTGCTTTCGGCCCGCAGACCTGGCCGCACCTCCTCGTCCGGGTCATGCTTGCCGAACAGCTCTACCGGGCGGCAAGCATCCTTGCCGGCACGCCCTATCACAAGGCGTGACAGGGGCTTCGTCCTAGCCGTAGATCGAGGGCTGTCCGGCAGAAGCGGCGAGATAAAGCGTTGCCACGGCGCACAGGCTGACGAGCAGGAGCGTCATCACTCGCGAGAATGTCTTAGTTTGGGCCATCACAGACCGTCCTTTCCAACTTGCAGCGCCGCCCGGTGCTTTGCCAAGCGTGTCAGTCGCCCCACGCAAATTGGGGGCCAGTCAGGGACACGCTAGACATGGCACGCAATTGTGTTTGCAGTGTGATGGGCTGATGGCCGTTTTGGCGGGACGAGCAATCGGGCTTGATCGGGCGAGGGCACGCCGCTACCGCTAGGCCAAACCGGAGCGACCGCATGCGCGACTTCATCAAGGTCTACTGGCCTTTCGTGGCTGTCGCGCTTGTCGGGCTCCTCATTGCGCTGCGCTTCGTCGAGCCGGCCCCGCCGCGCGAGATCACCTTTGCTGCCGGAACGCCGGGCGGCGCCTATCATGCCTTCGCCCTGCGCTACCAGCGCCTTCTCGCCGATCAGGGCATCCGGGTCGAGCTCGTCGAGACGGCCGGATCGGTCGACACCCTTCGCACGGTGTCCGAGGGCGATGCCGACATCGGGCTCGTCCTGGGCGGCATCGCCAATCCGCCAACCGATGGCGATCTGCGCGCCCTCGGCGGACTGTTCCTCGAGCCGTTCTGGGTATTCGTGCGGACAGACATAGGCGCAACCGGTTTTGGCGACCTGAAAGCCCGGCGCATGGCCATCGGCCAGCCGGGTTCCGGCACGCGCGCGCTCGCCATAGACCTGAAGGCCGAATGGGGCACCGGCTGGCAGGAGGCCACCAGTCTCGCCCTCTCGGCCACGGAGGCGCGCGATGCCCTTCTCGCGGGCGAGATCGATGCCG
>CAYSED010000005.1:0-57572 GCA_964429935.1 uncultured Hyphomonadaceae bacterium
CTGTCGCGGCGGTGAAATCGTTCTGGGCCTGCGTGAGGTTCAGGTTCCAGCGGGCGTTCGACAGGATCGCCGTCTCGAAATTGCCCTCGATGCTGGCCGACAGGCGCCATGTCTCGGAATCGAACGAGGCCGGGGACACGTTGCCGCCATTGCCGATGGCGCGGCCGAAGAAGACGACGTTCGCGCCGAACGGGTTGTTCGGGTTGAAGGTCGGGACGACGGCATCGCCAAGCTGCAGGAACGGGAAGGTCGGCGAGTTGCCGCGGCTTGCACTGTTGTCGGCATAGCTGAACTCGAGGCGGGCGGTGACATCCGGGCTGAGGTCGAGCTTGGCGGAACTGTAGACGTTGACCCGCTGCTCTTCGGGAACAAGGTTGAAGAAGTCGCCGAAGTCGAAGCCGCAGAAGCCGATGCCAGCCGGCAGGAGCGGTGCGGCCGCCGCGCTCGCCGGGAGCGGGAAGCCGCCCGCCGCCGCGCAGTCCGGGTCGATGGTGGGGGCGCCGGGAGGCGCGCCCGGCACGCCGAAGAACGCGCCCGGATTGCCGAGGGCGGACGTGTCGTCCTGCGGTCGGGACAGTCGGCGCTCGGCGGTCGTCAGTTCGGTCCGGTCAAGATAGCTGACGGCGGCGAGGACCGAGAAATTGTCAAAGGTTTTGCCGATAAGGCCCTGCAGGTTGTACTCTTCATACTCGCCCTGCGAAAGGTGGTTGGAGTAT
The DNA here is from genome assembly GCA_964429935.1 of uncultured Hyphomonadaceae bacterium. GTDB lineage: Bacteria > Pseudomonadota > Alphaproteobacteria > Caulobacterales > Hyphomonadaceae > CALLCD01. The sequence goes on from CAYSED010000005.1 coordinate 717, forward strand.
TCCCCGGACAGGAGCGCCCCGTCAAAATCCTCGCGCGTGATGAAGTTGGCGACGCCCGCAACGGCGTCCGACCCGTAGAGGGACGATGCGCCGTCCTTCAGGATCTCGACGCGCTGGATGGCGATCAGCGGCACGAGCGAGCTCGTATCGACAAAGTTGATGCCGTCATTTGTCGGCGCGGCGGAGAGGGTCTGGCGTCGGCCGTTCAGGAGCACGAGCGTCGAGGCGACGCCAAGGCCGCGCAGGTTGATGTTCGAGGTGCCGGTCGTGCCGCCTTGCGTGAAGGCGTCCGGATTGTTCTGTGCGCCGGTATTGATCGTCAGCGTCTGGATAAGGTCGCCGATGTTCTGTGCGCCGATGTTCTGGAGGTCGACATCGCTGACGGATTCGAGCGGCGAGGCGAGATCGGCCTGCGACTGGCGGCGGATGAACGAGCCGGTCACGACGACCTGGTTCAGCGTGCGCGCGTCCTCTTCGGCAGCGGCCGGGACGGTCTCCTGCGCGAGGGCGGGCGCGGAAACGGCGAGCGTCGCCAGGGCAAAGGCCGAAACGCTGGTCGTGAAATTGATCTTCATTCTGTGGGGTTCCTCACTGTAAAAAATGACGGTGCGCTGCTTTCCTGCCGGGCACCCGGCAAGGCCAACGTCACTCAGCTATGATCTTGTTTTCCTCCCCGGAAGCTTTGAAGCTTTCAGGTATTTTTTGTCAATTATGTCTGCCTGACGCAGCGGCACGCCGCAATGGGTCAATGACCCTGTTTCCGCATTCGGACGAAAGGTGTTGCCCGTTTGCCATAGGCTTAAGGAAGTGTAAATCGCCGGGCTGGCAAGCTCCTTGCGTGGCCTGCCGGATGCCAATCAACCCTGACGGATCGCCGACATGACGCTGCCGCATTTCGACGTGGATTGCCTTGTGGCCGGGGCAGGGGTCGTCGGCCTTGCCGTGGCGCGCGAACTTGCGCTGGCCGGACGCGAGGTGATGATCGTCGAGCGCGAGCGGGCGATCGGCCAGGTCACGAGCGCGCGCAATTCCGAAGTGATCCATGCCGGGATCTACTATCCGCAAGGCTCGCTGAAGGCCCGCGCCTGCGTGGCCGGCAAGCACGCACTCTACGCCTATCTCGATGCGCGCGGCCTCGCCTACCGGCGCTGCGGCAAGCTGATCGTCGCGGCAAGCCCGGACGAGGTCGGCGAGCTTGAGGCGATCCGGGCGAAAGCCGCCGCGAACGGCGTCGATGATCTTGTGCTCCTGGACGGCCGTACCGCCCGCGCTGCAGAGCCCGCACTCGCCGCCGAGGCCGCGCTGCACTCGCCCTCGACCGGCATCATGGACAGCCATGCCTTCATGGTCTCGCTGCTAGGCGAGGCGGAGGATCATGGCGCGACCCTTGCGCTCGAGACCGAGATTTCAGCCGGCGAGCTGCTCGCCGACGGCCGCACCAGGCTCACTTGCGAAGGCCGCGACCCGTGCACCGTGACGGCGCGAACCTTCATCAATGCCGCAGGCCTTCGCGCGCCCGCGCTCGCTTCCCGGATCGATGGTTTCCCGGCGGCGCATGTTCCGAAAGCTTTCCTCGCCAAAGGCAGCTATTTCACGCTGCCTGGCCGCGCGCCGTTCTCGCGGCTCGTCTATCCGGTCCCGGTCCCCGGCGGGCTCGGCGTGCACTTGACGCTCGACCTTGGCGGGCAGGCCCGCTTCGGGCCGGATGTCGAATGGGTCGAGACCGAAGACTATGCCGTCGAGATCAGCCGGGCCGAGGGTTTCTATGAGGCGATCCGGCGCTACTGGCCGGGCCTGAAGGACGGCGCGCTCCAGCCCGGCTATTCCGGCATCCGCCCGAAGATTTCCGGCCCCGGCGAGCCGAATGCCGACTTCGTCCTTTCGGGTCCGCAGGCCCATGGGCTTGAAGGCCAGGTCCACCTCTTCGGCATCGAAAGCCCGGGCCTGACAAGCTCGCTGGAACTGGCGCGGATGGTGAAGGAGGCAGCGGGGTAGGGGTCCCCTCACTGGCCACTGCGCTCTTGTGTCACCCCTCCACCGCGGCTCACGCCTTTTGCGGTTCGTCCGTGACACCAAGTCCGTCAAGCGCGACGGGAGGCTTGCCCGGAAACTCGACGATGAGCTTCAGTTTGCCGCCCATCGCCTCGACATAGCGCGAAAGCGTTGAAAGCAGCAGGTCGCTCTGCCGTTCGTATTTGGCCACGGTCGCCTGCTGGACGCCGAGCGTTTGGGCGAGCTGGACTTGCGTCATCGCCTTGGCTTTGCGCAGTTCCTGCAGCGTCAGGTATTCGGCGTGCAACCGGGCCGCTTCGGCCTCGATGTTCGCGCGCCGGGCGGGATCAAGCCTTGCCAGCTTGTCCTGAAGGGTCCGTGCCATTTGTCTTATCCTTTCCGTCTTGCCAGATGCCGGTCGAACCGTTCGTCGGCCCGGGCGATCAGTTGCTTGTAGAAGCGCTTCTCGCTGCCACCTGACTTGTCCCCGCCGACGAGCAGGATCGCCTGCCGGTCAGGATCGAATGCGAAAGCGACGCGCCAGACCCCGCCCGCGGCATTGCAGCGCAATTCCTTCATGTTTGCATGCTTCGACCCGGTCAGGGTGTCGGCATGCGGTCGGCCGAGCAACGGGCCTTCGCGTTCCAGCAGAAGCGCGCGGGCGAGGATTGCGTCCTGTGCCTCTGGCGGAAAGCCATCGAACTCCGGCTCGAATGCCTCTGCAAACATGACAGTCCAGGGCATTTGGCTCTCATGTCCTTAAGGCTATATAGCTTTGAAGCACTATTTTTGCAAGAACAATCCACATGCCGGGCACAAGTGCTTGTCCCGTTCTGGCGGTAACCGACCATGAACAGACAAGGTACTGGCGTCAACGCGGCGCTCGGCTGAACCACCACACCCAAATCCCGCTGGACAATCCCGCGCCGTTGCGCCACGCCCGGCGCTGACCCGCAAACCTCGCGCACAGGTGCCTCATGAACACGCCTTTCAGGCTTGGCTGGGAAGAGTGGCTGGCCCTGCCGGCGCTCGGGCTTCCGGCGATCCGCGCCAAGGTCGATACCGGCGCGCGCACGTCCGCGCTGCACACGGCCCTGATCGAGCCGTTCGGCCACGCCTCGAAGCCGCAGGTCCGTTTCCTCGTGCATCCCGACCCGGCCGATCCCGGCCTCGAGATGACCTGTTCGGCCCCGATCATCGACCGCCGCAGCGTGACGAGTTCCAATGGCGAGAGCGAGATGCGCTATGTCATCCGGACCGACATCGCGATGGGCGGGCGGACCTGGCCCATCGAGATGACGCTGACCAACCGCGAGACCATGTCCTATCGCATGCTGCTCGGCCGCAGCGCTATTGCCGACGACATGGTCGTCGACCCCAACCAGTCCTGCCTCCAGCCGCCCCTTGATTATGCCGCCTATGCGAGCATTCCGCGCCGTCGCCCGGTCAGGCGTCCCTTGCGCATCGCGCTCCTGACGCAGGAGAAGTTCAATTATTCGAGCCAGCGCATCGTCGCCGCCGCCGAGGCGCGCGGACATGTCGTGGAAGCCATCAATACGACCCGCTGCTACATGCAGATCGGCGGCACGCGCGCCGAGGTGCACTATGACGGCCGGGCGCTGCCCCATTATGACGCGGTGATCCCCCGCATCGGCGCCTCGATCACGGCCTATGGCGCCGCGGTCCTGCGCCAGTACGCGAGCACAGGCGCCTACAGCCTGAACCCGGCCGACGCCATCGTCGCGGCGCGCGACAAGCTGCTCGCCCACCAGATTCTCGCCCGCGCCAAGATCGCCATGCCGCTCACCGCCTTTGCCAACTCGCCGAAGGATACCCGCGACCTTCTCGACCTTGCCGGCGGCGCGCCGGTCGTCGTCAAGCTGCTGGAAAGCTCGCAGGGGCGCGGCGTCGTCCTCGCCGAGACCCGCAAGGCGGCCGAAAGCCTCGTCGATGCGTTCCGGGGCCTCAGGGCGAACTTTCTCGTGCAGGATTTCGTGTCCGAGGCGGCGGGGGCCGACACGCGCTGCTTCGTCATCGGCAACAAGGTCGTCGGCGCGATGCAGCGCACCGCCGCCGAGGGCGACTTCCGCTCGAACCTGCATCGCGGCGGCTCGGCAAAAAGCGTCCGCCTTGGCCGCGAGGAGAAGGATATTGCGCGCCGCGCGGCGCGCGAGCTCGGCCTCGTCGTCGCCGGGGTCGATCTTCTCTCCTCGAAGGCGGGTCCGGTCGTGCTCGAGGTCAATTCCTCGCCCGGCCTCGAAGGCATCGAGAAGGCGACGAAGAAGGACATTGCCGGCATGATGATCGAGTATCTCGAGGCCCGCGTGCAGCCGCTCGTGCGCCTGCCGCCCGCCGGGAAGTTGCCCCGGCAGCGCAGCCGGAGCGAAGCCTGAGAACGCCTCAGGCGGGCCGGCCGAGAAGCCTGTAGGTGCCCGTCGCCCGCGCGCAGGCGAGCGTGCGGCTGTAGAGCGTCGCGGCGAGCCGGACCTCGCCTTCCGCCTCTGCGGCGTCCGCCGTCTCTAGCGTGATCCATCGCCCCTTCGGCACCGGCCGCTCGAAGGCAATGTTGAGCGAAAGCGTCACGAGCCGGCCGCCATGGCGCTCGAACAGGCATTGCGCCATGGCATGGTCGAGCGCCGTCGCGATCATGCCGCCATGGACGAAGCCGAGCCCGTTGCAGTGGCGTTCCTCGGGCATGAACCCGAAGCGGGGGTGCGTGCCCCTTTCGCCCTCCTGGCGCCAGAAGGGCCCGTTGGCGCCTGAAAAGGGTCCGCGCGCCGGGGCCGGTACGAAGCCGTCCGGGATGTGCTGCCGCGACACGGGCGTCACGCGCCCGCCCGCCGACGCGTCTTGAACCGGTCGGTTGTCAGCGGTTCGTGCACGATCTCGTACTTCTGCGGGATCTTGTAGGTCTCCAGCCTGCCGGCGAGGTGCTGGCGCACCGCGCTGCGCAGGACCGGCGGGCTGGCCTCCGGGTCGCGCGGCCGGATGCGGGCGACGACGGCCTGGCCGAGGATCGCGTGCGGCACTCCGTACACGGCCACTTCGGCAATTTCCGCCATGTCCTTGATCGCGTTCTCGACCTCGGCCGGGAAGACCTTCTGTCCGCCGACATTGATGATGTCGCTGTCGCGCCCGAGAAAGCGGACGTGCTCGCCATCGGCCTCGACCCGGTCGCCGGTCATGAAATAGCCGTCCTGCGTGAACGGAGACGGCGCGTTCAGATAGCCGACCATGGCGGTGGCCGCCCTGATCTCGAACAGGCCGTCGCGCACCCGCCAGTCATAGCCCGCCCCGCCGAGCTTCACCCAGGTCGAGGCATTGTCCTTCGACTGCGTCGGCAGCGCGCCGGTCTCGGATGTGCCATACTTCTGGATCAGCCGGACATGCGGAAAGAGCGCGGCGCATGTCTCGAGCGTCGCGCGCGGCATCATTTCCGAGCCATAGGTGATGATCTTCAGGGAGGAGAGGTCATGCGCCTCATGCGCCCCGGAGAGGATCAGGAGGTTGAGAAAGCTGGGCGCGGTGGGGAGGACCTCGATGCCATGTTCGGCGATGAGGCGGCAGACCTCGCCGGGAGACCGGCTTGACGGCAGCACCAGCGTGCTCGTGCCCGCAAGGCTGTAGAACAGCGTGTCGAGCCCGGCGATATGGTCGAACAGGAGGAAAGCGAGCGTGCGCAGGTCCTTGCCGGGCTTGCGGAATTTTTCAAGCAGCCGCGAGGCGTCGTGGACGACGCCTTTCGATACGCCCGTCGAGCCGGACGAGAACAGGATGATGCCGGCCGATGCGGACTGCCGCAGCGCGTCATAATGGGCATGCGCGCCGTCATGCGGCAGGCGGTCGACGGTCCCGCCGTCTGCTTCGACGATCCATTGCGCCCGGCCTTCGCTGGCAAACTCGGCTTGCTTTTCGTAGCTTGTCGGCGCGAGCGGTATCGTCAGCATGCGGCATTTCAGGAGTGCCAGAAGCGCGGCAATGCCCGCAAGCGAGAAGTCGCCCTTGAGAAGGACGACGGCCCCCGGCGCGATGCCCGCCTGCCTTAGCCTGCCCTCCCACGCGGCGATCGCCCGCATCAGGTCCGCATAGGTGAACGCCCCGGCGGCACTGACAAGCGCGGTTTTCTCGCCGGCCCCGGCAAAGCGCTGCAGCAGGACATCGATCATCGCCCGGCCTCACACCCCGCCGAGATAGAGCGTCTGGCCGGTGACAAAGTCCGATTCCGGACGGATGAAGAAATCGACCGCGTTCAGGACGTCGCGCATCTCGCCATAGCGGGGGATCGCCTGCCGCGCGATGAGAGCGGTCATCTTGGCTTCCGGGACAGAGCCGACAAGGTCTGTCGGCACCGGCGTCGGTCCGACCGCATTGACCGTGACGCCAAGCCCGGCGACCTCGCGCGCCAGCACTTCGGTGAGCGAGACTACGGCGGCTTTCGAGGCGGCATAGGCCGCTTCGCCCTCAAGTTTCAGCGGCGTCGCGACGGTCGCGAAATTGACGATGCGGCCGTATTTGCGGCGGCCCATCAGCTTCGCCGCCTCGCGGCAGAACAGGAAGGTGCCGAACACATTGGTCTGGAAGATGCGCTCGACCGTCTTCAGTGGGGTGAGCAGGGCATGGTTCATGCTGGCAATGCCGGCATTGTTGAGGAGCACGTCGAGCCGCCCGAATTCCCGGCCGACCGCCCGCAGCATGGCGACCACCGCCCGCTCGTCGGCGACATCGAGCTGGAAATGGCGATAGTCCGGATGGACGAGGTCGCTTGCGTCCCGGCTGCAGCCGGCGACCGTCCAGCCCTCGGCCAGATAGTGTTCGGCGAGGAACCGCCCGATGCCCTTGCGGGCCCCGGTGACGATCATGACCTCCCTGCGCCGGGGCATCACGCCGCCTCGCTCGCTGCCACTTCGACGGCATAGTCGGCAAGCGCGCCGACCGACCGGTAGGGCGAGCGCTTGCGCGACATGGCCGCCTCGCTCGCGAGCACGATGTCGCGCCCGGTCGCATCGGCAATGTTCTGCTCGACGATCATGACGAAATTGACGAGGTCGAGACTGTCGAAGGGGGCGCCCTCGCCGAACACGAGCGCGTCTTCGGACCCGGCAAGCCGCCGCTCCGGGGCAAGCTGCGGGTTCAGTTCTTCTATGGCGGCAAAGATCGCTTCGAGTACGGTGTTGCGGTCGAGGGTCTGGCTCATGTCTCTGGTTCTCCGGCAGGCTGGTTGGGGGTGTCCCCCGTTTTCTTCGGCAGTGAGCGCGGCGGCGGCATGAACAGGGTCCGCCCGGCCGGCACGTCGGTCGTCACGGTGCAGTTCGGGCCGACGGAGACATCATCCCCGATCGTCACGTCGCCCATCACGACGACGCCGGGGCTGAACGAGACCCGGTTGCCGATCCTTGGCCCTTTCCCGGTCCATTCCGAACCGATACCGAAGGTCACATTATGCCGGATGACGACATCGTCGCCAATGTCTGCCAGATGATGGATGACGATGCCATGCTGGTGGGCGAGTTCGACGCGCCGTCCGAGCTGCGAGGTGCGCCGCAGTTCGATGCCGTAGACATTCTGGACGAAGCGCTGGCAGATAACGTAGGCCAGCATGAGCGGCCAGCGGACCGGCTTGAAGGTGAACAGGTCGGCCCATGTGCCAAACCGGTACCAGAACATGGCCTGGAAGCCCGCCGAAAAAGGGTCGTTGTGTTGCGTGCGCAGGTCCTCGGCAACGATCTTCCAGAAGCCTGCCGCGCGGATCAGCGCCGCGCCCCGCAGGGAAGGGGTGGCCGGGGTGGGCTTGCTCTCGTCCGTGTCGTTCACTCGGCTTGCCTGTTCCGCTCCGGTCGGGGCCGCCGCGTTGCCCCGGCCCGCCTGTTCGGTGTGAAAGGGTGACATGGCGGGGCGTCCCTGCAAGCGTCCGGAGAATGCGACTGTTTGCGCCCTGCCTGCAAGCTCCCTGCCATTTCCGGGGGCCGTGAGGCAAGCGGCGCTTTTGTCAAGGTTACGCAAAATCCGGCCAGGCCCGGTCCTTGTCCGATAAGACGGCAGGCTCGAGCGGCCAGTCGATGCCGAAGGCAGGGTCGTCGTGGCGGATGCCGGCCTCGGCCTCAGGGGCATAATGGGCCGACACGAGATAGCTCACCTCGACATCGTCGGTCAGCGTGATGAAGCCGTGGGCAAAGCCGCGCGGCACATAGAGCTGGTTCATGTTGGCGGCCGACAGCTCGAAGCCCTGCCATTTCCGGAAGGTCGGGCTTTCGGGCCGCACGTCGATGATGACATCGTGGATCGCCCCGCGCAGGCAGCGGATCAGTTTCACTTCAGCATGTGGCGCGCGCTGCATGTGCATGCCGCGGAGCGTGCCCTTGTGGGCCGATGTCGACATGTTCTGCTGCACGAAGCGCGTTTCGAGGCCTGCAGCGGCAAATTCGCGCTCGCAGAACGTGCGGGCAAAGAAGCCGCGCTCGTCGCCGCGCCGCTCGAGCTCGATCAGCCGCGCATCGGCGAGGCCGGTTTGATGGATCTTCATGGCGTGTCACCTTTCGGAAGGGGCAGGAAGCCCTTGAGCTGGGCAAGCGTCAGCGAGGTCCGCAGGGCGTGGCGCAGGCGCTTGCCCCGTGTCGTGCCGGCTGCGGCATTGACGGAAGGCCAGTAGGGCGTGTGCTTCAGGTAGCGGAAATACAGCCCGGCCAGGGGATGCCAGGCATCGGGAAGCCAGGGCTTGAAGGCTTCGGTATAGTGAACGATTTTCGGCGTTCCCCGCGCCCGCAGGCGCTCCGGCGTGGTGAAGCTCGGCGCGCTGCCGAGATGGACGAGCATCCGGCGCTGCACGTTCCAGCGCGCGTCGAGGCGGGCCCACTGGCCCCACAGCAGAAGGTTCAGCGCATCCTGGTCGCCCCAGGGAAAATCGTCCCATCTCTCCCCGAGCAGGCCGAGGGCGGTGTCGAACAGCCCCCGCGCGCGGATCTCTTCGAGGTCGAGCACGAGGACCCCGGCATTGAGATAGCCGAGATCGGCCGGTTCGAGGTCCCATTTCGCCGCAAAGTCTGCCGCGCTGATGCCGCCGTCATGTACCGCGCCGACCGGAGCGCCGCCAAGGTCGGCCTGCCAGAGCTCCCGCAGGTCGCCGAGGACGACGAGGTCGGAATCGAGATAAATTGCCCGGCGCGCTCCGGCCGGAGCAAAGCCCGGAATGGCAAAGCGGTAATAGGTCGCCCGGCTGATATAGTCGCGGGTCACGAAGCCGAGCACGCGGCTGTCGCCGATCCGGCACCACTGGAACGCCTGTCCGGGGGCCGCCGCGGCAATCTTCGCCTGCTCCTCGTCGGGCAGCCCGTCATGGATCACCATGAACCGGAAACGCGCGCCGGGCGCATTGGCGACGACCGACGCGATCACGGTCGCAAGGTGCGGCGCATAGGCAAGGTCGACCCCGAAGGCGACGAGAATCTCTTCGTCAGTCATGGTCATGGGAGGCGTCCTTTGGTATCGCTCCTCGGGAGCAAGATCCATGCCGGGCAAGGGGCAGGCGGCGTTCGGGCTCCGCCCCGCCGGACATGCCCCGGGCACCCGCCCGCGTCTGGCATGGTTCGTGCTGGCACGCCACGTAGTACAACCCTTCCGCAAGCCGAGCCTCTCCATGTCCTGTCCCCTCGTCGCCGTCGTCACCCCTGTCTACAATGGCGAGGCCTGGCTCGACGAGACCATGCAGTCGGTCCAGGCCCAGACCTGGCCGAACACGGTGCATGTCCTTCTCGACAATGCGAGCACCGACGGCACGGCGGCGATCATCGCGCGCCACCAGGGCGGGCGGGTGCCTCTCATGGTCTTCCGAAACGCGGAAACCCTGCCCATGATGGCGAACTGGAACAAGGCGTTCAGCCATGTCCCTGAAGCGGCGACCTATGTCCGCCTGCTCTGCGCCGATGACACGATCACGCCGGACGCCCTTGCCGAGACCGTGGCCCTCGCCGAGACCGACCCGGAGATCGGCGTCGTCGGCTCGCTGCACTCCTATTACGGCCAGACGCACGACATGCTCTGGCCGGCCGACCGCAGCGTGTTCGGCGGGCAGGAGGCGGTGCGCATGATCCTCCTGAAACAGGGCGTCCTCTTCGCCGTGCAGACGCTCTGGCGCAAGAGCGTTGCCGACCGGCGCCAGCCCCTCTTCGCCCCGCCGCTCGCTGGCGGCATGGATGTCGACACGGTAATGGGCCTCATCGCCATGTCCAAGTTCGGTTTCGTGCACAAGTCGCTCGCCTTCACGCGGGTCCATGAGGAGAGCGAGACGTCGCGGAATTTCGCGCCCGAGACGCGCTCCCTCACCCGCGATGCCGCCTACCTCCTGACCCGCTACGGCCCGGATGCGCTCGGCGACGACTTCCGGCGCTATCTCCTGCAATACCGCCGCTACTTTGTCCGCCGCATCATCGAATCCCGGCGGGCCGGGCTCGATGACCGGCAGTTCGGCCTGCACCGGCAGGCGCTCGAGCGTGCCGGCTGGTCCTGGGGGCCCGGCCTGATGCTCGACGCCATCATCGACTGGGGCCTTGTCCGGCTCGGCCTGCGCCAGACCTGGACCGGCTTTCCCGGCTGGCAGTAGCCGCCCGCCATGGCCCGCTTCGAGACGGTCGTTCCCTATTTCCAGCGAGAGCCCGGCCATCTCGCCGCCGCCCTGGAATCGGTCTTCGCGCAAGGCATCGGCGATGTCCTCGTCCATGTCGTCGATGACGGCTCGCCGCGGCCGGCGCGCCTCGACCTTGAAACCCTGGCCGGGGCAGACCGGGCCCGCGTCAATCTAATCGAGCAGGCCAATGGCGGCGCGACGGCGGCGCGCAACCGGGGGCTTGACGCGGTCTCGCCCGACGCGGCCTTCGTCGCCTTTCTCGATTCCGATGACCGCTGGCTGCCAGGCCATCTGGAGCGGGCAGGGCGCGCGCTCGGGGCGGGCGGCGCGCGCCTCTTCTATGATGCGGTGACGACCGATGGCACCTTTGCCGAGGACTATGCCCGGCCGGGCGACCTCATTGCCGCGGAAACCGCAAGGCCCTTCGGCGACGGTCCGGACTCCTTTGAGATCGCCCGTCCGCTCGAGCTTCTCTGCGGCGACTGGTTCCGCCACCTGCACCTCTCCGTCACGGTGCTTGCCGCGCCCCTCGCGCGCGCCGTCCGGTTCAACCCGGCCTTTCCGGTCGCCGAGGACTTCGAGTTCTTCTACCGGTGCGCCCGGGCAGGGGGTCCATGGCAGGCGAGCAACCTGCCGGGCGCGGTGCGCGGCACAGGCGACAATCTCTGGCACGGCATCGCCGCGACCGACATCCGCTATGGCCGGGAAAAACTGCTCAGCATGAAGGTCCTCTCGGCGCTGCGCCGCGAGCCCTCGCTCGACGGCACGGCGCGGCGTGCCGCCGCCGCGCGCGTCCGGCTCTACCGGGAACAGTTCTACTGGAGCCAGCGCGACCGCATCAGGGCAGGCAGGCTGCCGGCCCTCGGCCTTGCGGCGCAGTTCCTGCTGCACGACCCGGCGCTTGCCGCGTTTGCCCTCGGGCGGATCGCCTGCAGGCAGCCCTCCTGACCCCCTCGGCCGGCCCCCGATTGCCCGCCCCGGCATGGCATGCGACATGCACATGCCGGGGCGCGACACCATTCACAAGGACAGGCGTGTATCAACATGAAAGTGCTTTTCACCGGTGCGGACGGCTATATCGGGACGCTGCTCGGGCCCTATCTCCTCGAGCGCGGCATTGAGGCTGTCGGCCTCGACACCGGATATTACCGCCAGGGCTGGCTCTATCCGACCAGCGTGCCGCGCCCCATGGTCCTGACCCGCGACATCCGCGATGTCACGATCGAGGACATGCAGGGCTTCGACGCCATCGCCCACCTTGCCGAACTGTCCAATGACCCGCTCGGCCAGCAGGACCCGGGCCTCACGCACGAGATCAACCATGGCGGCTCGGTGCATCTTGCCAGCCTTGCCCGCAAGGCCGGCGTCAAGCGCTTTGTCTACATGTCGTCCTGCTCGGTCTACGGCGTCGGCAGGCCGGACCAGGTCCTCGACGAGACGAGCGGGGTCAACCCGCAGACCGCCTATGCCGAATGCAAGGTCAAGGTCGAGAATGACCTGACCGCCATGGCAGGCGACGATTTCGAGCCCTGTTTCCTGCGCAACGCGACGGCCTATGGCGCGAGCCCCCGCCAGCGCTTCGACATCGTGCTCAACGACCTGTGCGGCCTTGCCTGGACGACAAAGGAGATCAAGCTCGTCTCGGACGGCTCGCCCTGGCGCCCGCTCGTCCATGCGCTCGACATGTGCCAGGCCGTGCATCTCTCCCTCACCGCGCCGGCCGATGCCGTTCGCGGCGAGAAGTACAATGTCGGCTCGACGGCGCAGAACTATACCGTCCGCCAGATCGCCGAGATCGTCGCGGCCGAGTTTCCGGGCTGCACGCTATCGATTGGCGAGCAGGGCGGGGACAACCGGTCCTACCGGGTCAATTTCGACAAGATCACCCGCGTCCTGCCGGACTTCGCGTGCCAGTGGACCGCCCAGAAAGGCGCCCGCCAGATGCGCCAGGTTTTCGAGGCGATCGACATGTCCGAAGCCGACTTCCGCGCGCCGCCCTATACACGCCTGAAAATGCTCATGAAGCTGCGCGCGTCGAAACTGCTCGACAGCAAGCTCTACTGGAACACGCCGGTCCTGGAAGCGATCTGACCTCATGATTATCGTCGACACCGCCCTGAAACAGCGCGAAGCGGCGGGCCGTCCGGTCCGCGTCGGCATGGTCGGGGCAGGCTTCATGGGCTCCGGCATCGCGCTGCAGATTGCCCGGTCGGTGCCCGGCATGGTGCTCTGCGCCATTGCCGCCCGCCGCGCGGACCAGGCCGCGGCCGCCTTTGCGGCAAGCCGGACAGGCGAGACCGTGCGCAACGCCGATACGACCGCCGCCATCGAGGCGGCCATCCGCGACGGCGTGCCGGTCGTTACCGAGGACCCTGCGGCCATGGCACGCGCCGGCGGCCTCGATGTCATCATCGAGGCGACCGGCTCGATGGACTATGCCCTCCTCGCCGTCGAGGCGGCCATCGAGACCGGCAAGCATGTCGTCCTGATGAACTGCGAACTCGACGGCACCGTCGGGCCGCTTCTCAAGGCGCGCGCCGACAAGGCCGGCGTCATCCTGACCAATTGCGATGGCGACCAGCCGGGCGTCCAGATGAACCTCGTCCGCTTCGTCAGGTCGATCGGCGTCAGGCCGGTCCTCTGCGGCAATATCAAGGGCCTGCAGGACACGCGCCGCACGCCGGACACCCAGCGCGGCTTTGCCGAGAAATGGGGCCAGAACGTCAACATGGTGACGAGCTTTGCCGACGGCACCAAGATCGCCTTCGAGCAGGCCATTGTCGCCAACGCCACCGGCATGACGGTCGCCCGGCGCGGCATGATCGGCCCCGATCCGACCAATATGGACCCGACCCAGCCGCTCCGCCCGCTCGAGGACTATGTCGCCCTGCTCGCCCCGCACATCGATCCTGCCGGCCCCGGCATCGTCGATTTTGTCGTCGGCGCGCGGCCGGGTCCCGGCGTCTTCGTCCTCGGCACGCATGACGATCCGCGCCAGCAGCACTACCTCAATCTCTACAAGCTGGGGCAGGGGCCATACTACCTGTTCTACACGCCCTATCATCTCTGCCATTTTGAAGTGCCGCTGACGGCGGCGCGCGCCGCGCTCTTCCATGATGCCGCGCTTGCCCCGCTCGGGCGGCCAGAGGTGAGCGTCATCGCCGTCGCCAAGCGCGCCCTGAAGGCCGGCCATGTGCTCGACGGGATCGGCGGGTTCGACACATATGGCGTCGCCGAGACAAGCGCCGTCACCGCGCGCGACCGGCTCTTGCCGATGGGTCTCGCCGAGGGCTGCACCCTCGCACGCGACATCGCGCCCGGAACGGCGCTCGCATTTTCCGATGTCGCGGTGCCGGCCGGCCGGCGCATCGACACGCTATATGCCGAGATGGAAGCCCATTTCGGCCTGACATGAACGGGCTCCCCGAAGGGGACGAGGACGAGCGGAGAGAGATCAGGATGAAAGCGGTCATGTTCGCCGGCGGCTACGGCACCCGGCTCAGCGAGGAGACGACCCTGCGCCCGAAGCCCATGGTCGAGATCGGCGGCCGGCCGATCCTGCATCACATCATGGAGATCTATGCCGCCCACGGCATCACCGATTTCGTCGTGCTCGGCGGCTACAAGGTCGAGGCCATCAAGGATTATTTCCTCAGCTATCACCGCCGCTCTGGCGACTTCACGATCGACCTTGCGAGCGGCGAGATAACCTGGTCGCGCGCCCGTGCCGAACCCTGGAAGGTGACCGTGCTCGACACCGGCATCGACACGATGACCGGCGGCCGCCTGAAACGCGCCCGCGACGTGATCGGCGACGAACCGTTCTGCCTGACCTATGGCGACGGCGTCGCCGACATCGACATCACGAGGCTCATCGCCTTCCACGAGGCCGCCGGGGTCGCCTGCACGGTGACAGCCGTCTCGCCGCCGGGGCGCTTCGGCGTGCTCGGCCTCAGCCCGGGCAATGACCTCGTCGAGGGCTTCCGGGAGAAGGACGCCGTCGATGTCGGCCTCATCAATGGCGGCTATTTCGTCTGCAATCGCGACGTGTTCGACCTGATCGACGATGACGCGACGGTCTGGGAACAGGCCCCGATGCGCCGCCTCGTCGAGCAAGGCCAGCTTGCCGCCTATCGCCATGCCGGCTTCTGGCAGTCCATGGATACCGTGCGCGACAAGGAATATCTCGAAGCGCAATATGCCAGGGGCGCGCCTTGGTTGAGGCCGGGCTGACGCCGGGCTGAACTCGCCCTGAAGGGCCGTCGGCTCGCCTCCGGATCAGGGGTTCGGGGCAGGTCTGCGAAGGCTCCCGGACCGGGTTCAGGACGAGCGAAGCCGAACCATGGCGAGCGCCGTCCCGGCGAGCCCCAGCACTTTCGCCTCGATGCCGTCGGGGCGTCCGGCGAGGTGCCACAGGCCGAGAAGGACCGCCAGATAGGCAAGCCCCCCCGTCGCGCAGACCGCCGCAAGGGGCAAGCCGACGCCGAATACCGCATCGCCTGCCGGGACCAGCCGGCCGAGCAGCAGGAACACGAGCGCCATCACGCTGCCGGCCATCACGGGGCGCATCACGGTCCGCCCCTGCGCGGCAAAGCCGAGCCCGAGGACCTTTCGCACGATCAGGCAGTCGGCGAGCGTCAGCGCGCCGATCATGGCGCACTTGACGGCGAGAAGCCCGTCGAGGCCGCCGTTCATGACAGCGAGCACCGCCACGGGGAGGTAGAGCACGACGAAGGCGAGGGAGCGCAGGAACAGGAGCCGCATATGGCCAAGACCCATCAGCATGGCCTGCATCGGCGTGAAGACGATCGTCGAGATGATGATCGCCGCCAGCCATTGCACGGCAATCACCGCGCCGGACCATTGCGGCCCGAGGAGCACGAGCACGACCGGCTCGGCAAACCATGTCAGCACGATCACGACGGGCACGACGAGTGCTGCCATCAGCGCCATGGACGACAGGAACGCCCGCTGCACGCGTTCGCGATCAGCCTGGATCTGCGAGAAGGCCGCGAACAGCGAGCGCGATGCCGGCATGGCGATGACATCGGTCACCCGCGTTGTCAGCAGCGTTCCGATCGAATAGACGCCGAGGGCCGTCCCGCCGCTGATCCGTCCGAGCGAGAGCGTGTCGACAAGCTGGTAGAGGCGGCCGAGAATGCTCGTCCCCGCCATCCAGGCCGAATAGCCGAACAGGCGCCGGAAGGATTTCAGCGTCAGGCGGGGCATGGATGGCCGGAACGCATAGGACAGGATTGCCTGGGCGAGCGCGCCGGCCGTCATGCCCCAGACCAGCGCCCAGTAGGACCCGAGCGCGATGACAAAGCCGGCCGCCGCCGCAAAGGCGACGAATTTCGAGCCAAGCTCGACGGCTGCCTCGCGACTGAAATCGAGGTCCCTGGCAAAGGATTCGAGGCGCGGATTGCGCACGCCGAGAATGAACACGTAGAGCGCGAGCGCCGCCGTAACCGGGGCAATGCGCGGATCGCGCATGAAACTCGCGAGCGGCACGGCCAGCGCGATCAGCAGGGCGGCGACGATCAGGCCGCGCAGGAGGCTGATGGTGAACGCGGTGTCATAGTCGTCATGCTCCAGCGTGCGCAGCTGGATGATGGCCTGGCCCACCGGCAGTTCGGCAAACACCGACACGAGGACGAGAAGGCTCATGGCAGCGGCGAACACGCCATAATCGTCTGGCAGCAGGAAGCGCGCGACGATGATCGTGCTCGCCAGCCCGAAGACCTGTCCGCCCATGCGCGAGGCGGCAAGCCAGACCGTTCCGCCGGCAACTTTCTGGCTGAGCGACAAAGGGGGTCTCCCGGGTGGCTTGGCTGGCTCGCCTGTCTGGCCTATCTGCGAAGCGGTGTGCCCGCCAGAGGCCCGATGCAGGTTCGGTGCCTGTCCGGGCGTTCGGCTCAGGCCTGCTTCTCGGCCCGCGACTGATAGCGCGACGGCCGCCCGATGCGCTCGGTCCCGAGCGGGTCTTCCGAGCCCTGGAACATCTTGCGCAGGTTCACCGTCGAGCGCCTGCCGATCGCCGCCTTGTTCCTGGCGAGCCACGCGTCCGCCGCCGACCGGCCCTTGCCGAACAGGAGGGCGAGGAAGTCCGGCTCGGCATTCAGCTTGGAGGACGCGCCATATTCGGCGAGCGCGGTCTCGTTGCCCAGCATGTGCACGAGGACGCGCCGGTAGCCCGTGCCCTCGAGCCGCCCGGCATCGAGCAGCCGCGTCACGAAGTCGATCGCCCGCAGCTCGCGCATCAGCGAGGCATTGAACGTGATCTCGTTGATCCGGTTCAGGATGTCGCGCGCCTTTTTCGGCGCGCCCTTGCGCACGACCGGATTGATCTGGACGATCAGCACGTCGTCGGTCTCGGACTCGTCGAACAGCGGAAAGAGCGGCGGGTTGCCCATATAGCCGCCGTCCCAGTATGGCACGCCGCCGATCTCGACAGCCTTGTAGAGGATCGGCAGGCAGGCCGACGCCATGACATGGTCGACCGTCAGCTCGCCCTGCCGGAACACCTCGACCCGGCCGTTCTCGACATTGGTCGCCGAGATGTGCAGGCCGATCTCGCTGCACGTCCGGACCGCGCCGAAGTCGATCATGTCGGCGACGATGTCGCGCAAGGGGTTGATGTCGCCGGGATTGAAGTCATACGGGCTCGCCAGCCGCGTCATCAGGTCGAACATGACATAGGCGGGCGAGGCATCGAGGCTCCAGTCGCCCATCCAGCGGTTCCAGTAGCCGCGCTGCAGCGGGCTGTTGCGGGCGTTTTCGCCGATCCGCGTCCAGAACTCCCGCAGCTTCGCCCGCGCGCCTTCGCGCCCGCCGGTCGTCATGCCCTCGGCCAGCACGACGGCATTCATCGCCCCGGCACTCGCCCCGGTGATCGAGTCGATCCCCACGTCCTCGTCCTCGAGCAGGCGGTCGAGCACGCCCCAGGTGAATGCGCCATGCGAGCCCCCGCCCTGGAGGGCAAGGTTCAGGCGCTTCGGGGCGCGGGCAGTTCCGTTTGGTTTGGCCATGGCCAGTCCTATGGCACACAAAGCCTGAAAGGCCGTCACCCTGACCGATCAAATTTGTGCAGGTGCGTCAGCCGGGCGTCTTCAGGACACGCTTCGCCGAGGCCGGGAAGCGTTCGAGCAGGTGTGCCCCGCGCGTCGGCCGGGCGACAAGGCTGCCGCCGCAATTCGGGCAGATGCCGACGTGGCGGGCCTCCGCGCAGTCCGGGCAGAACGTGCACTCGAAACTGCAGATCCGCGCCGCCGCCCCCGGCGGCAGGTCGCCATCACACGTCTCGCAATTCGGCCGCATCTCGAGCATGAAGAACGCCTAGCACGGATCACGAAAAAGCTGGAGCGGGTACACGGCGCAATATCCATAAATTTTTCTAATATTTTCTGGAGACTATTTAAAAAGTGACCCGGCAATGTTGCACAGATTGCCCGTCATTTGTTGCACGCTATCCTCGCGAACATCTGATTGTGCCGGTGGGGTTGGAGGCATTTTCGGGATAACCTCCATACTGTCTTGAAGCTTGAGATCCTGACGAAGCGTCAGAATTTTGTTGGCCGTCTCGGCCCCATGGGATCAAGAGGCCACAAATTAATGCTGGCAACCTTGAGGGGAAATCGAGCATAGGATTGACTTAGGGCAGCAGAGACAGCTTAACTTCACATTCTGTTACTTTTAAGCTACTTGCCCAAAAAAGTGCCCCCGTCTGGTAGCGCAGAACGGGGGCGTGACCACTCGCAGTTGGAGATTAGAATGATCGGTATCGTTCTAGCGAGAAAGCTTTTTTCATTCAATAGCCTCTCTCAGCGATCATTCCTTGTGACGATTCGATTAGCTTGCGACGTCCGGGAATGAGTCTGTCAATTCTGAACCTAACCGGCTTTCGCCGCCTGCCATTGCTGCGGCAGGCCGAAGCGGCGGAATGTGGCCTGGCCTGCGTCGGCATGTTGGCAGGCTTTCACGGCCACCAGACCGATCTGGCCAGCCTGCGCCGTGATTTCCCGATTTCGCTCAAGGGCGCGACACTGAGGGACGTGATCGAGATAGCGGCCCAGATGAAGCTTGGCGCGCGGGCTCTCAGGTGCGAGGTCGAGGAGCTGCGCGAGCTCAGGCTGCCGGCGATCCTGCATTGGGACATGAGCCATTTTGTGGTCTTGAAGCAGGTGACCCGGGACCGGGTCGTGCTTCATGATCCTGCGCGCGGCAGGGTTGATGTACCCCTGAGCGAGATCGGCGAGCACTTCACCGGCGTTGCACTGGAACTTGCACCCGCCTCCGGTTTCCAGAAGAAATCCGAGCGCAAGCTGATCAAGCTGACCAGCCTTGTGAAGATTGACAGCGCAGGCTGGAAAGCTGTCGCCCAGGGACTGGCACTGTCGCTGTTCCTGCAGGTCTTCGTCCTCCTCAGCCCCTACTACATGCAGCTCGTCATAGACGAGGCAATCCTCAAGGGCGACCTTTCGCTTCTCACGGCCGTGGCCGTCGGATTTGCTGGTCTCAAGCTGTTTGAGGCGATCACGACCGTTCTGCGCGGGCTCGTGTTTCAGTTCCTGTCTAACATTGTCGCGTTCGACATGGAGGCCAGCCTCTTCCATCATCTGACGCGTCTGCCACTGTCTTACTTTCACAGGCGTCACATCGGCGACATCCAGCAGCGCTTCCAGTCGCTCGGACCCATCCGCGATCTTGTCGTCAACGGTGCGATTGCCGCCCTGATCGATGGCGTCCTTGCGGTATTTGTCGGCGCGATCCTTTTTGCCTATGACGCGCTGCTCGGCACGGTCGTCGTCGGTGTCATCATCTTCTACGGCATCTTGCGCTTTGCATTCCTCGAACTGTCCAAACGCCTGTCGGGCGATCTTCTCGTCGCTGATGCCAAGGAGAATACCAAGTTCCTCGAAACCCTGCGGGCGATGCAGACGGTCAAGGTTGCAGGCATCGAGTCCGAACGCGAAATACTCTGGCGCAATCTCGCGGCCCGGACGCTGAACGCCAATATCCGGATCGGCAATGTCAATATCGGCTATGGCGCGATCAGCCAGACGCTGATGGGACTGTCGAATATCGCCATTGTCTACCTCGCTGCCCAGGCAGCCATACAAGGCAACATGACAATCGGCATGATCACGGCGTTCATGGCCTACAAGGGCCAGTTCGAAGGCAAGCTGATGGCCCTCCTCGAACAATATGTGCAGCTCAAGCTACTCGACGTGCATCTGGCCCGCGTGGCCGACATTGCGCTCGCCGAGCCTGAAAAAGGCCTGGCAACACCTGCCATCGGCCGCGACTTTCGGGGCGAGGTCGAGCTGCGGCAGGTCATGTTTCGCTATGCGCCGTTCGAGCCCATGATCCTCAAGGGGGCGAACCTGAAGATCGAACCGGGCGAGTTCGTTGCCCTTGCCGCTCCGTCAGGCGAGGGCAAATCGACGCTGCTTCGCCTGATCCTCGGCCTTTATGAGCCGGTCAGCGGCCAGATCCTTTATGACGGACTGCCCGCGACGACCTGGGGCCTTGGCGCTCTGCGCCGCCAGATGGGCGTCGTCATGCAGGACGATACGCTTCTGGCCGGTTCGATCGAGGAGAACATATCCCTGTTCGATGACAAGCCGGACAATGAGCGCATCCGGTGGGCGGCCAAACTGGCTGCAATCCATGACGATATCGAACAGATGCCCATGGCCTATCGCTCGCTGGTCGGCGACATGGGCACAAGCCTTTCCGGGGGCCAGCAGCAGCGCGTCATGCTCGCCAGGGCGCTTTACCGGAAGCCGAAGCTGCTTGTGATGGACGAGGGGACGAGCCAGCTCGACATTGAGACCGAGAAGCGGATCAATGCAGCGCTGAAGGATCTGGATATCACGCGAATCGCTGCGGCTCATCGGCCTGACACGCTCGCGGCAGCGGACCGGATTGTACATGTGCGAGGCGGTCAACTTGGAGAGGTTCGGCCAAAGCCTGTTGCTCAAGGGGCAGTTCCAGCCCTGCTATCAACAAGTTTGACGGCGTCAAAAGCAAGAGGACGACTTCTCGCACCGATTGACACAGATATTTTTGACACCGAGGATTGACCCGCTCGATCCGCTGTCCTTAACATCACGTCATGGCTGAAGAGTTTAGTCATCACGCAGGTTTGGGCATTCCAGTTCTTATTGGTCAGGCGCGTAGTGGCGCATCCTATAAATTGCGTGCAACTCGCAGAACGGAGACTAACAATGCGGGAGCTAAAGGCATTTGAACTTGTGCAGGTAGGTGGCGGATTTGATCCATTTACTGGGGAACGAATTTTAGACTCTGTTTTTGCTACGCTGAGAGGGGAAGGTGGAGGTGGGGCCAACGGTTTTTCGGGATTTGGGTTTGGAGCATTTGGACTTGGAGGCGCAAGTAGTCCGCTCGATAACCAGCCCGATGATGGCACGGGTTTTTCCCTGATCGAGATCGACGACGAAACCTACGTCGACACGCAACAAGGTCTTTCTGACGTCCAATTGATAGAGCTCGATTCCGCATTATCGAACCTACCTTCGGATGTGGTTGATGCAGCTTTGGCTTGGACGCAGGCCTTGAGTGCGTATGTCGAGAGTCTCGCAATACGAGCTGGACAGATGGGAGGGACGGCTGCTCAGTATGCAGAGGGCTTAGGCGGACTGGCAAAGGGCTTGGGAGCCCTTGCTGTTGCGCTTGAGGGGTACTCCATCTATCAATCCATGCAAGCAAATGGCGCTACTCCTGAAAACGTTTCGGCCGCGATTGGGCTGATCGCGGGCGTTGCTGCGGGTTGGGCCACTGGCGCCGCTGTTGGAGGAGTTTTTGGGGGGCCCGCTGGAGCACTTGTAGGCGCGTTCGTTGGGGCAGTTGTTGGTGCCGTTGGTCCTCTCGTATACGAGACAGTGTCGCAAAATGTTTCCGATTTCACGGCCTTCAACGAGGAGTTCAATAATTTCTTCGATCCGAATAGCGACGGGGATGTTGATCTGGACCGAGTCCTTTCGCTCTTCACCGATACATCTACGTTCAATGATGGCAATCCGAACAACAATCCTGGTGGCGGTTGGGAAGAGCCAGATACGGGATTCTATTCGGAGCCATAGTATTTTATAGCGAACACCTCAGGTGCGCTACGAAAGTGGCGCACCTTCTTCGCTCTCAAGAACTACGAAATTTAGCTTAAGCTCTTATTCTTCATGGCCTGATGCGACGAGCTGCTCAAGGCTTAAGCCGACTAAAATGATCGAAACCAGTGCCACGGCGAATGCGGATGCTAAGATCGGCTGATTTTGAAAACGAAGCATTGGAATGAAAGCAATAACCGAAAATCCAAATATTAAAGCAGCAAACCTTTCAAGCGGCTGCCTGTAAGTTATCCGATTTTTGCATGACGGACAATTAAATACAGCGCCGTGGCGACGTTTAATTTTGCCACCTAGAGGCATAGCCCAACTACACTTTGGACATTTTGCGACCATTTTGGATGCTCCTGATAAATATTGGGACTAAACGCATAAATTTACACCTTTTAAGGTGTGGCGCATTCAATTAAATCAGTTATCGAAGTTGCGCGTTGCGGATAGTTAATAGTAGTGTGGCCCTGTTCTGGAATTACTTGAATTCTTGTACAATCGCGTTTTTCCAATGTCTCAAAGAAGTCTTCTACAAAGTCACTGCGGATCAATTCGTCCCTCTCTCCCGCAAAAATCCAAATCGGCGTTTCTCGAGCTTTTCTTTGTACTGACCTGAGACTCGGTTCAATCATTGAATTGGCTGGCGCCCTGATCTTGGGTTCTCGGGAGCCCTGATCGATCTCACAGTGCTCCTCTGCATAGGCCAACATCGTAAGCCGGTTCGACGCCTCATTGGGTGATCGATAAAAGCGGTTTCTGCTGCGTTGATCTGCAGTTCGTTCTTGAAGCATGTGGCAGACGGAAAGCAATGGTGCATCAAGTGCTACAAAGGAGATTTCTTTGTCCGTAGCTGCCAGACTAGCTGCAACGGCAAAGCCGCCAAAACTGCCCCCGCTTAGGCCTATGGGTTTGTCGGGTAGAAGTTCATGAGCAAGCTCAATAAATTCAGATGTCTCAGCGCTTAAGTCTTCGAATGAAAAGTTGTAGATTCGTCGCGTATGCTCTCCACCGTACCGTGTTGAGCCGCTAATTTCCGGCATGATGACGCGATAATTTTTCTCAAGCCATGGTGCTACAAGTTGTTCATCGGTCCTGGATGCGGAGGCGGCGGGGCCACCATGAAAATGGATGAGAGTTCCTTCAACCTCACCTGGCGGCTCGAATATCCAATAGGGAGTTTCACCTGCGGACGTCCTGAGCGTGGCCCAGCTCCGTGGCGCACGGTTTATTTCAGCATTGTCGTAAAGATGATGAAGTTGAAGCTCGCCGTCGCGCCAGACCAGTAAGGCGTTTTTCCCTGCCGTGGTTTCAAGCAAACCAATTGCGAAATCGTCACTCACATCGACATGCACGTCCTGCAAAATGACAGCATTGTCAGGCAACTCTGCTCGTAGCTTGTTAATTAGCCTTTCTGTCATTGGGGATGTATCCAGGACATCAAATGGTGGCAGTACATTTATAGAACCACCGAACTCTACGCCTGGTAGTGAAATCATGGACCGATGCGATGTCGCGAGGTCGGACAGCTTTTTCACTGAGGTCACGATGCCTGTGTCCTGTTTCGAGAATTCGAGCAGATATCGGATCGAATTGTCAGCTTGAGCGACTGCAAAACCCGACGAACCAGCTGAGACATGTGTCTCTGTTCGGAGGGCCGCAATTGAAGCTCCAAGGGGAAAGGTTTCAATTCCTGAAGCCTCTTCGGTATGTACGTTGAGGTCGAACTGATCAGAGCTGGACGGTGAGATCCAAGCTATTACTTGAGCATTTGACGCCCAAGACCGAAATACCGTGCTTAAGGCTGGAATCGGAGGACCCGGCGAGTTGGTATCGATGTTCCAACCAGCAAGCTGGCGGGGCGGTTGGCCTTCAAGATACTGGTCCACATGTATAGGTATATAGGCGTAGTTGCGGTCGATGCTAAACACACCGGCGGCAGTTGTTGATCGGTAGGACTTATCTGCCGACTCAGTCCATAAGCCGACCCGCTCTATGGTCCCGGTCTGTACGTCGATACGAAAGACCTCCCGGCTATTCGAATAGGCGAGCAATTCGTCCTCGTGAATGAACCCCTGCAAAAGAATTCTGTCTGGGAGCGGGATTTCATGGATGACCTTAGCGGCTCGATCAATAAGTAGAATGCCATCGCTGAACTCTAGCGCAAACATATTGCCTGACGGCGATGCGACGAGTTGTTCGATATTCGTGAAGTCGTTCGTCTCGATTGAGCGGCCTGTCAGAGGCATCGTCGAGCCGGGGCCCTTCTCGCATGCTCCGGTAACAGCAATCAGACTTAAGATTATGCTGTATCTGAGAGCACATTTTACGACAAACATCCTAGAACCTATTGGACTTGATACGGTGCGCGCGACTTAGCGCAGTGAAAGCAACGGCTCCAGGAGCCACTCGACGAGTTTTCGATCCTCAAGCACGATATCGGCAGAAAGCTCCATTCCAGACTGAAGGGCGATGTCTTGGCCAAAGGCGCGAACCGACTGGGCGGCGAGTGCTACCTCCACCTTGTACACAGGTTCCGGGTTTTGCGACAAAATACCCAGTTCTTGCGGGAACAGAGTCGTCTCCGATACGCGGGCAACATATCCTTCAGCTACGCCAAATTTCTGATAGGGCAGTGCGTCGTATAGGAGCTTTACTGGCTTTCCTAGCTCGACAAAGGCTATGGCGCGCGAGGGCACATGCAACTCAGCAATAAGCTCTGCACCAGGGGGCCCGATCGCAAGTAGCGGGATCGTTGGGTCGGCACGCTCTCCGACACGAGCTTGAAGCGCCGTTACCTTTCCACTCATCGGGGCTGTAACAAGGTGCATTGCACTCGCCTCAGTTTGGCGCATCTGAGAATCGAGCTGAGCCAGCCTTTGGCCGATATCAGCTTGATCGCGGTTCAAGTCGGAACGAATTCTGCGCTTCTCGATCACTAGGCGGCTTTGCGCTGCTTCGGCGGCACTGATCTGAGCTTCAAGCTGCAAGCGGGACTGGTCGAGTACCGCGACATCGTCGGTACGCTGCATATGCTCGGCGGCTGTGATTAACCCTTCATCCAAAAACCGCTCAGTATCAGTCGCACGGTGGCGAGCTGTCTGAAGGCGCTGAACGAGCACAGCAAGCTGCGCTCTGCCCTCAGATTCCTGTCGCGCGGCATCTGCAACTCTCTGGGCAAGATCATCCTCGGCAATTTGCGCCGCAGCCCTAAGCTCGCTTAGTCGGTCATTAAGCAGAGTCTGTTCAAGTGACAAGGCCGACAAAGCATTGTCGCTCAGGCTGTCTCCATCATCCAAAATCCGGTCACTTGCGATAGTTGCTAGCGGTGTGCCGGCTTCAACAATGGCTCCGTCGGCGATGAGGACTTGCTTCACGATACCGGACTCAACGGCGTAAACCCGTGCCTCTGAGCCGTCCGGCCGTAGCTTGCCGCGTACGGTTTCTTTGCGGGCGAAGTTCGCGGTGAACAGGAATACGAGGAGCGCAGCGATGAACAGTCCGATCAACCAGGTGATGCGTGACCAAGCCGGAGGAACGACGCCGGTAGGGCGTCCGTAAAGCTCGTTGCTAGCCGTATGCGCCTCCAGAACCTCTTCCCTGAATAGTCCGTCAGCCATCGTTGCTTTATTCCTGTCATCAACTTTTATTAGATAGCCCATAGAAGGCTGCAAAGTAAATTCTTTCAATTTCGGATCGGACAGTACCGCCATCTAAGCGATCCTCACGAGCGCATGAAGGCATGACAGGAAGGTCGGGTTTAGTGAGGGCAAGATTAAAGGGTTGGCACCCTCGGCCCCTTAACCCCTTGTCTGCACATCGCTTTTTTGGTGCCCTGTGCACAGGCATGTGGCGTACGGGTATTGGGAGGTTCCCCGGTGCCGCTGGGTGGCGCGTACGCCAGGGTTTGCAAGGCCTTGCGCGGGCTTGCAAGATGTTGCGGGGAATACCGCATAAACCAACTGGTCCGTACCCGCCCGGCGATGCAGTCTGGGAGCCTCGATCAGGAGGCCCAACCCAAGTGAAACCCCGCGTCCATCTCCGGCTCGATCCTGCCCTGCTCGGCCAGCTTGAGCGCACCGCGCGCCAGGGCAAGACGACGAAGACCGCCCTGCTGGAAGCGGCGCTCCGGCTCTATTTCGACCCGGCCCGCAACCTGCCTCTGGAGGAGCGCCTGTTCCGGCGGCTCGAATGGCGGGGCAACCTTCAGGTTGAGGCGCTGATGCAGTTTGTCCTTTACTGGCTCACCCATACCGAAACCCTGATCGAGGGCGACCGCGACTTTGCCCATGCGCGCGGGCGGCGGCGCATGGACTATTTCATCGACCAGGTGGCAAGCCGGCTCGGCAACCGGCGCACGCTGGCGCAGGAATCCTGGCGCTGGGAAGGGCCAAAGCTCGAATAGGCAGGCCTTGCGAGCAATTGCACGCAAACCGACTGGGCGGGGCTGCCGTCCTCTGGGACACTCTTGCGCATGTCCCGTCCTTCCGATGCCGAGATTGAACACGCCATCCGGACCGTCGCCTCCCTGATAGACCGGTTCGGCGATGCCTACTGGCCGGTGCTCGACATGCTGGAGGCTGAACTTGCTGCGCGCCGCGCCAGGGCCGGAAAGCTCGCTGCCTGGCTCGGGAACAGTTCGCTGCGAGAGCCATCAGGCCGAATGGCAGGGCCTGCCATTCGGCCACGTCCAGCCTCCTTGCCTGTGTCCGGGCGCGTCAAGGGTCGCGTTCGCGACCGCACGGCGGCCCGGCCCTTGACCCGCCCGGACACAGGCGACACGCAACGCGGCTAGGCCTCCTCGCTCACGCCGGTCGGCTGTCGCCGACGGCTCCGCGGGGGCGGCGCAGGCGCGCCGGGCGACGTTTGTCGCCTGTCGCGCGTCTGCGGCAGACAGAAGCGCTAAGCGAACATATCCTTCGGGAACGGGTGCGCAATCTTGAGCAGTTCGTCGCGTCGCCAGGCAAGCGAGCCGCCATCGCCATAGGCAGGCCGGTTCGTCGCATGGCCCATCAGCAGGCAGCGCAGGCCATAGTCGAGCCCGGCCTCCAGCATGCGCTTCTCGAACGCGTGCCGGAACGAATAGATGACATGCCTGTCTGTCGGAAACAGGCCGCGATTGCGGAACGCCTTGACGAGGGACTGGGAGAGAAGGTCGTTCCGGTCGCGATAATGCGGGAACCCGTTCCTTGCCCCTTTCATCGCTTCCAGCGACACCCCGACCAGCGGAATGTCGCGGATCGAGGATCCGGTCTTGATCTCGCGGCCCTTGTGCGGCCGGATGCGGATATGCGGCACGTCCGCATCAAGGCAGATATCGTCCGCCAGCAGGTTGGCAATCTCGCTCGGCCGACAGCCTGTCTCGATCAGGACATAGACGATGCGCCGGGCCTCGTCCTTGATGCCGGCCAGGGCGTCCGGCACGAGGATCTTGTCGCGCACCCAGGCATCCGGGAAGGGCGGCGTCTCGGCGAGGCTCGCTTCCCGGAACGAGAGATTGCGGAACGGGTTCGGGCGGTCCTCCTCGCCGATGTGCCGGAAATACTCGCGCAGGAGCTTCCGCAGGTTGCCAAGATCGCGATTGGCCGTGTTGGCCCCTCTTGCCGCAACGCCATTCTTCGGCTTCAGGCGACCGGCCCACCAATTGTAGAATTCGAGTGCGTCCGCGCGGGTGATCGCCTCGACGGGCTTGTCGCCGACAAGCTCGATGAAATAGGCAATCGCCCGCTGCTTGGTCTTGCGCCAGAGCCGCTTCTGGTTCGGCGACTTGTTGAGAAGCTCGCCAATCGCGATCCGCTCGCAATAGGTCTCGAAGGCTTCCGAGAGGAGCGTGGCGGGCCGCTGCACGCCGCCGAGCAGGGCATCGGCTTCGGCCTTGACCGCTAGCCTTGCATCCCCGGTATCGACCCGCTCGACCGCGCTGATGCGCTTCATCACTTCCTCAAGGGCAATCAGCGCGGGAAACTCATCGGCTGGCGCATAGGAGAAGCCGCGCGAGACGGCCCGCGCGACGGCCGAGCGATAGCGCCGTTCGGCCATGGCCCTCGCCGAACCGGCCGCGTTTCTGCAGGTACCGGTCTTCGTTCCGCATCGCGCTCAGCTCCCCGCGCATCTGATGCCAATTGATACACGGAAAGTTACGCAAAACACGCACCCCAGCCAAGCTGGAGCGGTGTGGATAGTGGTTAAGCAACTGATTTAACAGGATAAAAGGCTCTGGGCCTCTGGAGCGGGTACACGGGATCGAACCGAGATCGGTAGCTTGGAAGGCTACTGCATTACCATTATGCTATACCCGCCATCCGGCAGCCCCGCTAGATACGCGCCGCGCCCCGGCCATGCAAGGGGGAGGGGCGTTCGCGAGCCCGGAGCCAGTTTCCCCGTGATGCGTCACCCCCGATGAGCGCCAGCCATCTGGGGGCCCATCTCCCGCAACCTGAACCAGAGCACCCGTGGCCTAGTTCCGAGATAGGTCCCCAGACCGCTTCGCGGCCGGGGGTGACGAACGTTGGGTTAGGGAAAAGTGGTTAGCCTGCTGACCCATCTCCTGATTGGCGGCTCACCGCGGCTTGATAGCGGGGCCCATCTCCGGAAGGTAACCTGTTGCCAGAAGCGTCATATTTACTGGCGCAGAGCCATCAGCCCGCAGAGCGGCATCCCATCGCGAAGCGGGGGACATCAACAAAGTATCATTCACCGCGCAAATCGGTCCACCGGACCGATTTGTCGTCGGAGCACAGCCTTGAGCCCGTTTCATGCGAGCGCAGCGAGCGGAAACAAACCAGGAAAATCATTTTGCGCCGGATTTGATCCACCGGATCAAATCATTCGCTGGCGCGAAGCGGCTATGTGCAGCCTTGAGCCCCGTTCCATGTGAGCGGCATAGCCGCGATACGGGAACATCAAAGAATCATTCACCGCGAAAATCGGTCCACCGGACCGATTTTCGGTCGGTGAATGGTGGAGGGGACAGGATTCGAACCTGTGTACGCTATGCGGGCAGATTTACAGTCTGCTGCCTTTAACCACTCGGCCACCCCTCCAGGTCGCCATTTCATGCAACGCCATTTGACGCCGTGGGATGTCCCCGCCTAAACGGCATGTCGAAGAGCCGGTCCAGACAGTCGGAGCACGCCTTATAGTGACCAAGCCAGGCCCACGCAAGCGCCCAACTGGACGCGCCGGACACCGGCCCGGACAGCGCCCGCCCGCCCGGCCGGATCGCGCCGACGGCGGCCCGGTCTGGCTCTGGGGCAGCCATGCCGTGGAGGCCGCGCTCGCCAATCCGGCGCGCGTGCGCCATCGCCTCGTCGCCACCGGCAATGCCGCCCGCCGCCTCGGCCTCGCGGCCCATGAGGACATCGCCCCGGCCGAGCTTGACCGCCTCCTGCCGCCGGGCGCGGTGCACCAGGGCCTCGCGCTCCTTGCCGATCCCCTGCCGGAAACCCCGCTGGAAGACCTTGTCGCCGCCCGTCCGGCGCGCCTTGCCGTGCTCGACCAGATCGCCGACCCGCACAATCTCGGGGCGATCTACCGCTCCGCCGCCGCGTTCGGCATTGGCGGCCTCGTCCTGCAGACGCGCCATTCCCCGCCGGTCACGGGCATCGTCGCCAAGGCCGCCGTCGGCGCGGTCGAGCGCGTCGCCGAGACCCGCGTCGTCAACATTGCCCGCGCGCTCGAAACGCTCGCCGAGGCCGGCTATCTCGTCATCGGCTTGGCCGGGTCCGGCGTCATGACGCTTGCCGAGGCGGTCCGCGACGCCCGCCCGCTCGCCTTCGTGTTCGGGGCCGAAGGGGCCGGGCTCCGTCCCGCCGTCGAGAAGGCCTGCACGGTGACGGCGCGCATCCCCATCTCGCCCGGCACGGAGAGCCTCAATGTTTCAAACGCGGCGGCGATTGCCTTCTACGAAGCCGTAAGGGATCATGGTCCCTGATGCCACGGATGTACGGCGCGGGCGGCCCCAGGGACCTCGCACCGGGATGAAATGGGAGGGACCCCCGATGATCCGCTTTCTGTCTGTCATTCTGCTCCTCGCCGGGCTCGCCGCGGCCGGCTGGGGAGCTCTTCAGATGGCCCGCGCCCCGGCCGGTGATCTCGAGGTCGGCGAGGCGGTGATCGTTCCCGGCCTGCCGGACGCCGCCATCGAGAGCGAGGCCCTGCCCGAGGCCCGCATGGCCGAACCGGCCGCCGCGAGCGAGCCGGGCTTCGCCTTTGACGGGCCGGCCAGTTCGCCTGCCGAAGGCGAGGCGGCCGGGTCCGGCATTGCCGCGCCGGAGCCGCACGGGCTGTTCTCGGCCGAAGCCATGCCCCCGCCACCGGCCCCGCGCCCGAGCCTTGCCGACACGCTCCGCCTCGTGCCCATCGCCTACGAGACGCCGGAAGCGGCCCGCTTCGGCGAGGCGTTCGATGTCACCCTCTCGATCGACGGCACCGGCAATGCCGAAATCACCGCCGCCGGGGCCCTGCCGGGCGAGGCGCGCATCATCGAGGCGGAAGCGGCCGTCTCCGAACGGGTCAAGGCAAGCCTGCTCGGTTCGGCCTTCGAGATCGCGTCGCTGTCGCCGGACACCCAGCTCGTCTCGCCCGCAACGCCGAATGTCTGGCGCTGGCGAGTGACGCCGCAAGAAGTCGGCGAGCATCGGCTGATTGTCGAGATCTTCGCCATGGAGAACGGCGAGGCCCTTCCCGTGAAGACTTTCACGGGCAGCGTCATGGTCTCCATCTCGCGCCTCCGGCAGGCGATCAGCATCGCGACCGAAGCCAATCCCATCGCCATGGTCCTCGGCGGCATCGGCTCGGCCCTCGCCGGCCTCCTCGGCGTCTTCCGGGTGTTCCGGGGGCGGTAGGGGGAGAGACAAGGCCCAGGACCTGGCGTGTCCCCGCGACTTGATCGCGGGGCCCATCTCCCAGATGGCTTGTTGATGGACCCCGCGATCAAGTCGCGGGGAAACGCCCCATTTGGAGATCTGCTCGCAATTAGGGCAAACCGGACCCGGCTCAGGCCCGTGCGGCGGCTTCCAGCGCGGCATCGACCAGAAGATAGGCCGACAGGCGCGGCGAGGCCGGGCGGCCGGACCGGCTCGTCTCGGCGAGCGCCTTCAGGGCGTCGTCCTCCTCGGCGATGACAAAGCGCTGGGCGAGGCGCAACAGGGCGTCATCCTTGCGCAGCCGCGTCGCCACGCGGTCCACCTCGCTGCCCGCTGCCTCGCGAATGGCCGAGCGTCGCGAGCCTTCGTCCTTGCGGGCAGCGGCGGCGATGCGCTTCTTGTCCTTCGGGCGGAAGGCGGTCGGCAGGGCAATGCCGGAATCCTGCAGGCGCGCGATCAGCTGTTCGGCAGTCGCTTCTCGGGGCAGGGCGGCCGGCTCGCGGCCGGGGCCCTGTTCGTCCTCGATGTCGGCGATGATGTCCCGCCATTCGGACGATCCGGCCCGGGCAGGCGCGCGCGCGGGCTCGCTCGCTGGCCTGACGGCCGGCTCGCGGACAATGGCCGGGACGTCGCGTGTCGTGTCCGGCTCGAACAGGTCTTCGTCACCGGCCGTCTGTGCCGATGGCGGCGGCAGCGGAATGTCCCGGCGGGGCGCCGGCTGCAAGGGCAGGCTCGGTCCGCGACCGTTCGCGGCGGCATGGCCGTTCGCGCTGCCATTCATCGGGGCACTCGCTGGAGCGGGGCGAGGGACCTGCGCCGAAGCGGGCGGCTTAGCGCCATTGGTGACGGGGGGAGCCGTCCGCGGGGCCACCGCCGTCCGGCCCGTTTCCTCGCGCAAGGCCCGTGTCGACTTCGTGATCTCGGCATTTGCCTCGCGGGCGCTGTCGAGTGCGGCCGACACGGCATCCTGCAGCGCCCGGCCGACGGCATTGGCCGACTCGACCGCCATGGCGCTTGCCCGTTCGGCCATTTCGACCGTCTTCTGCGACTGGTTCAGCTTGTCCTCGATGCGGCTCACCGAGGCCCCGAGCGCCTCCGCCCGGATCATCGCGTCGCGCGCCACCGTTTCGAGGTCGCCGAGCCGGACCGCGAGCGTGCTGCCCGCATGCTTCATCTGGTGGAGCCGCTTCTCGAGCGCGAGGTCGGCCTCGGCAATGTCTTCGCCCGCCTTCTTCGCCGCTTCCGCCATGGCTCCGGCCTGGCGCGGGATCGCGTCGGTCATCAGGCGGGTCTGCTGGTCGAGGCTCTTGGCGAGCTGTTCGAGCGCGATGCGTTCCTCGGTCAGCCGCCGGGTCAGTTCGCGGGCATTGTCGGCCATGGCATAGCTGACGGACTCCGCCCGCAGGCGCTCGTTCTCGAGCCCCGCACTCGCCTTGGCCATGGCGGCGAGCGTCTCGGCGAGCGTGCGGTTGACAAGTTCGGTGCTCTGCAGGGCCGTGTCGGCGACGCGGGCGAGCTCGTCGCGCGCCGTTTCCGCCGGGGCGAGGAGGCGCGCCGAAGCCTGCAGCACAAGTTCGTTCGCCGCCGTCGCCCTGGCGCTCTGGCGGGCCATGACGCCGCCCATGCCCATCAGCAGCCCGGGCAGGAAGATGAACACGCCGACCGCCACGACGAGCGCCGCCGGCTGCGCGGCAAGGCTCTCCCAGCCGATCAGGCCGAACACGCCGCCGCTCGCCCCGCCCCACCAGATCAGCGCAGCGGCCAGTCCCGCCCACGCCATCCAGCCGCCGAGCGTGCGGGCCGCATCAAGCCGGTCTCGCAGCTCTGCGGCCTGGCGCTCGGAAGGAAGGGTGTCTCTAGACATGGCGTCCACCATTGCAGGCTTCGCGCCAGAAGCGAATGCCAAACTGCAAGGACAGGGACCGCCCGGATGCGCCGCTAGAACAGGCGAACGGACTCGACAGGTTCCTGTGACGGGGGTGCATCCTTCTGGCGGTCGCTCGGCAGGATTTCCATCCCGATCCAGGCAAGAATGACCGCAAGGAAGAAGTTTCTGATTGCAACGATGATACCAAGCATGACCCGACCCGCTACCGGCAATGTCGTGGAAATAGCCGAAAAACGCTGCGCCTGCAATGTCGGGGCGCATTTTTCAGCATTGCTAATGTGACAGAATTCCCTGCCAATGGCGCCATGCACCAAGCCGATCCGGCCCCGCCCGAACCCGTCCTCGACCCGGACCGCCTGTCGGCCATGACCGGCGGCGATGCCGCGCTCGCCGCCGAGGTGATCGGCATTTTCCGCCAGCAGACCGCGATCTGGTCCCGCCTCCTCGATCCGCGCGAGCACCAGGCCCAATGGGCCGATGCGGCCCATTCGCTGAAAGGCTCGGCCCTGTCGGTCGGCGCGCTGCGCCTCGCGGCCGCCTGCGCCGCTGCCGAGCGGACCGGTCGCGAGGACCGTGCCATCAGCCCGGCGGAAGCCTCGGTCAGGCTCTCCGCTGTCAAGGACGAGATCGGCCCGGCCATCGAGGCCGCCGCGCGGCTTGCCTATCAGCTCTCGCTGTCCGGCCGCTTCAGCCTGTCATAGGCGCCGAACTCATAGGCGATGCAGCGGTCGATCAGCGTCCGCCAGACCGGCTCGGCGATCGCCGGCGACAGCCCGGCCTCTTCGGCGCTTTTCAGCACCTTGGCGACGACATCCTCGATCCGCGCCCGGTCATGCACGGCCGCGCGGGCACCCTTGATGCGGGCGGCGGCATCCATGAACGACTGCCGCTCGGCGATCAGGCGCACGAGCGCCCTGTCAAGCCGGTCGATCTCGCGGCGCACGTCGGCCATGGTCCGGGCGGTCTCGCTGGTGTGGCGGCGGGGTTCGGTCAGGTCGTCGGCCATAAGGGGGCGATCCAAATCAACAGGCTGAAGGACGCATTAGACAATCCGGCCCGGCTTGCAAACGGGGCGCAGTGTCACGCACCGTTTCACCCTGCAAAGGCCTTCTCGATCACGAACTGGGCGGGCGAGGCATTCGAGCCCTCGACGAGCCCGGCATCGAGCAGGCGCTGTTTTGTGTCCGATATCATCTCCATCGACCCGCAGATCATCGCCCGGTCGGTTTCCGGGTCGAGCCTCGGCACGCCGAGCTTGTCGAACAGCTCGCCCGTATCGATCAGCGTCGTGATCCGCCCGCCCTGCACATAGGCTTCCCGGGTGCAGGAGGTGAAATGGCGCAATTGCGCGCTCGCTTCCTCGCCCACTAACGGATCGGCCTTGGCGGCCGCGACGGTCTCGAGACTGTAGTCGAGTTCGGCGACATCGCGGCAGGTATGCGTGACGATCACCTCGTCGAACCGGGCATAGGTCTCCGGATCGCGGATGAGGCTCGCGAACGGCGCAAAGCCCGTTCCGGTCGAGAACATGTAGAGCCGCTTGCCGCCGACAAGGGCATCGAGCACCAGCGTTCCGGTCGGCTTCCTGCCGAGCAGAACCCGGTCGCCCGGCCGGATGTCCTGCAGGCGGGAGGTCAGCGGCCCGTCCGGCACCTTGATCGAGTAGAACTCAAGCTCCTCGTCCCAGGCGGGCGACGCCACCGAATAGGCGCGCAGCAGCGGCCGCCCGTCTTCCTTCGGCAAGCCGATCATGACGAACTCGCCCGAGCGGAAGCGGAACGTTGCTGGCCGCGCAATCCGGAAAGCGAACAGCCGGTCCGTGTAGTGCTTGACCGACAGGACTTCCTGCTCGGAGGGCGCGTTCGGATTGATCTTCTCGGCAGGGACGCTGGCCGCTTGTGACATGTGGACGTTCTCTCGTCAGGGGGAAGGCTGTTGCCCACCGCACATGCCTTCAATCTGGCCCGATCTCAAGGCGGGTCACGCGCATTTTAGTTTTGCTAATGCGTCGCGGGCGCGCTCATGGCGCCATGTCGACCGGCCCGGCCACCAGTTCCGGCGACACCCAGCCGACGCGGGGATCGTTCAGCGTGACAAGCTCGCCCAGTTCGTAAATGTCCGGATAGCCATAGCCGTAGAGATTGACGAAGGTCGGCACGTTGAGCGCGAGCGGCGGCGATTTTGCCGGCACCGGCTCGGCATTGTCGGCGAAATTATTGTTGCAATAAATGAGTATGCGCGTGTCCCGCTCCGGGATCACCCCGGCAAGCTTCAGTTCGGTCATGTCGGAAAAGACGAGATTGACCGCCCCGGCAATATGTCCCGCTGCGAAGGCTTCGGCGCTGCGCGTGTCGAGGATGATCGTGTTCGGCTCGGCGGCCATGGCCTTGAACGCCTCGAGCGAGACGAGCCGGTCCTGCCTGTAGGCCATGACCTCCTCGGACAGGGCGAGAAAGCCGGCAAAGTTGATGCTGTCGCCGGTCGTCCGGTAGGCCGGTTCGGCATCGGCTTCCTGACCGCTGGCGGCGAGCAGGCCGGTGGCGAAGAAGACGGCGGCGGCGACAAGGGCAACG
Source organism: uncultured Hyphomonadaceae bacterium (assembly GCA_964429935.1). Taxonomy (GTDB): domain Bacteria; phylum Pseudomonadota; class Alphaproteobacteria; order Caulobacterales; family Hyphomonadaceae; genus CALLCD01. Next base: position 35,786 of record CAYSED010000005.1, read on the forward strand.
AGATTGGCGCGGCGGGTGCTCATGATCGGTCCTTTCAGAAAAACCCGATGTCATCAGGCCTGGGGATTGCGGCGGCATGAGGCAGGCAATGCGGCATGCTGGCGAAAAAGTGTGGCGGCACAGGGCAGGGCCGGTGAAGCGCTGCCGCAGGCGTTCGGTCAGGGGTGCGTCATGCCGCGACCCCGCCCCTTTGTCCTGTGCCCGAACTGTTCTAGGTGTCGTCGCAGCAGGAGACAGGAGCCCGGCGCATGGCCTATTGGCTGTTCAAGTCCGAACCGTTCAAATGGGGCTGGGAAGACCAGGCCAGGGCAGGCCGGCGCGGCACCGAATGGGACGGCATCCGCAACTACCAGGCCCGCAACAACATGCGCGACATGGCGCTCGGCGACCGCGGCTTCTTCTACCATTCCAATGAGGGGCTCGAAATTGTCGGCATCGTCGAGGTCTGCAAGACGATCCACCCGGATTCCACGACCGATGATCCGCGCTGGGAATGCGTTGACCTGCGCGCCGTCGCCCCGCTGCCCAAGCCGGTCACCCTTGCCGAGGTCAAGGCCAATCCGGCCCTTGCCGGCATGGCCCTCGTCACCTCGATGCGCCTTTCCGTCCAGCCGGTGACGCCCGCCGAATGGGCCGAGGTCTGCCGCATGGCCGGGCTCGACCCGAAATCGCTCTGAGCGCCCCCCGCCAAGCCCTTTTCCTCCACCACGATAGTCGGGGAGGTGGATCGCGCGAAGCGCGAGACGGAGGGGGCCTTAAGGCCACCCCCAAGCCTAGTCCGGCATGTCGCTCGCCGGCAGCCTGGCCGCCCGCCGTGTCTCGAACCGGTCCTCGACCGCGACGATCAGGCAAGCCGCAATGATGATGACCGCCCCGGCATAAAGCCGCCAGCCGGGCACTTCCCCGAAAAAGGCCGCGCCGAGCAGGCCGCTCCAGATCAGCGCCGTATATTCGATCGGCGCGAGCTTCTGCGCCGGGGCCCGCGAATAGGCGATCGAGAACAGCCACCAGACCGTGAAGCCTAGAATGCCAAGAAGGACCAGAACCGGCAGCGCCGAGACATCGAGCCCCGGCAGGCTGAGCACCAGCAGGGGCGACAGGAACAGCGCCGGGAACACGTTCGAGAACATGGCGATGGTGAGCGGGTCCTCCTCGCGCGAGCGCAGGCGGATGAGGACAAGGGTCACGGCATAGAGAAAGGCTGCAAGGAAAGCGGCCGCCGCCCCTGCCACGCGCTGGCCTGTCTCCGGCGCGCCGCCGGTCGCCGCCGACACCGCGAAGATGGCCCCGAGAAAGCCGGTTGCCGCAGCGATCGCGCTGGTCCTCGTGACCGGCTCCTTGAGGATGACCGCCCCGAGCGGGGCAATCATCAGGGCCGAGGTGAACCCGATGACCGTCGCCTCGGCGAGCGCAAGCTGTGTCAGCGACCAGAAGAAGAGCAGTGCCGACGTCACCTGGACAGCTCCGCGCAGGGCATGGAAGCGGATCGCCCGCAGGCTCGGCAGCGGCCTCGGCCGCGCCCGGTAAACGCCGAGCGCGATGCTGCCGCCGACGAGGAAGCGCCAGGCGACGATGGCCGGCACCGCCATGCTGAGGGCAAGGCCCTTGACCGTCGCATCGATCACGCTGCCGAGCGCGATGCAGAGCGCCGCGATCAGGAGCGGCGAGGGGAGGGTGCGGGGCATCGGCATGTCCGGGAGCGCGTCACAAGCTGCGACGGCCTGTCAAGGCGTTTCGCGGGTGGCGCCCGGCGGCCCTGCGGGACCGCGCGGAATGCCTGCCTGTCCCACCCGATCGCTGTCGCTGTTTTCATTGGAAATAAAACTGTCCCACCTGTCCCACCCCCTGTCCCACCAGGGTGTCCCACCCTGCCGGTTGTCCGCAGGATGCCGCCTGCCGAATTCGCCGTGCCTGCATTCCCATGGCGCGGGGCTTGGTCTAGGATTTGGCGACCTCTTAAAGGAATGGACCCGCTTATGGCCCTGTCAGACCAGAAACCCGTTCAGTCCGGCTTTCACGCCAAGTCAACTGCGGCCGAGGTGCTCGCCGGGATCGATCTCGGTGGAAAAAACGCCATTGTTACAGGAGGTTATTCCGGGATCGGGCTTGAAATGGTGCGCGCCCTTGCCGCTGCCGGGGCCCGCGTCACCGTGCCCGCCCGCCGCGTCGCTGCCGCCGAGGAGGCGCTCGGGGCCGTGTCCGGCGACATCGAGATCGCCAGCATGGACCTTGCCGACATCGCGAGCTGCCGCAAGTTCGCCAGCGACTATGCCGAAACCGGCCGCCCGCTCGACATGCTCATCAACAATGCCGGAATCATGGCCTGCCCGGAAACCCGCGTCGGCCTTGGCTGGGAATCCCAGTTTGGAATCAACCACTTGGGCCATATGGCCATGACGCTCGGCCTTGCTCCGGCCCTCGAGGCGGCGACCGGGGCCCGCCTCGTTTGCCTCTCCTCGACGGCTCACGCCATGTCCGATGTCCACTGGGACGACCCGCATTTCAAAACCCATGCCTATGACAAGTGGCAGGCTTACGGGCAGGCCAAGACGGCCAATGCCCTGTTCGCGCTCGGCGTTGACCGGCGCGGCCGCGACATAGGCGTGCGCGCCTTCTCGGTCCATCCGGGCGGCATCCTGACGCCGCTGCAGCGCCATCTCAGCGACGAGGAAATGGCCGTGCTCGGCTGGAAAAATGCCGACGGCACCATTCCGGAGCGCGTGAAAGCCATGTTCAAGACGCCCGAGCAGGGGGCCTCGACGGCCGTCTGGGCCGCGACGTCCCAGGCGCTCGCCGGCAAGGGCGGGGTCTATTGCGAAGACTGCGACATCGCCATGCCGGCGACGCCCGAAAGCCAGCGCTACCAGCATGTCCGCGACTGGGCCTGCGACGACGACAAGGCCGAACGGCTCTGGGACATGAGCGAACGAATGCTCGAGGCAGCGTGACCGGGAACAAGGACATGTCAAAACCGCTCTCCCTGCAGAACCGCCCGGCCCATCTCGGCCTTGGCGGCACGGCCCATGTCCTTCCGGAATTTACCGGCGGCATGGACTGGTACGAAACCTACGGCACGCTACACCCGAATGATGGCATCGAAGGGCGGCTTGTCTCGATGCACACCTTCCATGAAGGCTGGGACAGTTGGGAAGTCCATCCGTTCGGCTCCGAACTTGTCCTCTGCACACAAGGGCGGATGACCCTGATCCAGGACTATCCTGACGGCCGGACCGAAACGGTTACGATCGGGCCGGGGGAATATGTTATCAACAATCCCGGCGTCTGGCACACGGCCGACGTGGATGAAGCGCCCGCCATGGCGATCTTCATCACCGCCGGAGAAGGCACCCGCCACCGGCCGCGCCAGGCCTGACAAGACACTAGGAAGGGCCATGAAGCCCAAAGGAGCACATGATGAAACCGGTCCCGCTTATCAGATTGGCTCCGGCACTCCTCTTGTTCGCCGCCTGCACGACGGCGGGACCCGGGCTCTTTCCCGGCACCCGCATCGGTCCGCCGCCGACAGACTATGTCGCCCTCCTCGGCCATCCGGACCGTCCGGCCGCCGACATGGCCGATGACGAGGCCCGTCAGCCCGCCGACGTGCTCGCCTTTGCCGGGGCAGGCTACGGCGTGACCGTGATCGACATGGAAGCGGGCGGCGGATACTATACCGAGCTTCTCTCCCGCGCCGTCGGCGAGGACGGCCGCGTCTACATGCAGAACCCGGCCCAGTTCGACGGCTTCCTCGGCGATGCTGTGTCCCAGCGCCTCGCCGAGGGCCGCCTTGCCAATGTCATTCCCGTGCGCACGCCCTTCGATGATCTCGAAGTCGAGGCCGGCACGGTCGACCTCGTGACCTGGGCGCTCGGGCCGCACGAGCTCTGGTTCCAGATCGATCCCGAGAACCCGACCATCCTCGGCGATCCGGACGGGACGTTTTTCGAGATCGCCCGTGTCCTGAAGCCGGGCGGCACATTCGTTGCCCTTGACCACAGGGCGGCCCCCGGCACGCCGCCTGCGAGCGGCAATGATACCCATCGGATCGACCCGGCCATCATCATCGGCAAGGCCGCTGCCGCCGGGCTCGTTCTCACGGCCGAAAGCAGCCTCCTGGCCAATCCGGACGATACGCTCGACATCAATGTCTTCGACCCGGCCATCCGGCGCAGGACAGACCGCTTCCTCCTGAAGTTCGAGAAGCGGGCAGGGTAATCCAGCCGTCCGCTGACGGCGGGCCCTTCCGGCGCGCAAGGGCATCCGATGGACCGGCTCCTCACCTTTCTGCAGACGATGGACCGGCCGACCCGCTCGGCCGTGATCCTGTCGCTGCTGGCCTTCGGGCTGACCGCCGCGCTCCTGCTTGCCGGCAGCAGCGGCAGCTTCATCGATCTCGGCGCGTTTCAGGCGGCGCTGCGGGAGCTGCGGGCCTCCGGCCTCGCCTTGCCTGCGGTCGTCTTCGCCTTCTGCGCCGGGGCCTTTCTCGGCGCGCCGCAATTCGGCCTGTTCGCGGCCGTCATCGCGGCGTTCGGGCCATGGCAGGGCGGGGCCTACGCCTGGGCGGCGACCATGGTTTCCTCTGGGCTCACCTTCTGGACCGGACGCCTCGCCGGGGAGCGTGCCTTCCTGCGCCTCGCCGGACCCAGGGCGCGCGAGCTTGCAGCCTTCATCGGGCGCAATGCCTTCACCGCGAGCGCCATTGTCCGCCTCGTCCCGGCGGGCCCGTTCGTGCTCGTCAACATGGCGTTCGGCGCGAGCGGGGCGCGCTTTGCCGCCTTCTGGGCAGGCACCGGGCTCGGCATCGTCCCGAAGATCGCCCTTGTCGCCTTTGCCGGACAGACCGTCTTCGCCCTGCTCGACGGCCGGCCGGGCCTCGCCGCCATCGCCCTCGGGCTCCTCGCCCTTGCCTGGCTCGGGCTCGCTGTCGGCGCCCGCCGCCTCATGCGAAACCGTGCGCAATAGTTTCCCGAACAGGCGCGATTCCGGTTGACTTTTGCGTCCAATCCTAAAAAATCTTCTGTATGAGAACAGATCTTCCGCTCCTGCTGCTTACGGGCCCCTGGCGGGTTCATGTCGGGACACAATAGGTCCTGATGACCGGCCAGGGGACATTTTCTTCCTATTCCACCCCTGAAGCCGGAACCCCCGACATGCCCAAGCCCCCCCACATCCGCATCTTCGACACGACCATGCGCGACGGCGAACAAAGCCCCGGCGCGAGCATGACTCTGAACGAGAAACTCACTCTCGCCGACCTTCTGGAAGACATGCATGTCGACATTATAGAGGCCGGCTTTCCGGCCGCTTCCGGCGGCGATTTCGAGGCCGTCAGCCAGATCGCGCGCCGGTCGAAATCCGCCGTGATCTGCGGTCTCGCCCGCTCGACCCCGGGCGACATCGACCGCTGCGCCGAGGCTGTGCGCCGGGCTGCGCGCCCGCGCATTCACACCTTCATCTCGACAAGCCCCGTGCACATGAAGCACAAGCTCAGGATGGGTCCGAACGCCGTGCTCGAAGCGGTCGGCCGCTCGGTGGCGCAGGCCCGCAACCTCGTCGATGATGTCGAGTGGAGCCCGGAAGACGGGACCCGCACCGAGTTCGGCTTTCTCTGCAAGTGCATCGACGCGGCGATCCTCTCCGGCGCGACCACGATCAACATTCCCGACACGGTCGGCTATACCCACCCGGAGGAATATGGCGCGCTGATCCGGGCGCTGATCGGGACCATTCCGAGTGCCGACAAAGTCGTCTGGTCAACCCATTGCCACAATGATCTCGGGCTTGCCGTCGCCAATTCCCTGGCCGGGGTCGCCGCCGGGGCGCGGCAGGTCGAATGCACGATCAACGGGCTAGGCGAACGGGCCGGCAATGCCGCACTCGAAGAGGTCGTCATGGCCCTCCGGGTCCGCCATGACAGCCTGCCCTATTCGACCGGTCTCGACACGACGCGCCTCGCCGCCGCCTCGAAAATGGTCTCCCGGATCACCGGTTTCCCGGTCCAGTACAACAAGGCCATTGTCGGCAAGAATGCCTTCGCTCACGAGAGCGGCATCCATCAGGACGGCATGCTCAAGAATGCCGAGACCTACGAGATCATGAGGCCGGAAGATGTCGGCGTCTCGAAAACCTCCCTCGTCATGGGCAAGCATTCCGGCCGCCATGCCTTCCGCGACAAGCTGGCAACGCTCGGCTACGAGCTTGGCGAGGAGGAACTGAATGATGCCTTCCGGCGCTTCAAGGACCTCGCCGACCGCAAGAAGCATGTCTTCGACGATGACATCGCCGCGCTTGTCGACGACCAGCTCTCGGCCATGGGCGAGCGGATCGCCTTTGCCCGGCTTCGGGTCATTGCCGGGTCCGACGGCCCGCAGAACGCCGATCTCGAACTCCTCGTCGATGGCGAGCGCCGCGCCTCGAGTTCCGAAGGCAACGGCCCGGTCGACGCAGTCTTCCGCGCCATAAGGGTGATCGTGCCGACAACGGCAAGGCTCGACCTCTACCAGGTCCACGCCGTCACCGGCGGCACCGACGCGCAGGCCAGGGTCTCTGTCCGCCTCGTCGGGGAAGGCATCATCGCGACCGGCCAGGCCGCCGACACCGACACGCTCGTCGCCAGCGCGAAAGCCTATATCCACGCCCTCAACAAGCTCGAGGCCCGCAAGGCCAAGCGCCTCGCGGCCTGATCCGGAATTATTTGCAGAAGGACATGCCGCCCCGATTGCGCCCGGGTCTGCGCAGGATGATATATCACCCGCTGGCATCTGCCGGTGTCTTACAAGGGACCGTTCGGTCACATGCGCAACCTCCTGCCGGCGCTCATCGGAAGCCTCCTCATCATCGAACTCGCCGCGATCTCCATGGCGCTCATCGTCTGGCTGGTCCTCGCCTGGTTCGGCGCGCCCCTGTCCGTCATCATTGCCGGAGAATCCCTTGGCGGCGTCGCGCTCCTCATCCTGTCCTGGTTCATCATCCGCCAGGCCCTTCGCAACGCGCGCGCCTTCGACGAGGAAGACCGCGCCAGGGTCGAGGCCGGCTGACCGCCCGGCGATTGCCCTGCCGGTCCGGCTGGGCTTTACTGCTCCCGTAAAAAAAGCCCAGGGGAGACATATGCCATGGCCGACAGTGCCAGCCTGCCGCCATTCCGGCCGATACTGCAGCGCCCGCCTGACATCCGCATGAGGAAAACCGGCGACGGCATCATCTACCTGACGCCAAACCAGGTGCCGGGCGACCGGCCGCGGACGATCCCCCATTGCCTCGACAACAAGGCCGCCGCGCATCCGGATCGCGTCTTCCTGAAAGAGCGCGACCCGGCAAGCGATGCCTGGACCGAGCTCACCTATGGCGAGGCGAAGCGGGTAACCGACAGCCTCGGGCAAGCCTTCCTTGACCATGGCGCCGGGCCGGACGCGCCGGTCATGATCCTGTCCGGAAATTCGGTTCGCGCCGCCATGGTCATCCTCGCCGCACAGAAAGTCGGCGCCCCTGCCGCGCCGATCTCGGTGCCCTATTCGCTGATGTCATCGGACTTCGACAAGCTGAAGCATTGCGCCCGGGTCGTCCGGCCAGCGCTGATCTTTGTCGAAAGACTAGAGCCCTTCCGGCCCGCCCTCGAAGCCCTGTCCGAGTTCGGCGCGGTCATTGTCTCGGGCGACGGGCTTGTCGATGGCGCCCTGTCCTATGACGCGCTCGCCGCCGCGGCCCCGACAAAGGCCGTGGCCGACGCGATGGACCGCCTCACAGATGACAGCGTCGGCAAATATCTCTTCACTTCGGGGTCGACCGGCATGCCGAAGCCGGTTCCGACAACCCAAGGCGCGATGTGCGCGATGATCGCCGGGGTCGAAGGCCTGCGCGACGACAGCCGCGACCCGGACCATGATCCGGACGAGGTCATCCAGTTTCTCGACTGGCTGCCCTGGAACCATATTTCCGGCTCGAACGTGAACTTCAACGGCGTCCTGTGGAATGGCGGCACCTACTGGATCGATGGCGGCAAGCCGACCGCAGCCCTGTTCGGCGAGACGATCCGCAATATCCGCGACTGCCGCCCGCACACCTATGGCAGCGCGCCGGTCGCGCTCGCCATGCTGGCCGAGGCCATGGAACGGGACGACGGCCTGCTCGAAGCCTTCTTCGCAAATATGCGGTCCATCGGCTATGGCGGGGCGACCCTGTCGGACGATCTCTATGACCGGCTCCAGGCGCTCGCCATAAAGGCGACCGGGCGGCGCATCCCCATCACGACCATGTACGGAGCGACCGAGACACAAGGCATCACGGTCGTCCACTGGGAGGCCGAACGGGTCGGCCTGATCGGGCTGCCCTTGCCGGGTCTGACCCTGAAACTCGTGCCGAACGGGGCCAAGCTCGAAGTGCGCGTGAAAGGCCCGACCGTCATGCCCGGCTATTACGGCCTGCCGGAGAAGACAGCTGAAGCCTTTGACGATGAAGGCTTCTACTGTCTCGGCGATGCCGCGAAGTTCGTCGACGAGGCCGACCCCAACAAGGGCATCATATTCGACGGCCGCGTGGGGGAGGACTTCAAGCTCTCGTCCGGCACCTGGGTCAGCGTCGGCGTGCTCCGGCCTGATTTCGTCGCCGCCTGTTCGCCGCTCGTCTTCGATGCCGTGATCGCCGGCCAGGACAAGGACTATGCGAGCGCGCTTGTCTGGCCCTCGCCGGCGGCGCTCGAGCCCTTCCTGAGGGCAGCGGGGGGCGACATGGCGGCCGGTTTTGCCGCCTATGGCGGCGCGCTTGCCGCAAAGGCTCGGGCCTTCAACGCGGGCGAGCAGGGCTCCTCGCGGCGGTTGAAGCGGCTCGTCATCATGACCGAGCCGCCCTCGATCGACGCCGGAGAGATCACTGACAAGGGCTATGTGAACCAGCGCTGCGTCATCGACCGGCGCGGCGGCCTCGTCGCGCAGCTCTATGCCGAACCGCCACCGCCAGGCGTGCTGGTTCTGTAGGCGAGCGCCTGCAGCCCCTGTCGCCGCATCCGCTTGCCAAGCGCCTCGCGCCCCGCCACTCTCGGCACAAGGGAATGCAGGCAGGGGAGGCCGGAATGGAATTTTCGATAGTCGCCGAGGGGCTTGCCTTTCCGGAAGGCCCGGTCGCCATGGCAGACGGCTCGGTCATCCTGGTCGAGATCGAGACCGGCGACATTACTCGTGTCTGGGGCGACGGGAAAAAGGAACGCGTCGCCCATCCGGGCGGTGGTCCGAACGGCGCAGCGATCGGCCCGGACGGCGCGCTCTATGTCTGCAATAATGGCGGCTTCATCTACACGAAAGTCAACGGCATCAATGTGCCCGGCCATTGCCCGCCGGACTATTCCGGGGGCCGGATCGAGCGCGTCGATCTTGCGACCGGAAAGGTCGAGCGGCTCTATGACACGGTCGGCGACCACAAGCTCAAAGGCCCGAACGACCTCGTCTTCGACAAGGCCGGCAACCTGTACTTTACCGACCATGGCAAGACCTATGCCCGCCACCGCGACCTTGGCGGCCTGTTCTTCGCGAAGCCCGACGGCTCCCATGTCAGGGAACTCGACTGGGGCCATACGAGCCCGAACGGCGTCGGTCTCTCGCCGGACGAGACGACCGTCTATATGGCCGACACACTGACGGGCCGCCTCTGGGCCTTCGAGCTTTCAGGCCCTGGCGAGATCCGCCCGGCCTTGCCGCCCTTCCAGAAGGGCCGCGTCATTGCCACCATGCCCGGCCTGCAATATTTCGACAGTCTCGCGGTCACCGCCGCCGGCAATGTCTGCATCGCGACCATCTTCAATGGCGGCATCACCACGGTCCGCCCGGACGGCACGCATCATCACGCCGCGTTTCCGGACATCCTCGCGACCAATATCTGCTTTGGCGGCAAGGACATGCAGGACGCCTGGATCACGCTCTCGGGCTCCGGCAAGCTCGTGAAGTGCCGCTGGGACGAACCCGGACTGAGGCTCAATTTCAATGCCTGATACTGAAACGGGAGCGCGTCCCATGACCCATGAAGAGGTTGTCTCGGGGCGACGCAGCATACGCGGCTATCTCGACAAGCCGGTGCCGAAAGCCCTGATCGGCGAGGTCCTGGAACTCGCCATGCGGGCACCATCCTCGCTGAACACGCAGCCATGGAATTTCTACGTCGTCACCGGTGCGCCGCTCGACAGCATCCGGGCTGGCAATGTCGAGCGCAACCTCGCCGGCGTTCCGGACACGCGCGAGTTTCGACGCGGGCCCGGCTATGAGGGGGTCCACCGCGAGCGCCAGGTCGAGATCGCCAAGCAGCTTTTCGGGGCCATGGGCATTGCCCGCGAGGACAAGGCCGCCCGGCAGGACTGGGTCCTGCGCGGCTTTCGCCAGTTCGACGCGCCGGTCTCGATCGTCATCACCTATGACCGCTCGATCCACGGCTCTGACATCGGCCCGTTCGATTGCGGCGCGGTGACCAATGCGCTCGTCAATGCAGCCTGGTCGAAGGGGCTCGGCTGCGTCATCAATTCGCAGGGCATCATGCAGTCGCCCGTCGTGCGCGAGCATGCGGGCATCCCGGACGACCAGGTCATCATGATCTGCGTCGCCATGGGCTGGCCGGACGAGAGCTTCCCGGCCAATGCCGTCGTCTCCCGCCGCAAGTCCGTCGCCGAGGCAACGACCTTTGTCGGCTTTGACGGGGATTGAGGCTCGGCCCCTGTCCGCTCAATCCTCGAAGATGATGCGCGGCGGCGGTTTGGTCTCCAGCGCATCGAGCGCCGCCATGACGCCTGCCGCAAGCTTGTCGAACAGCGCGCCAGCCGCGCCGTCGCCTGCCGCTGACGGAATACCGGCATCGCCGCCTTCGCGAATCGCCTGAAGGAGCGGCAGTTCTGCAAGCAGCGGCAGGCCGAGCGCGTCGGCCATGGCCTTGCCGCCGCCCTGTCCGAAGAGGGCATGGCGGTTGCCGGCCGGGTCCTCGAACCAGCTCATCGTCTCGACAATGCCGAGCACCGGAACGGCTGTCTTGGCAAACATGGCCGCGCCCCGGCGGACATCGGCGAGCGCCACTTCCTGCGGCGTCGTCACGAGGATCGCGGCGGTCAGCGGCACGCGCTGGGCCAGTGTCAGGGCCGCATCGCCCGTGCCGGGCGGCGTATCCATGACCAGCATGTCGAGCGGGGCCTCCGGCGCGCCCCAGGCGGCATCGTTCAGGAGCTGCGTGATCGCCGACATGACCATGGGCCCCCGCCAGATCATCGGCGCGTCGCGGTCCGTCAGGTAGCCGATCGAGAGCGAGGCGATGCCATGGGCCCTGACCGGTTCGAGCTTGCCGGCCGCATTGGCCTTCGGATCGGCTCCGGAGGTGCCAAGCATGGTCGGCACCGAGGGCCCGTATATGTCGGCATCGAGCAGGCCGACCCGCAGGCCCTGCCTTGCAAGCGCGACGGCAAGGTTCACCGCGACGGTCGACTTGCCGACCCCGCCCTTGGCGCTGGCAACGGCCAGGATTCGCGAAATGCCGGGCACGGGCGCGATGCCCTGAGCGGGCGAGGTGGTGCCCTGCGCCAGTGCCTCCTCGGACAGCCGCGCGCCCTTGCGCACCCGCCGCGCGCCCGGAGCGAGGGGCGTCTCGGCCGGCGGCGCGGCGCGCTCGGCCGTCAGCACCGTGCTGACCCCGGTCACGCCCCTGACTGTGCGGGCCGCCTGTTCGGCCTCGATCCGCCTTGTCTCGGCGGCGGCAAGATCGTCCGGATCGGCGCGCAGGACGAGCGTGACATGGCCCTCCTCGCCGATTCGCACAGCTTCGAGCCAGCCGTCCGCGCCGACGGTTTTGCGAATGGCTGTTTCCAGCGCGGCGTTTCTGGCCGCTTTTGACCGAAACATGATCGGCGCTCCTTGAAGCCGGTGTGGTGACATGCACATATCCCCCCCATATGGGAAGACAACCGGTTGAAGAAGAAGGAGGGCCGCTGCGTGCCCTGGGAAGACAACAAGGATCAGGAACCGTCGAAGATGAGCGGCGGCCCCTGGGGTAGCGGCGGATCGGGCGGCAGCGACGGCAATGGCGGGTCGCCCTGGAACCGGCCGGGTGGCGGCGGCACCGGCAGCAAGGGACCTGACCTTGAGGACCAGATGCGCCGCATGCAGGAGCGGTTCCGCAACCGGCGGGGCGGACGCGGCGGCGGCGGCGGCAGCGGGGGCGGCGGTGCCCGCGGCCTGGGGCGCGGCGGCTTCATCATCCTCGGCGGGGTCGCCCTTTTCGCCTGGCTCGCAACCGGTGTCGTCATTGTCGATGCCGGCCAGCAGGCGTCCGTCTTCCGGTTCGGCAAGTGGCAGACCAACTTTTCCTCCGGCCTGCATTTTCATCTGCCGAGCCCGATCGAGACCCATGAGGTTGTCGCCGTCGAGGAGCGCCAGGAAATCTCCATCGGGGCGACCCCGGCCGAGAGCCTCATGCTGACCTCCGACGAGAACATCGTCGATATCCAGTTCTCGATGTACTGGAAGGTCAAGACCGATGCCCCGCAGGATTTCATCCTCAATGTGAAGGAGCCCGAGGCGGCCGTGCGGCGGGTCTCCGAAAGCGTCATGCGCGAAGTTGTCGGCAAGAGCCGCCTGCAGAGCCTCATCACCAACGAGCGCGCCGCCGTGCAGCTCGAAGTCCAGCAGCAGGCACAGGCTTTGCTCGACGACTACCGGGCCGGCATCGACATCCTCGACGTCCAGATACGCAGGGCCGATCCACCCGCGCAGGTCATCGCCGCCTTCAATGACGTGAACGTCGCCGAACAGGACGCCCAGACCGTCATCAACCAGGCGCAGCGCGAAGCCAACCGGGTCGTCCCGGAAGCGCGCGGCACCGCCGAGCGCCTCCTCGCCGAGGCCCAGGGCTATCGCGACCGCGTGATTGCGGATGCGAATGGCGAGGCCCAGCGTTTCACCCAGATCTATGCCGAATATGTGCAGGCGCCGCGCGTGACCCGCGAGCGGATGTTTCTCGAAACACTCGAGACCGTGCTTGGCCGGTCCGACAAGATCGTGCTCGACAGCGAGGCGGGCGCGGTGCCCTATCTGCCGCTCGACCGCACGGTCCGCACCCAGGGAGGGCAGTGACCCATGCGTTATCTCGGCTGGGGCTTGATCGCCCTCATCGTGCTCGGACTGATCGTCGCGTCGAGTTCGTTCTACACGGTCCGCCAGGACCAGCAGGCGCTCGTGCTCCGCTTCGGCGATCCCGTCGCCGTGCGGAATGCGCCGGGGACGGACGAGGCGGGGCTCTATTTCAAGGTGCCGTTCGCAGAGCAGGCCGTAATCATGGACCGCAAGAATCTCGGGCTCGATGTCACCGATCTTGAAGTGCTCGCGTCCGACCAGCGCCGGCTCGAGGTCGATGCCTTCGTCCGCTGGCGGATCAGCAACCCCCTGCGGTTCTACCAGCGCCTGCGCACCGAACGCAGCGCCGCCGCCCAGATCGGCCGCGTCACCGAATCGGCGATCCGCGAGGCGCTCGGCACCGTGCCGGTTCCGGAAATCGTCTCCGGCCAGCGCTCCCTGCTGATGGACCGCATCCGCACGACCGTGAACACCGACCTTGCCGAGGACGGCATCGACATAATCGACGTGCGCATCCTGCAGGCCGACCTTCCGGACGAGGTGACCGCCGGGGTCTATGACCGGATGAGTTCGGCCCGGCGCCAGGAGGCAGAGGGCATCCGCGCATCCGGCGAGGAGCGTGCCCGCCGGACCCGCGCCGAAGCGGCCCGCGACGCGCTCGTCATCGAGGCGCAGGCCCGCGAGCAGGCCGAGATCATTCGCGGCGAAGGCGATGCCAAGCGCGCCGAGATCTATGCCGAGGCCTATAATCGCGATCCGGACTTCTTCCGCTTCTATCGCTCGCTCATCGCCTGCGAGGAAGCGATCAAGGACGGCACGCAGGTCGTCGTCTCGCCGGACAATCTCAATATCTGCCGCGTCTTCGAGGAGCAGGCTGGCGCGCGGTGACCCTCACCTGGCTTGAACTCGTCACCTTCGGCATCGGCGCGTGGATGCTGATGGACGGGCTCGTCTTCGGCCTCCTGCCGGACCTCCTGCGCCGGATGTCGGCCTGGCTTGCAAGCGTCGACCAAATAGAGATCATCAGGGCGGGCTTCCTCACGGCCGCCGGCGGCGCAGTCATCATCTATGTGTCGCTGAGGTTCTAGGGCGGGGCGCGGCGTGCCGAAAACAAGGTGCGCCAATCCTTCGCCTTTGGTGGCGTCTTCACCGGATATTCCGGAAGACCAGACGAGAGAGCCATCAACGCGGGACGATAACCGCCAAAGGCTCGGAGCGAGCCGCCAGCGGCCCGCTCCGCTTTCCTTCTACAAATGTTTCCAGAAGACGACTTTGTCGGCTCCTGCTCCGTAGAACTCCCGGATGCGGGCCTCCTCGATATAACCGTTCTTGCGATAGAACTCGCGTGTCCGTCCGAATTCGGGCGTTCCCATCGTTTCCACCAATAGAATGCGCTCGCTTTGCCCGGCGAGATAAGCTTCGAGATATGCCATCATTCTTGCACCGTGGCCTTGCCCTTGGCTCGGCGGGCTTACCCCGATGGCAAGCAAGTTCCAGGTGCCGTCGGTCATGCGTTCGGGTTCACAGAAACAGAATGAAATGACATCTCCCCCAATGTCGCCAACGAACCAGATGTCGCGGGTTGAACGGGTAAGATAGCCATCAATCATGGCTTCGAGCATGTCGGAGGGAAACAACTCAGTTTCGTCAGCGATGGTCGCGATGACGGGGATGTCCCGTCCTTCGGCGAGGCGGATGTTCAAGTATTGTTTCAATGTCTTGGACTTTCGATAAGGCCAATAGGCAGTGCCGCTCTGCGGCACGGTCAAACTGGCAAGAGATTGCCTGGAAATTGTGGAATGAATGCCGGACATAACAATGTCCCAGCGCTATCGCGCTGGCATTCGGTTCTGGGTGCCCTGAAAGATCAGGACCCGCGGCGATCCGCAATCGTAAACATAAAATCTCCATGCCGCGACGAACGCTTGGCTCCTTTTGCTCGCATGCCTTGGTTGCGTGCGCAATGACTGAAGCAGCTCGGTGTTGAGCTTGGACGCTTCAAGCCGTCGAACTAATAATGGCCTTTGCCCGAGTAAGTGCGTGGATCCGGTCCATTCATGCCATCAGGAAAGTTGAACGGAGTTGCTTCAATTACGGTGTTCCAGGCCCCATCCCCTTGCACCCCCTGCCATCTTGTTGCCGCTTGTGGTTGCCAACACTATCATCACTCATGTCGAGGTCGCATCGGACGGAAGGATCAGTCATGGCAGGTCGCATTGCAGGATTACTGGCCGCTGCGGCCTTGTTCGCCGTGCCGCCCGCGCTCGCCCAGTCGATCAATCTCTCGGACGGCCCGCGCGTCTCGGCCCGCGAAGCGCCAGAAAGTTTCTCGCCGCTCGCCAAGCGCCTGATGCCCGCCGTCGTCAATATCTCGACGACCCAGACGGTTGCCAGCGGCCTGCCGAATTTCGGGGAGGGGAGCCCGCTCGAACGGTTCAATCCCTTCTTCAATCGCGATGATGACGGCTTCCGGCGCGAGGGCTCGCTCGGTTCCGGCTTCGTCATCTCCGCCGACGGCCTGATCGTCACGAAGAATCACGTCATCGAGGCGGCCGACGAGATCGAGATCGTCTTTTCAGACGGCCGGTCGCTGTCGGCCGTGCTGGTCGGCCGCGACGCCGACACCGACCTTGCCGTCCTCAAGGTCGAGAGCGACACGCCGCTGCCCTTTGTCGAGTTTGCCGACAGCGACGCCGCCGAGGTCGGCGACTGGGTCATGGCCATCGGCAACCCGTTCGGCTTCGGCGGCTCGGTCTCGGTCGGCATCATCTCGGCTCTGGAGCGCGACATCCAGTCCGGCCGCTATGACGATTTCATCCAGACTGACGCGGCGATCAATCGCGGCAATTCGGGCGGCCCGCTGTTCAGCCTGTCCGGCGAGGTTGTCGGCGTGAACACGGCGATCATCTCGCCGACCGGCGGCTCGATCGGCATCGGCTTTTCCATCCCGGCCAATCTCGCCCGTCAGGTCACCCGCCAGATCATCGATTTCGGCGCGCCCCGGCGCGGCTGGCTCGGCGTCAACATCCAGGCGGTCACACAGGACCTTGCCCGCAGCTACGGTCTCGACCGGGCGACCGGCGTCATTCTCACCAATGTCGCCGACGACGGCCCGGCGCGCGCGGCCGGGCTCGAGGTCGGCGACCTCCTCCTGACCTTTGACGGGCGCGAGATCACGTCGGAACGTGTCCTCTCGCGCATCGTCGCTGATACCGAGATCGGCAAGTCCGTGCCCATCGCCCTTGTCCGCGATCGCCGCCGCCAGACGATCCGCGTCACGCTTGGCGAACTGGAACGGCCCGAGGACGAGGCGACCCCCGAGCCCTTGCCCGATGGCGGGCTCGCCAATAATTCGGTCGGCCTGCATACCGGTGCCATCGACGAGACGGCGCGGCGCAATTACGGGATCACGAGCGATGTTCGCGGCGCGCTCGTCATGTCGGTCTCGCCGCGCGGGCCCGCCTTCGGCAAGCTGCAAAAGGGCGATGTCATCGTCGAGGCGGGCTTCAAGCCGGTCACCAGCCCGGCAGACTTCATTGACGCCGTCTCCGATGCCGAGCTCGCCCCGGGCACGCCGCTCCTCGTCCACATCAAGCGCAGCGGGCGGGATCTCTTCTTCTCGATCGTGCTCGACGTTACCGGCTGATAATCTCGGCGTCCGAATAGCCCTGGAAATAGAGCGCGGCCGTCAGGTCGCTCGCCCGGATCGCCGCATGGGCCCTCGCCGCCACCACAGGCTTTGCCTGGAACGCGACGCCGAGCCCCGCCGCCTCGATCATCGCAAGATCGTTCGCGCCGTCACCGAGCGCGAGCGCATCAGCCCGCGCCAGCCCGAGCGCCGTCGCCGCCTCGTCAAGCGCGGCGAGCTTTGCCTCCCGCCCGAGGATCGGCCTCCCGACATCGCCCGTCAGCACCTTGCCATCGTCAATCAGCGTATTCGCCCGGTGGCCATGAAAGCCCGCCGCTTCGGCGACCCGCGAGGTGAACGCCGTGAACCCGCCCGAGACAAGCAGGCAATGGGCCCCATGCGCCGCCATGGTCGCCACCAGCGTCCTCGCCCCCGGATTGAGCGTGATCCGCGTCCGGTAGCATTCCGAAACCGTGTCCACCGGCAGGCCTGCGAGCTTGCCGACCCGCGTCAGCAGCGCCTCCTCGAAATTCAGTTCGCCCCGCATCGCCTGTTCGGTAATGGCAGAGATTTCCGCCTTCAGCCCGGCGAAACCGGCCAGCTCGTCAAGGCATTCCTGGCCGATGATCGTCGAGTCCATGTCCGAGATCAGGAGCCGCTTGCGGCGTCCCGCTGCGGGCAACAGCGCAAGGTCCGCCCCCCCGATGCCGGGCAACAGGCCGCGCAGGCGCGCAAGCGCTTCTTCAGGCACGTCATCAAGCTCGGCTTCCGCTGCGTGCCACGGATTGCCGCTGCCTAGAACGCGCATGTCATGACCTGCCCCGAGCCCCGCCTCCCTCAACAATTCCTGCAGGAGAGGACCCATTGGCTCGCGGCCGACGGCAACCATGACATGGCGCGAAAAGGCTCTGGCATCGCTCATGGAAGTCTCGCCGTTTTAAGGCCTTTTCAGCGGCCCGGACACCGTCTACCCCTGTTCCCGTGCGACCGGCAATCCTCATCCACGGCCCCACGGCCAGCGGCAAGACCACCCTTGCCATCGCGCTCGCCCAGCGGCTCGGCGGCGAGGTCGTCAATGCCGACAGCATGCAGGTCTATTCCGGCATGCGCGTGCTGACCGCCCGTCCGGACGAGGAGGAGCTCGCCGCCGCGCCGCACCACTTGTTCGGCCATGTCGATCCGGCCGTGCGCTACTCGACCGGGGCCTGGCTCGAAGACCTCGAACCGGTCCTTGCTGACATCCGCAGCCGCGACGCGGTCCCGGTCCTTGTCGGCGGTACCGGGCTCTATCTCCTCGGTGCCACCGATGGCCTGTCGGAAATTCCGCCCGTGCCGGAAGACATTCGCGGCGAGGTTCGTGCGCTCGCCCAGTCCGAAGGCGGGGAGGGACTGCACGCCCGGCTCGCCGCAGTCGATCCGGAGACGGCCGCCCGGCTGAAGCCCGGAGACCGCCAGCGCCTCGCCCGCGCCTACGAGGTCTGGCTTGCCACCGGCAAGCCGCTCTCCGCCTTTACCGGCCAGCGCCGTCCGGGGCCGCTTGCCGAGACGCCCTGGCTCGGCATCGCGCTCACCCCGCAGCGCGCCCGGCTCTATGCCCGCATCGAGCGCCGCTTCGAATCCATGCTGATCGAAGGGGCCATGGACGAGGCTCGCGCCCTCGTCGCGCGAGAGCTCGCGCCCGACCTGCCCGCGATGAAGGCGCATGGCATGCCTTGGCTTGCCGCCTATATTCGCGGCGAGATGAGCGCTGAGACCGCCGCCCTGCAAGCCAAGCGCGATACGCGCCGCTATGCCAAGCGGCAGTTCACCTGGATCGGCCACCAGTTCCCGTTCTGGCCGCGCATTCCCTCGGAAAGCCTCGATCAGCGGCTGAAGGTGATTTTTGCCCTCTACAAGGAGATTGACGGGGTTTGAGGGGCAGGTTATGCCTTTTGCAGCATAGGGAGGAAACACTCATGCGTTCGCGCAATCTGGTCGTAACCTAGCGCCTGATCGTGGCCCGCCAAGAGGCCGCGACAGGCGCAGTGCTGGAAAGGGCTCTCGCAACAGAGCCCTTTTTCTTTGCACCGGGGCATACGACGAATGCATTCGGGACGAGCCCATCCGGGGCGTGAAAGGCAAGCATATGAAGACCGACATTTCGCAAGACACGACCACAATGACCGGGGCCGAAATGGTCATCACCGCCCTGAAGGAACAGGGGGTAGAGGTCATGTTTGGCTATCCGGGCGGCGCGGTCCTGCCGATCTATGATGCCCTCCACGAAGACGATGGCGCGAGCGGCATCCGCCACATCCTCGTCCGCCACGAACAGGGGGCCGGCCACGCCGCCGAAGGCTATGCCCGCTCGACCGGCAAGTGCGGCGTTGCGCTCGTCACCTCCGGCCCCGGCGCAACCAACATGGTCACCCCGATCACCGATGCGATGATGGATTCCATCCCCATGGTCGTCATCACCGGCCAGGTGCCAAGCCACCTCATCGGCACCGACGCTTTCCAGGAGTGCGACACGGTCGGCATCACGCGCTGCTGCGCCAAGTACAATTATCTCGTCATGCATATCGAGGACCTCGCCGAGACGATCCACGAAGCCTTCCATGTCGCGACCTCCGGTCGTCCCGGCCCCGTCGTCGTCGATATTCCGAAGGACATCCAGTTCGCCCGCGGGCCCTATCGCGGCAAGCATGTCGTCAACCTGCCGACCTATCGCCCGAAGACCGAACCGGACCCGGCCGCCATCCGGCAGGCCGTCCGACTGATGAAGGCTGCCAAGCGCCCCGTCTTCTATACCGGGGGCGGCGTCATCAATTCCGGCCCGCGCGCAGCAAAGGCCCTTCGCGCCCTCCAGGCCGCGACCGGCTTCCCCGTCACCTCCACGCTGATGGGGCTCGGGGCCTTCCCGGCCTCCCATCCGGACTGGCTCGGCATGCTCGGCATGCATGGCAGTTTCGAGGCGAACAATGCCATGCACGATTGCGACCTGATGATCTGTGTCGGCGCGCGCTTCGATGACCGCGTGACAGGCCGCATCGATGCGTTTTCGCCGGGTTCGGCGAAGATCCACATCGATATCGACGCATCCTCGATCAACAAGACCGTCCGGGTCGACCTGCCCGTGATTGCCGATTGCGGCAAGGCGCTAGAGGCCCTGCTCGAAGGCTGGACAGCGTCCGTGGCAAAGGCACCCTCGCTCGATAGCTGGAAGGCGGAGATTGCTGCCTGGCGCGCGCGGGACTGCTTTGCCTATGCGCCGTCGAGAACCGAGATCAAGCCGCAATACGCGATCGAGCGCCTTTACGCGCTGACGCGGGACCGCGACACCTATATCACGACCGAGGTCGGCCAGCACCAGATGTGGGCCGCCCAGTTCTACCGCTTCGAGGAGCCGAACCGCTGGATGACGTCCGGCGGGCTCGGCACGATGGGCTATGGCCTGCCTGCCGCCGTCGGCGTCCAGGCGGCGCATCCGGGCGGCCTCGTCATCGACATTGCCGGGGAAGCCTCGGTCCAGATGGTCATGCAGGAAATGTCGACCGCCGTGCAGCACAACCTGCCGATCAAGGTCTTCATTCTCAACAATGAATGGATGGGCATGGTCCGCCAGTGGCAGCAACTCCTGCATGGCGAGCGCTATTCGCATTCCTATTCCGATGCGCTCCCGGATTTCGTCAAGCTGGCCGAAGCCTACGGGGCCCATGGCATACGCTGTGACGACCCGGCCGAGCTCGACGCCAAAATCATCGAAATGATCGACAGCCCGAAACCCGTCATCTTCGACTGCCGCGTCACCAAGAACGAGAACTGCCTGCCGATGATCCCGTCGGGTGCCGCCCATAATGAAATGATCCTCGCCGACATCACGGGCGACGAAATCAGCGAGGAAGGGCGCAAGCTCGTATGACCGCGTGTAGCTTTGAGTTGAGCGCGCTGCGCCTGTCATGGCAGGGTATGAGCAGCCTAGGCGAGGGGAGCAACGCGCCCGTGAACTCTGATTTCGACCTTGTCGCCTTCGTCCTCCGGAATGCCCGCGAGATTCTCGGCTTCGGCTCGGCCGGGCTGGCCCTGCTTGGGGCGTTCGTGGCCGGTCGCCAGGCCCGCCGGGCCGACCATTTCGCCCAGCTTTCCGTGCGCCGCCAGTCCGATGAGCTGATCCTGCGCTGGGGCGAGGAGGCGATCGAGGCTCTCGCCGAAGCGCAGGACCTCTGCGACCGCATGGACTTGCCGGATTTTCGCGAGCAACAGCTCGCAGTCGCCCGCACGCTCTCGGCACTTGTCGATCGCGGGCGGCTCTATTTCCCGAACATTGACGACAAGGGCCACGGCTTTCTTGCCCGCAAGGGCCACGGCGCACACAAGGAAGCCGCCTTTCGCGGCTGGCGTCCGCCCATTCTCGACGCGCTGATGTTCGCCTTCTACGAGGTCCGCGCTCTCGGCCAGACCGAAGCCTGCAAACAGGGCGGGGACTATATCTGGCGCTGCCGCCGTCTGTTCGTCTCGGAGCTGCAAAGCCATGTCGATCCGAAGGAGTTTGACCTCCTGCTCGAGCGCTTCAACCGCAAGAGCCGCGACGACCAGGCCGCCTCGGTCCGCCAGGCGAGCACCTTGCGCGCCGAACTCATGAGCCGCCGCCCCGGTGCCATAGACGAGAGCGATGTCGCGCCCCGCCCCGGCAATGGTGCGTCATGAGCCTCAAGCCGCCAGCCTCCGCCTATGACATGTCCCATGAGGACGAGGTCGCCGAGCGCCGCACGCTCGCGATCATGGTCGACAACGAGCCGGGCGTCCTCGCCCGTGTCGTCGGCCTGTTCTCCGCGCGCGGCTACAATATCGAGAGCCTGACCGTCGCCGAGGTCGACCAGACGCGCCACCGCTCGCGCATCACCATCGTCACCTCCGGCACGCCGCACACGCTCGAACAGATCGAGGCCCAGCTCCTGCGGCTTGTTCCCGTCGGCAGCGTCGTCGACATCACGAAATCCAAGCGCGGCGTCGAGCGCGAGCTTGCCCTCTTCAAGGTCGCCGGCACCGGCGAGACCCTCGTCAAGGACCTGCGCATCGCCGAGATCTTCCG